>NZ_JAOQKB010000004.1:53805-251901 GCF_025567215.1 Huintestinicola butyrica
TCAATCGTCAGAACAAGTAGAAATGTCGATTAAATCAGTGGTTACTTAGAAATGAAGATTATAGTATATTGACATGCTCGATGTAGAGGGCGGCGTTATTGGCACTATCTGTGCTGTTATTGGTACAGCTCTTGCTATCGGCACCGCAATCTACGGTTATGGCTACGCTAAGGGTCAGCAGGCTGGTTATCGTGCGAAGTATGGTAACTAATTAACCATTGACAGGGTTGTTTTAGTCAAAGACGCTTGTTTAAGACTACTGCAACCCTGTCTTCATTATTAAATATATTTTTCCCTCTTTTCAAAAATGCTAAAATATGCTATACTTATGGTACGTCAGACTGTAAGTAATTTTGTAAAGTTGCTTGCATTTGCTGATGATGTAATATTTTTATGAAAATAGAGGTAATTCGCATGAAAAAGAAAGTGATATCCTTGATTGGAATTTTGTGGGCATGTTTATGTGTTGTATTTGTTATAATTATTCTCAAATACAACGTAAAAGGAATAATTAATAGTGTTTTTCCACCAGAAGAAATACAAGAACTAAATCTTACTGAAGAGGAAAAACTGGAAGATTTCAATTTCTTTTTTAATACGGTTACATCAAGTATGCCAATGATTAATGAATATGATTCTGTTTATGGATTTAATATAACGGAAAGAAAAGATTACTATCAGGAAATGGTCAAATCTACGAAAAACGACTATGAATTTTATTGTGTAATGGTAGCACTTACGCAAGAAATCCCAAGCTTCCATACAGATTTGGTATACCCTGATAGCATAAATACGCTGCATTGTTATAACTCAAAAAAAATATCTACAGATAGAGCTGTCATTTCGTATAATCGTTATTGGGCAGATATTATTGAAGATAATATTGACTCTACGTGCAACTATTATGTATTCACTTATGTTGATGGTGAATATTTATTTAATTGGATAGAAAGTACAGGCGTATTAGAAGAAGAGACTGCACAATTGATAGAAATTGATGGTGTGGCAGTGGATGATTTTATCACATCGAATATTTCTGTATATAATCTTTTTTATGATGGAAAGAATGAAAAGCCCTGTCGCACAAAAATTGTACTTAATGATTTGAATGGTGATTGTAAAAAAGTAAAAATAAAATTTGCTGATGGAACAGTAATTGAAAAGCAATTGTGTTATAGTATATATATGGAAGAAGCTTTTCTCCATCAAAATACATCAAATGCTGTTGAATATGAAGATTATACATTTTACGAGACCGATGAATACGCATATATTTCCTTAAACAATATGTCAAATCCTTATGGAGAGGATATTAAAGATAAACTCAATAATTTAAGTTGCAGTAACATAATCATTGATTTGCGTGAAAATTATGGCGGCAACACACAATACGCTGCCAAATACATATATCCGTCTTTATTTTCAAAAGACATTGATGAAGTAAGTAATTGGTATTTGCCTGATTCTGATGCCAATAAAGTAATTGTCAATGACTGGGCGAATAGATTGGTACATAAATTTAATTCAGTTGATGAGTCACCATACGAAACGGAGAATGGTATTGAGTTATTGTGTTCTATATCAGAGCAAAATTATAGGGGAGGAAATGAAAACGATAAGAACGTTATTTTGATTACGTCTCAAAAAACAGGTTCAGCAGCTGATAGGTTTGTTTCAGATATGAAAAAGAACAATTTAGCTTTAGTAGTTGGAAACAATACGGGCGGTGAAGGTTTAATGTATTCATATAATGCAATGAGTCTTCCAAATAGCCGGCTTGTATTTATATATATGCCAAGTGGTGCTAAAAATCCTGATGGAAGTGATAATTCAGTTAGTGGTACTAAGGCTGATGTGTACATTAATTTATCAAAAGAGGATTTTAACACTTATAATGAAATGATAGAAAGCGGCGAAGATTATACCTCGTTCGAAGCTAAAATGAAATATGATACAATACTAAAATACTGTGTTAATCTTTTAGAAGAGAATAAATGAACTACTACTGAGAAATCAGGCAAATAAGAAAATCTCCTGAGGGGGGATGCCTGTGAAATTATATGGTTGATAGACTGTTCAATACAGTTATAAGCGCCGCCTGTAATAAATCCCTATAGGGTTTGTGCAAGCCACCGACTATGCCAGTGGTTTTGACTCAATGTTTGTTTTTAACGATTTGTAGCTATGAATTTGTGGAATAGAATACAAAAGTTTAGTTTTGAATATAATCGTGTATTGGATAAAAAAGCGATATATGATATAATTAAATAGAGTATATATGACAATTTCGTTGGAGAGGCGAGGATACATGAAATACTACTGTGTAAAACAACACGACATAACCGACTGCGGAGCAGCGTGTTTGGCGACTATCTCAAAGCAATACGGACTTAATCTGTCCATTTCAAAAATACGAGAGATTGCAGGTACAGACAAGCAAGGTACAAACGCTTACGGTATGATTAAGGCAGCCGAACAGCTCGGTTTTACTGCAAAGGGTGTCAAGGGCGATCAAGAAGCATTTTTCATGTATTGCTCTATTATCAAAAAGCAGTTTTTCAGCCTCGCCTTGTTATCCGCAATACTAAATCTTACAATAACACAATGCACATGAGCCTTTATGCTTATTCCGGAGTTGATAGCTATGCTTGGACAATAACATTTATGCAAATCGGAAATAAAGTCTGCGTACTCTTCCGAAAAAAGTCAGCAAGATTACTTTTGAATTTTTTCAACAATCTCTCTTCCACCTGCATTCAGATACGTCTGTCAAATATAATCATTGAACATTACTTTCCCCTCCACCTAAGAGAATACTGCGAGTATTGATAATCTCAGAAGGTTTTACTTCTTCAGCGGACAACAATTGAGAACCTGTCTTCATAAGAAATGTGTGCGGATTTTCGAGCATAATTTTGTTGCAGAGTAGGCAAAAATCCGCAGGCGGGCTTTCGCCCGGCAAGGATTTTTAACGCAGTCTGCGGCAAAATTTGCCGAAAAGACGTGCGCATATGCTTGTGAAGACGGGTTCTGATGTACTCCTGTTTTACAAATCGACTGATTTCTTAATGATTCAGCTGATTTGCTTTTACCGCATTAGCTGAATTAATGATTCGTAAGAGTCATATATGCTGCCATTTCAGCATCTTTAAAGCAGCAGAAATATATGTTCATTACTGTATCGGGGTGTGCATCAAGCCACCTGACTACCGCAAGTAGAGAGACCTTTGCAGCTTCGTCTAACGGATAACCATATACTCCTGTGGATATACCGGGGAAAGCAATGCTGTTACATCCGTTTTCAAGTGCAATATCTAATGAATTGGTATAGCAAGCCGCAAGCAGCTCCGCATCGTCAGGCTTACCGCTGTAAACAGGGCCTACCGTATGGATAATATGATCTGCGTGTTTTATATTGTATGCCCCTGTTATTTTTGCTTCACCTATATTGCAGCCATGAAGTGTTCTGCATTCCCTCAGCAATTCAGGGCCTGCAGCCATATGAATAGCTCCGTCTACGCCTCCGCCGCCAAGAAGGCTGCTGTTTGCTGCGTTGACGATAGCATCAACGTGCATATCAATGACGCTGCCTTTCACAAAGGAAATATGAGATTTCGGATTGTATTTGGAAAGCATTTTAATGATATCCTTTTGCAAAAAAAGCTTCTGTCCCCAGGGATTGATGATATATCCAACGCAGTCCGTCCAGTTATCAACTGCTTCAAACAATACTTTCAGAGATTGGTTTATTGAAGATGAGGACTCTCCTTTTTCCAGTTCCTCATGACTTGTAAAAAGAGGAATAAAGTAGTGACCGTCTTCGTCAGCTGCTAAGTGTCTGAACTTTATCGGTATATCTTCACTTACTGAAAAAGTTTCACCGATTTTTGCTTTTTCGGGATCTCCTATCGCCTGAAGCATAGCCTCGAGAAGTTCGATAGGTACTATGACCTGCATATCATTGTTCAGTCCATTTGCAACAGCATTGAATACTGCTTCCGGTGCTGCGTTATCATCGCCATAGTACCAGTTAAAAATTGCCCTTTCTAATTCAAGTGCATATCTATCTTCGGTCATTTTATCATGTCCTTCTTTCTTAAATATCTTTATCATCAGATTCAAAGTCTTTGTCTGTGCATTTTCGGATAATCTTCTTTATCCGCTCAATTGGAAACGGTGCTTCTTCTTTTTTGTGGTATTCAATACTTGAAATTCTTGCAATAGACCGATGATTATCGTGTCCCACGGGTACAATAACCAGATCACCTTTTTCAAGTGTATCATCATCTGTAAGGTAGCAATATTCTTTGCCATATTCTTCAAATATTACATTGCAGAAAATCAATTCAGATTGCCGCCGCAAAGCTTTTCCATAAACCGAAGAGTCAAGAATTTCATTTATTTCATAAAACTGCATAAATGAAATTATGTTATTTGCAAGCTCAGGAAAATCCTCGGGCAGTCCATATTTATCAAAGGTTCCGGTTATCACTCGCTGTTTTCCATAAAGAAAATCAATAGTAATAGTGTAATCCTTTGTCTCTAAAGGATTTTTTACCACATCATCAGGGTTTCCTTCAATAGTGTTGAGAAATTCATCTGTATCATATCCTTCAAGCAGGCTATCAATTCCGCCTTCTATGCAATATTTTCTTTCAACCACACAGCCTGTTCCGATATTATGAATGTAAGTCATTGTTTCGTTTTTTCTGTCAATCACTATCTTTTCCGAGTAATCCCACGTTACAAATTCCCACAAAGTGCCTTCCGGAATATTTGACGGCTTTATTTTGGTATTTCGGTGGTAATCAATAACCATTTTTTCGATTCTGTCTTTAAAAGCATTCCCGTCAAACATATACAATTCGGGCATATCAAGACTGCTTCTGAATACATCGGAAATGTTATCCAGTATAGAATTTTTCGTTGGTACCAATGATCCTCTGAAGCAGAAATCCTCATCTTCAGTATTGGTAAGTATCAGTTTCCATTCACCAACATCTGTAGCCATGATCACATTAAATTCATCTGAGAAATATTCCTCCAATATTTTTAGCAGGTGAGAAGTCACTTCATTGTCGAGCTTAATTCTTCGTTCAGCAGACTTAATGTATTTTTCGCCGTTTCCGTAATTATATCGGGTAAAGAATAAACGTCCGTCATCGGTAAGTGTCAGCCGCTGTTCTATTTCATCATCGGGCATAGGACAAGGTCCATAACATAGTGAATTAGATATGAGCTTTGCTTTTTTTAGTGTCCCTTTAAATACAAATCCGGATACTCCCGATTCTGATGTCAGCAGTTCCAGTCTGCCGAGCGCAGTAATAAACCATCCTCTGTTTTCCGTGAGTGTAATTTCTTCTCCATTACCCGCCCAATGGTTAAAGTAACGCCATTTTGAAAAAATAGCTGAACCAAGAAGTTGTATGTCTTTAACAGAATCTATTATTTTGTCAAGCTCCCGATAGTCGCTGAAAACATTCAAATCAGGATAAGCAGCAATAAATGATTCTCCGCAATCCATCTGAAAGCCTAAAGCAAAGCATTCGTCTGCAAAAGCTGTATCTTCACAAAGGTCACGTCCGGTGGCTTTCGTGTCTCTGAATTTGTCAAACCATTTACGGGCAAATTTATGTATTTCTTTATTAGACATTTTACACACCTCCGCAGCTATACTAAAATTTTCTTTTACAAATCAAAATGTTCTTCTGCGATTCTGTTCAGCTGTGCCACAATTTCCGTAAAATCGCAGTCCAGATCCAGCGTCCTGACACTTATCTTATTTCCACTCATAAGATATTGATTGTTCGGAATTATTTCCTCATCGGTTTTGGCATACAGTAGCATACCCGATACTTCATGTGGACAGTCCGCCAGTTCATATTCTTTGTTTTTCACATAGGTGAAGATCTGATACAGATTACCCGAATGAAGCTTTTTCGTGCCGTATTGTGTCTGAGTCGTGTGTGAATAATACTTTGCGTCGATAATAAGAATTTTTTCTTTATACGTAAGCATAATATCCGTCTGCATTACCGGCAGCATCATTCCTATGCCGTCATCGAGCTGCCATGGAATCTGAGATGCATTTGCAGTAATTTTCGGAAATTCACGCCGATAATACTCCAGAATGAATTTCTCATAAAGGCAGCACATTCGCTGTTCATCAAGAAAATCCATAAGCCTGGTGCTTCCCTCGGAATTGGTATGAAGCAGTCCTTTGACCACCATCCAACAAACCGAGATAAGCATATGATAGGTCTGATTATTTCTATTGTAGCGGATATTCCAGTTTACGGTATGAAGATCTATCGGTTCAACATCACCGAAATATACCATCAGCTTTTTCAGTTCTTTTTTGCGCTCTTTTGAAATATCAGAGCGCAGCAGAAGATCAACCGTTGATCTGATGATTCGGTTCATCGTTGTGTTGACGGAAAAATCATCGTATTCACATATCAGCTGCTTTTTAAGCATTGTCTGTGTCTTTACAGAACCTGCAATATCTATCCTTCCCCGCAGCGAAGAAAGCGCTTCCGTCTTTTGAATATATTCTTTTCCAAGTCCACGCTTTATTTGCAAAGATATACCTTTTGCAAGTATAGCAGCCATAAGTTCTGCGGTATTTCCAAATTTTTCTGTGGCAATATTCTTGTAGCCTTGCTCGGTCAATATCTGAAAAGCATATGACAGCATATAGTAGATATTTTGTATAGGTATCACTTAATTGCACTCCTTAGATTGCTGCTCCAATCCTTGACCTTCACAGGTTCATCAAACCAATATTCCTTTAGAAGCGGAATTAACTCATATTCCACAATACCCGACAAGCACCGGTCATCAATAGTTTCGGCGTCTAAATTGCAGAAATAGCTGTGACCAATGCAGAAACCGTCTCCAAGAGACTCATCTGCGGAAATAGCATTATTCAAGCCCTCAACACAATTTATGAGCTTGTTGAATTTTTCGTTATCAAGCGTTGTGCGATATTCACGGAAACCATCGGTTTCAAACCCGGGTCTCAGCTCAAAAAAGGCAAACCGCCTGCGCAGAGCGTAATCCAGCATTGCCAGACTGCGGTCGGCTGTGTTCATCATACCGATAATATAGACGTTCCCAGGGACCGCAAACTTTTCATCGGAGTATAATAACTGAAGTGGGAGCCCTCGCTTATCATTTTCAATAAGCATAAATAACTCACCAAAAATTTTGCTCAGGTTTCCTCTGTTAATTTCATCAATGATGAAGAAATAGTCATTATCGCTGTCGATCTCAGCCTTTTTGCAGAAATTGTAGAAAGCACCTTTTTTTAATTCAAATCCTGTTTCTGTTGGCCTGAATCCCATAATGAAATCTTCATAGGAGTAGCTTTGATGGAACTGAACCATCATTACTCTGTCAATATCCTTTACGCCCATCATTGAATATGCCAGACGTTTTGCGGCAAAGGTCTTGCCAACACCCGGAGCTCCTTGAAGAATAATGTTCTTTTTATTCCTGAGTATTCCAACCAGCTGCGAATATTCTTCATCAGACATAAAAACCTCGTCCAGGAAATCGTCCTCTGTATAAACAGGATAATTTTTTGCCGCTTCCTCAACATCATCGGCGGTTTCGTCTTCAAATAATGCATTCAATTTTTCAACATATTCGGTATATGTTGTGATGTCTGTAAGGGTTTTCATAACAGCTTTACCCGGATGCTGCCATTGACCTTTATTTGTCCAGTTAACTTTACGAATATTGCCGTATTCATCTTTTCTGTTCGGATCAAATTCATAATCAGATGTAACAACTCCACGTCCGACAAGCTGCTGCGTGCCGTTCTTTACAAAAATTACGTCGCCGATTTTCATCTCATTGGCAAACTGCCACGTTGCATGAGCAGCGTGCGTATAAGAAAGATTTGAACCAAAGGTTTCCTTCATTTTGATTTTAATATCGCCTTTAGTTTTAAAGTTTTTCAGATCACCAATTTCTCCCCAGCCAATTGCCATAATACCTGCATTATAAAACTCGTCCCACATGGATGCGCCTTCACCGGGTGAATAGATCCAATAATGAACAGTAGATACATCATCGTCTGCAAGTGCAGCACTGCCATTTTCACGCTTTGTCTGATAATCGGCAACGCCCTTTTTAAAGATATCCGAAGCCAGATCATCAGTCATCTCTACAGTTTGTCCGGCTTCTGTCAATGTCCATACACCATATACACTTTTATCTATGTAACCGGCATTGACCAAATAATTACGAGCAAATGCAACTTCATTTTCAAACTTGTTAACATTGTTCTTGCCTCGTGTAATATTGACATCTTCATCAGAAAGATGTTCATTTTCAATAATTTTATTACGAGCTTCAACAGGTGTAGCAGAACCGCCCAAATCACGCAAAGCCTGAATCAGAGGATTGAACCAGCGGAGAAATGCAGCCTTTGATGCTTTCTTTTCGGCAGACACAGCCTTTTCCTGATTCACCTGTTCGGAAATTTTCCAGGCATAGTATGAAAGCTCCGGGAAATTCTTATATTCATAATCACCGTTTTCCATAGCAGACCTGCAAGCATCCCTGATGAAAAGGTAATCCGCTGCATTCGGCAGCTTGTTCAATTTGGGTTTAACCGATTCCACAAATTCCGAAGGCATATTTTCTATATTGGTGATATACCACCTGTTTCTGGAATCCAGATTGATAAAATAATAAGGACGAATCCAATAAAGTGCCATTGTCAGATTCCACCGAATACAAAGCTGTTCGTGAACTATATCATACCACTTAGAAAAAGCAGCACGATTTTCTTCCGTATCTGCGTCCGATAATTTCAGAGCAGAGGAAAAAAGTTCCCAAAGGTGTTCAATATCATTTTCTTTTCTTTTATCAAAGCCATAAAATGTAGCTTTCAAATTATTGAGCACAGGAATCCCATCAAAATTATCAGGAATTTTCGCTTCAATTCCAAATTCATTTGCTATGCCGGTGATAATTGATAATCTGTTTGAATTGGTTATGCCTTTATTAAAAAGGCCAAAAACTGTAAACGGGTCAATATCAATAATTTCATCTACGCTGTCCAGCTTGGGAATCTTCATATCTATTGAAGTATAAACTGCTTTGATTTTCTCAATCAGCGCTTTTCGGTCATTCTTAAAAGACAATAGTTTGGTGGCTAATTCCGAGTAAAAGTTTATCCAATCAAATTGCATTGATGATGACCTCCATTATTTTTATACTTGATTTGTTATTGCCTATTTTACATTACTTCAAAGGTGCTTTTTAACACTGTAACATATTATTTAGCAAATTACAACAATATTTTGTATATTCTTACAATTATTTCTTGCGCATATTAAAAAATATATAATTATTACTTATTAAGATAATTATAACATACTATCTGTTTCAAAATCAGGACAATAGAATTTTATGCATATAAAAAATATAGCCATGATTTTGTTTAAAATAAACAAGGTAACTATACTTGTATATTGACAGGGAACAGGATAGTCATAATAAACACATAGAAACTCTTTACAAAATATTCAGGCACGAAAAGCCAAGGCATAACTATGAACAATTAAAAGAGATTCTGTTTCTGAAGTGATGTTTATGAACGTTTAACAATCTTTCGTAACGTTTCCGTTCCGAAAAAAGAAAGCCAATTCTGAAAAACCGATTATGGCATAATGGACATAAAGAGCAGAAAACAAATATATAACAAAAGAGAAAAATAGATACCAACACTTCCCCAAAAACGAAATAATACAATATCACATAAGTGTTTACAAAATGTTCAGGTGCAAAAACCCTGTGACAATACTATGAATATTCATAAGATATTCTGAGATTTTGAGATAATTTGAGTATATTTGAGTAAACTTAAGTATATTTCGGTATATTTGCGTTCAGCTTCTTCAAGTCAATTTTCAAAAATCAAATATGATATAATAGACTTACCGGACAGAAAAAAACGGAATAACACGAAAGAGGATGATTTCAATGCTTATGTTAAGATGAAGAAAAAGTTAACTTATCATTCATGAGTACATTCAGTACCAAATTAAACATCGGTACCGAAGATTAAGTACCAAATCTGTATTTTTGAGGTACAGATGCGGGAAATGTACTGCATCTGTACTTCTAAAGTACAGAAAATAGGTACTGTTCCGGTATCATTCAGGTACATAAGTATGAAACAAAAAGATAAGTAAATGAAATGTACCGATATGGTACCGGAATAAAAGTACCGTACATATAAAAAGTACCGAAAGGCGGAAGGCTGTGACCATAAATGAATTTTGTAAAATGTATCATATATCCCATCAGGCTGTTTACTCTGCAATCCGTAGGCACGTTAAAGAACTGAAAGACCACATTTCTAAAAATAGCAATGAAGTTAAGTTGCTTGATGATTATGCGGTCGAATTTCTGAAGCCGAAGAATGTTTCTGCGGACAAGTATAACATTGTCTGCGAAGGAAACGACAAAATGCGTGTTCAGAATATTTCGATTGTTTCAGATAATGAAGATTTACAGAAACGAATAAATGAGCTTGAAAGCAAGGTGCAGAAAGATAAGGCAGCTGCAGAGAGCTTCAGGTCCGATTCAAGCAAGTATTTTCAATTATCTCAAGAAAAGGATAAACGCATAAGCGAGCTGGAAAAGCGTATATCTGATATTACTGCATTACTTGATGAAAAGGACAGCCGCATTTCAGATCTGGAGCGTGAAATATCATCGTTAAGGGAGCTTTGCAGCAGTCAGAGATCGGAGATAACAGCACTTAAAGATAAATGCTCTGAACAGGAAGAAGCACTTACTGCGGCAAAGGTCAACAAGGGTATTTTCGGTCTTGGAAAGAGGTAGCTTGCAACGTGTTGAAAGGGGGTATGCAACTCTGTTGCATGAAAGGGCGGGGCAGGAAGATAGCAAGCGTAGATTTTGTATCCCACAAAATCGTTTCTGAGGCACATCCCCAGCCCCCTCATTTAGGAAGGAGAAAGCAAAAAATATGGCTAAAAGAAATATAGAAAAACATATCAGATTAAGTGAGAAGGAAGATGATATTCTCAGAAGAAAAGCAGAAAAACTCAATGTTAGCGTCTGCGAATACATACGCCGAACGGCTGTAAACGGAAAAATCCTTCGGTATGATCTTTTGTCACTGCATGATGATTTGATAAGTTTCAGAATGGTGGGAACCGAGCTGAACGCTATTGCCAAGGAGATAAACACGCACAGAAAAATCAGTGAAAATGATATCTCTGCACTGAACACACAGCTTGACTTTCTTGAAAGTTACACTGAAAAGTTCTGTATTCCTATTCCTGAAATTGTCGGAGGAGGAGAAAATCCATGAGCAGAAATATCGTGCGTCATCTGAGATTTTCAAAAAGCGAATATGAGGCTATTTGCAGTAAAGCTGAATATTTGAAAATTCCCGAAGGTAGGTTCATACGCAAAATTGCTGTTCAGGAAAATCTGAAAAGATATGATCTTTACGAATCGAGAAAAATCACAAGAGCGTTTTATTATTGCGGTGACTCTCTTGAACAGATAAGAAAAATTGCCGAAACAGAAAAATCCGAACATCTGCCTGAAATAGAAAATCTGCAGGAAAGATTTTTGAATATAAGCAAGACATTTGAAAAAGAAATAAAAAAGCTCAGACCCAATGTGTTGATCTGAGAGAATAGGAGAAAGCTTATGGAGAAAAACAAAACTGAAATTATTGCGCAGATCGTTACGCTGTTGTCACAGCTTGTAGAAAGCGAGGACGAAAAGAAGAATGAGTCTGCGGCGGTTTCTGCCGCAGCTCCGGTTGAGATGCTGACTATCAAGGAGTGTGCCGAAGCAGTAACAGGCTTATCGGAGCATACGATTCGTCAGCTTGTGGCGCAGGAGAAGATTCCGTATATCCGAACAGGCAAGGGTAAGCGTGGCAAGATACTTATCAGCAAAGCGGCGCTTTTGGAATATCTGGGAATCACATCATGAACAAAAATATGAGCATTATATGCCGACATATTTCTGATTACATACTTAACTTTATGGTAGTAAAGTGTTACAATATAAATATACAGGAGTATGTCATAAAATCTATGTTTATTTAAGAAGAATAAATCTTATGGCTACTATCAGAAAAAGAGGGGACTCTTATCAGATAAGAGTTTCCGTCGGTTACGATACAAAGGGAAATCACAAGGAACAGGCAATGACCTGGAAGCCCGAACCGGGCATGACGCAGCGGCAGATTGAAAAAGAGCTGAACCGTCAGGCGGTCATGTTCGAGGAGTCGGTCAACCACGGTTTCAAGACTTCCGCTATGAAGTTTCAGGAGCTTGCGGAGGAATGGTTTGAGAACTACGCCAAGAACGCTCTCAGAAGCACTACATACGAGAGAATGCTCCAGCTCACGCACCGTGTCTATCCTGCGATAGGGCATCTGCGTATCGACAAGATCACAGCAAGGCATTTGCAGGGCTTCGTGAACTCTCTCGCCAAAGAGGGAGCGAACGAAAAGACAGGCAAGCCCCTCGCACCGAAAACGATACGTCACAATCTCAGTTTTATTTCGGATGTATTCAGCTATGCGGTGAGAATGGAGCTTATTTCCGATAATCCGTGCAGCAAAGTCGTTATTCCGAAAGGAGAAGTAAAGGAAAAGCAGATTTATTCTCAGGAAGAAATGGATTTGCTTCTTACAAGGCTTATGGGTGAACCCGTCAAGTATAAAGCTTTCTTTTATCTTATTGCATACAGTGGTTTTCGCCGCAGTGAAATGCTTGGTCTGGAATGGAAGGACATTGATTTTGAGAACAATATTATAAGTGTCCGCCGCACATCAAATTATACTGCTGAACGTGGCATATATACCGATACCACTAAGACAAAGCGTTCGCAGCGCACCTTGAAGATCTCGCCGTTTATTATGGATATTCTTCGTGAACTTAAAGATGAGCAGGACGCAGAAGCGCTCCGTCTGGGTGATAAGTGGGTGGAAACGGACAGGCTGTTTACCAAGTGGAACGGCGAGGAAATGAACAATCAGACTCCCTACGGCTGGCTTAAAGAGTTCTGCGAGAAGAACGATATGCCTTTCTACGGTATTCACAGTTTCCGTCACTTTGCGGCATCTTCCCTTATCTCTGCCAGACTTGACGTTACCACCGTTTCGGATGCGTTAGGGCATTGCAACTCGGGAACGACTTTAAATGTATATTGCCATCAGTTCCAGACTGCACAGGCGAGAGTATCAGAGGCTATGGACGAGGCGTTCGGATTCCTTAATAAAAGGAAGGATCATACAGCTTGAAGTGCAGCTGCGGACAGAAAATTTGAAATAGCGGACAAGTAGCGGACAAGCCCAATTTTTAGCCAAAAAGAAAACTCGCAAACAACGTAGCTGCGTTGTTTGCGAGCAAGTGAATTGGTGACCCGTACGGGAATTGAATTAAATTTTTCACATTTTCTAACCTGCCGTGATATGGGAAATAGCCCGTATTTACGGCATTTTTCAACCTTAACTCGTTTTATTATGCTGTCCTTTATTCTATCTTTTTGAAACTTGTAAAGGACAGACAAAGGACAACGTTATGGTCATACTCCTGTTATTTTCTTTTGAGAAGAACATCAACCAAATAATATGGAGGACACGAAAATGAAAAATATTCTCGATGAACTTTATGATTATGACCTGTTCCACCTGACCGAGATTGAGGATATGGATGGTTCATACAAGACAGCTCTCGACAGGCTCGTCAAGGCAGAAGCTGAGTTGAAGAAAGCCTATCCCGACCGCACTGACATTCTCGATGAGTATCAGTCAGCGGACATTGAGCTGCATAATCTCTCCAACCGTAATGAATTCCGCAAGGGCTTCAAGGTCGGCGCACAGCTCGTCCTCGAAATGATAAAGCCTATTAAGTGAGCAGAGTTTTTGGCAAAAATGCCCATAACCCTAAAAAGAGATTTTGCTTCATGTCACGGATCACAGATTTGTTATCCGTGAGTAATCATTAACAGGAGGGAATAACTATGAGCAGATACAAGAGCGAACAAACTGAATACAGCCCGCTGAAAAAGAAATCAGTTTCGCTGTGGAGACTGGACACCAACACCTTGACCGTCACTCACTTCAACACTGATACTCAGACCGAGGAGAGCAAGACCTACAGCACCGATTTCATCAGGTATCATCTTCATTTCTCTGACAGCCATTGTCCCGACAGGCTTCGCAGGCTCGTCAAAGAGGGTAGGATCATGCAGTACCTTGATGATATGGAGCATAAAGTCGGTGAAGCTATCTCCCGTCAGGTGGAGCTTTGGAAGCAGACTGACAGTTGCTATCAGAAAGCTGTCCTCAGCGGTGACTCCGTGAAGATGCTCGGCCTTGAAAACTGCTTCGTCAGTATGGCGAGCGAAGCGGTGTTTGAGTGTATGATATACGTTTAACCATAAGTCCCTTGAAACAGACAATTTCAAGGGACTTTATTGTGCAAAAAGGAGATTTTTCAAATGTTGTATTGTGCTATTATTATAACTATGTTATAATAATAGGGGAAGTGTTTGGTCTGGAGGTATGATTATGAATCCCGTGTTAAAGTACAGAGGTGGAAAATCGAGAGAGATTCCACGTTTTTTACAATATATACCAGATGATTTTAATAGATACATTGAGCCTTTCTTTGGTGGCGGAGCTGTTTTTTTCTATTTGGAGCCTGATAATGCCATTTTAAATGATGTTAATGAAAGGCTTATGACTTTTTATACGCAATTAAGAGATCAATATCCTGATATGAGAACGCAACTTGATGGTATTCAAGCGATTTATGAGCGTAATCAGGCTGAATTCAAAAGATTAAAAGCCTTAACTCCTGACGAGCGAGTACCAAATGCAAACGAAGATTTGTATTATCATATGAGAGAATTGTTTAATCATCCTGATGGGTCATACTTAGATGGTGTTATTTATTTCTTCATAAATAAGACTGCATATTCAGGAATGATAAGATATAATAATAGCGGTGAATATAACGTACCGTTCGGCAGATATCCTAACCTCAATACTCACTTGATTACTCCAGAACACAGTGAACTTTTGCAACGTGCTGAGTTATATAATCTCGATTATAGAAGAATATTTGACATGGCTCAGGAAGAAGATTTCATTTTTCTCGATCCCCCATATGATTGTGTATTTAATGATTATGGAAATATTGATTTGATGAACGGGTTTGATGAGGCTGAACATCGCCGTCTGGCTGCTGATTTCAGAAACCTTCCTTGTCGTGCCTTAATGATTATAGGTAAAACTCCGTTGACAGAAGAGTTATATGGTGAATATATTTTTGATGAGTATTATAAAAACTATTCTGTGAATATTAAGAATAGATTCAACAATGATAAAATGCACATAGTTGTAAAGAATTATTAAGGATCAAATATATGGCTGTTTTAAGAAATAAAGTTCTGTTCTTTACTACTTCACCAAGATCACCTCAAAAGATGATCCCTGAAATTCGTTTGTTACACGAAAAGTTTGAGGGTAAAGAATGGAATGCATACTCTCAGGAGGCTTTTATTGACGAGCTTGCAAAATCCAGCTTCTTTGAAGGTAATGGCTCTCCTTCTGATAAAGCATTTAGTGCAAGAGATAGAATAAACAGGGCGCCTAAAGCATTGGGTTTTGTAGACTTACAGCCTTCTATCTCTTTGACAGAAGCTGGAAAAGCGTTAGTTTATGGCAAAAGACCTCAAGAAATCTTCCTCAGACAACTATTGAAATATCAGTTACCATCACCTTACCATGTTGAAAATGGTGATACTTCAGGTTCGTTTTGTGTTCGCCCATACCTTGAAATTCTTAGGTTAGTACGCACACTTGAATACTTAACGTTTGACGAAATTAAAATATTTGCTCTGCAATTAACGGATTATCATAACTTTGATACAATTAAAAATATGATACTTGCTTTCAGAAAAAAGGAAGAAGAATATCGTGGAAAATACAAAAAATTAGTAGATGAAACATGGACTTCGGCAATAAAAGAACTATACTCTGACACTATCGCATCGGGCAAAACAAAAACAAGAGAAACAACAGATGCAAGTCTTAAAAAGTTTATTTCTACTAAAAAGAGCAATATGCGAGATTACACAGACGCTTGCTTTAGATATCTGAGATATACAGGCTTAATATCTATTTCTCATAAAAACAGATCAATTTCTATTTTTGCTGATAAAATTACAGAAGCAGATTTTATTCTTGCTAATGTTGACAGAAATCCAGTGTTTGTTACTGATTCAGTACAATATAAGCAGCATTTATTTTCAAAGGATACCCCTGTTCTTTATACGGATAACAAAGATAATATCATTGATATTCTTATGAAGATAGGTTCTTATACAAAAAGAGAACTAAGTGGAATGGAGCTTGAGAAGCTCAAAGATTTGCGTGATGATATTGTCCAAAGGCATAAAGAAGCTGTCATTCACGAACAGGTTGCTGAAATAAAGTCGTATGCTCTATATTCCGAAATTATTGATACATTCAATGAAATTATATCTGATGAGTACTATGATGCGCCGTTAATGTTTGAGTATAATACATGGAGAGCAATGACTATGCTTGATGGCGGAGATATTAAGGGTAACTTTAAGTTTGATGATTCCGGACAGCCGTTATCTACTGCACAGGGCAATATGCCGGACATAGAGTGCGATTACTCAGATTATTCAATGTCGGTAGAGGTCACCTTGCAGTCAGGACAAAGGCAATATGAAACAGAGGGAGAACCTGTTGCAAGACACTATGGTCAATTGAAGAAGCGTTCAGGCAAAGATACATATTGCCTGTTTATAGCTCCGAATATCAATCCTGCGGTAGTAGCACATTTCTTCACGTTGAATAGGACTAATATCTCCTATTATGGTGGAAAATCTAAGATTGTTCCACTTGATTTAGACTTGTTTATGAAACTGGTTGAAAACTCATATAATTACAGCACACAGCCAAAATCATCAGATGTTCGCAGACTTCTCGATATGATAATAAACAAAGTTGATACTTCTGAAAATGAAACCGAATGGTATGATTACATACAGGAATGTGCAAGTAATTGGCTTGTATGTAGTTGAAATTGTACCATATCATTGAAATGTGAGGTTAATATGACTAATAAACAGAGAAATTACTCGAAGTATCTAATAATTTTCGTTGATGTCCTTGGAAGTCAGAATAAGACAGATTTTCAAGAATCCTATCTTATAAACACTGTTTTTCATGAAGAGTTCCAATCACAACTCAAAAATGATATGCCACATACCGCATATCAGCGTAAGGTGTTTACCTTTTCAGATTGTGCTTACATTTTTTATCAATTCAAAGAGGATATTGAAGAAGAACGCAAGGATATTGGCGCATTATTTAAGGTGGCATTGTGTAATTGTGAACCTATATTTTTAAGACTTCTAAAAGAAAAGATACTGTTTCGTGGAGGCGTATATTACGGAGATGCTTACGTTGATTCCGAAAGAAATATGTTTTTTGGTCCAGCTGTAGTAGAGGCATATAAGTTGGAATCAAAAGTTGCGGTACATCCTCGCATTTTAATTGACAGTTTTGTTGCTGAAAAGATCGATGAGAGCGTTCAAAAGGCAATCGATGCTTTTCTTCAAAACTCTCCCCAGGCTAATTTACTTCCTATAATAGGCGAATCATCTTTTGGTAGAGGTGTTGTTGAAAAGGACATCGACGAAAAGTATATATTAAATTATTTACATTATCCCGAAAACAATATTGTATTACAAGGATGCTATTTTTCAAGTATTGATTTTTTGAATGAAATAATTGATTATTGCCAATCGCAAATTAAAACAATAAATGATTACAGAGTTATTGATAAACTTTACTATCTGCTTAGATTCACTGAAAGCAAATTAAGTCATTTAGTATAGTTTGATTATGCTATTGTAATACCCAAAACCTCCGCAGGAAAATAATCTTGCGGAGGTTTCTTTACTATATTTTATTCACACCCCGTAAACATTACCTGATAACTCAACCCTGTAAACTCCCTGAGAAAGTCCATATCCGAGAAGTTCAGTCCGTAGTTATGCGTCTTACCGCTGTCCTTTCCCGTGTAGAGATACTCCATCTTCTCCTGATCGAGATGCTCGGTGCGGAGAGCTTCACGGTCAAAGCCTTTTTCTTTCAGGTGATACAGCACGATGCGTGAGAGCTGCACCTGCACGATGCGGTAACTTTCAGTGTCAGCACAGTGATCGAGAATGCCCAGTATATCGAATATCGTTTCGGTGTCTTTCAGATGCTCGATATCGTATGCTGTTTCGGGGACGTACTCTATATACTTATCATTGTTGAGGAACTGCACCGTACAATTCACATAGGGAATGATCTTGAGCTGCATTTCCAGGCTGATCTCACTTCCACGGCGAAGGCTAACCCACCTCTGTGAAAGGGAGCTTACCGACTTGAACACACTTCTTTTCTTATTTGCCTGCGGAATGATCGGCGTATCGTCCTCGTTTATCAGATAATCTATCGGAACATCGAAGTATTCCGCTATCCTCGTTATCATTTCGAGATTAGGCATACCGTCATTCACCCATTTGGTGACGGTCGCTGCCGAGATACCAAGCTCGGTGGCTAATGTCCTCGGCTTGATTCCTCTCTCATCGCAAAGTTCATTGTATTTTCTCCAAAAGACAGTCATTTTGTGTCCCTCCAATTTGTGCAAAAGGCAGAACTTAACTCGTTCTGATTATTTTCACTTGACAAATGCTGCTTAGGTAGCATATAATATATCTTAGAGATTGAAACGTGTTATTTCTTGATATATTATAGCACATCGTACGCAATCTGTCAAGAGAAATAAAAGAAAAATTACAAAAAAAGAGGAAACCGACAAAATGATTAGTATTTCATGGGGAGAACCCCGACCATTGCGGCAGAGGACAGATGCAATTCTTTTTCCGCTTGATGCTCTGCGAACAGGTGTTCATGACGATACAGGCAATCCTAGCAACTTATTTCACCAACATGGAAATGGATAAAAAATAACTGCCTTAACTTCGTCAACACGTAGATAGGGCAGTTATAAATATTACTTTTTCTTTGGATTGTACTTATATCTGACATTATTTCCACTTTCATTCGCTACAATAGTATCACCAGTTTCGGGAGATTTTAATGTCATGCTATTATTTTTATTTTTTTGCATTTCGAGGGGGACTTTTTGACCAGGTAATAAATTACTATAAATCTCACCTAACATTTGAATTGGTGTAATAGGTGCTACAGGAGAATTAGAATCGGGCTCATTTCTCTTAGGTAGCATTTTATCTTTTTTATCTTTTGAACTCATAAAAATCCTTCCTTTCGAAAAATTATTTGTCAGACCATTTTTTCCTTAATAGCATCTGATTGCCTATAGGCTCAACTTCATCCCAGCCAGCCTCTTTAGCATTTTTGACAACCGCATCCTTTACTGAATCAACAATTCTTGTCTTTTTATCTCCAGTGTTTTCCTGATTATACAATCCAAGAACCTGGGTTGGACTAAGAATAACAGCCGGTTCATTTTGACTACGGTCAGCAGGGTCTGGCATTACAAACTTGCGTGGCATTATTATCGCCTCCTTAATGTTATAGTACTAATCAATACCTCAGTACGCAATATGCACCTTGGTACACATTGTGTACTTACTAATTTTATTATACAAGAAGCAAACATAAATGTCAAGCCGTAAAGAATAATTTGTTAATATGCACAAATGTTTAGCGGCGATGATACATTTTTTGTTTGTACTACTATGACAAAACGTTTGATACGCTCCTGAGAGCGTTTAACCTCGCTCATTATTACCGCTATCAGGCGATATACGGGTTCAGCGTCAACGCTCCCGACGGGAACATCGTCAAGGCTGAAAAGATCATCCAGATGTTCAAGACCAAGAATATCAAACATGGCTTGAAGTCCGACCTCTACCACGCCTGCCGATGCGATCTTTTTCCGTCCGCAAAGGACTTCTATTCGGCTCTCGATACTCTTGCTGAATACGGCTATGTTGCTTACGAAGATGTCACCGCCGCCAACAACAAAAAGACTCAGATGGTTCATGTGAATCCCCATATCTGAATCACGTTGGATTTTGTGGCTTTTGTGGTGGCTGACATTGAAACTGCGGTATAGCGACTTTTACAAGAGACAGGGCTGAATGTTGGTTGCTGTCGGTTGATGTTGGTTGAGCATTTTTGCGGAAAGGAGGTGACGTGTATGCCCGATATGAAAAAGGTTGAAAAGCTGATTTCTATCCTTGAAGAAAGAAGCGGTCTTGATGTTCGTGAAGCTGTTGCTCGCAACATTCACTACCTCGACGGTTATGAGAGCTATCTCTATAAAAAAGAGATAGAATATCTGCTCGAAACTCTCGATGTCGAGGAGGAGCCGCCGTTCTGATTTTTATGATCTCGGAGCGAGTGTTTTAACAGAATCCGAGCAGAGATTTTTGCAGAAAATATCATTTCCGATATGATGTTTTTCAAAAAATGTAATGCGGATTTTTGAATAAATGTACCCACAATTTCGACTGCTCCGACAGCCGTTCTTCTCCCGTAAGGGATAGCCCCGCAGGGCGGAGTAGTTCTTGTGGCGGTCTGATGCTGCCGCAAGTACTACGGAGTTACAAGCGGCGCACGCACAAGACTACGCTATGTGCTGCACCCTTGTAATCGCTGCTACGTAGCTTTTTTCCTGCGACCATCTCTTGTGTCGTTCAGGAAAAATTTGTCCGTCAGGACTGGCGATAGCCCTTCCGCCTCAGCGGTCATGAAAGGAGTTGATGCCTATGATTTTCAGATTGGATTTCGTAGATAGAAAGAAGTAAATCCAATGAACAAGAAAGGCGAAACTATGAAAGAAAAAAGAATTTCATTCGGTCAGGGAAATGGTTCTCTGACTCACAATAACAGGGAGTTCATGGCGGACAATGTTGATCCGCTCCGCACTCCGCAAAACATCACCTTCGTGCGTCAGCCGATAGGCGAAGCATACGATCAGCTTTTTGCTGAATCCACCGAGCGTTACAATGCCAAACAGAAGCGTAACGACCGCAAGGCTCACGGCAGCTACTATGAGCATCTCTTTGGTGTAAAACCTTGCAACACTGTCCGTACTGCCGCCGACAAACGTAAGAGCTTTTATGAGGACGTTGTGCAGATCGGAAAACGTGAGGATTCGGGATACGGCACTGAGGACTTTCAGCTTGTAGCTGACTGCCTGAAAGAGTACATGGAAGGTTTCCGGAATCGCAATCCAAACTTCTATGTTTTTAACGCTGTTCTGCACATGGACGAAGCCACCCCGCATCTGCACATCGACTACATTCCTGTCGGTCATTACAAGCGTGGTCAGGACGTTCAGAACGGTATCGCCCAGGCTCTGAAAGAAATGGGGTATGGCGAGGGTAAGCAGGCTATTGCCCGTTGGCGAGCTGCTGAGGTGGAAGTACTGAATAAAATCTGCCTTGAACATGGTATCAAGCCACTTGCTCCCGAAAAGGCGAGAGGGACTTTAGAGATACCGGAATACAAGGAGAAACGCAGGCAGGCGGACGAGCTGGCGGTGCAGAATACGCAGGCTCGGTATCAGCTTGAACTTAAAAAGACAATGCTCGTTTCGACTGAAACTCAGCTTGCTGAACAGAAGAAAATCCTCGGTGATACACAACAGCAAGTCCGTGAAGCTACTGCCGATCTCATCGAGCAGGAGCAGAAGCTGGAGGACGGAGAAACGGAGTTGTCCGAGGTCAAGGAAAAGGTCAGCAAGGCAAAGCAGGAGTATGAAAGACAGCAGCAGAAAAGCCAGTCGATAATGTGTTTCCTGCCTGACTTGGAAAAAGACCGAAAGCTCGAAATGGAGTTTGACAACTACCATAACGAGTTGCGTGATATGCTGAAAAGTCCTGTTTCTATCATGAAACACAAGGACGGCATCAAGAGTGTGGTCGATAAAATGGAAGATCTGGTCATAAAAGCACAGGACAAGTCCCACAAGGCTGACCTGACAATCTATGACCTTCGTGCCAATCAGGAGAATTTTGACCAGTTATATGATGCTGAACAGGCAAAGTCCAAAGCTCTTTACTCACAGGTGCAGACGCTGACAAGCGAAAAGAGTGCGTTGGCCAAGAAGTACAATGCAACAATGGCTGTCTACCGTCAGATTGAGAGAATCGCTCCCGATGTGATCGAGCAGGCAAAACGGCTTGTTGAAGCAGAAAAGCAGAGAGAGCAGGCGCAACAGATAGAATACCAGCCCACAAGAAAGAAAAAATCGTGGGGACTGGAATAAACATACAAACAAGATAGAAAGCAGGGGAAGTACCTGCTATGGAGGGAATAATGACTACAAATCGTAAGAACGAGCTTATCGCTCAGCTCATAAGCATTTTGAGCGAACTTATCGAAGCTAATGATTCCGAACAGGTGTCCGAGGTTAAGTCCGAAGCTGTTGAGATGCTGACCGTCAAGGAATGCACCGAAGCGGTCAGGGGGCTGTCTGAACACACCATCCGCAAGCTGATAAAGCAAGGCAAACTGCCGTATCTTAGGACAGGTGACGGCGTAAACGGCAAGATGCTTATCAACAAGGCTGATTTGCTCGCCTACTTCAACGGACAGACAGCAAACAGGATAAGTTTGTATGCTGAGAACGGCGATTTTACGCTGTTTGAATGACAACAGACAGAAAATCCACAAACACCATAGAACATGAACATAGATTTCGGCATACTCCAAAAAAAGATAGAAAAACTCTTGACAAAAGCCCGATAGTGCGCTAACATTAGAGTAACAGGAGTATGCCATAAAATCTATGTTGACAGGAAGGACATCAACTTATGGCTACGATAAGAAAAAGAGGAAACTCCTATCAGATCAGAGTTTCCTGCGGATATGATACATCAGGCAATCAGGTCATTCAGACCATGACATGGAAGCCTGCGGACGGTATGAACAAGAAGCAGATTGAGAAAGAGCTTCAGAAGCAGGCGATCCTCTTTGAGGACAAGTGCATGAAAGGTCAGGTCACGGCGAATATCAAATTTCAGGACTTTGCCGAGCAGTGGTTTGAAGAGTATGCAAAGCTCAACCTCAGAAACACGTCCTATGAGCGTATGAAACAGCTCACCGTGAGGGTATACCCTGCGATTGGACACCTCAGACTTGACAAGATCACCAGCCGACATATCCAGCAGTTTATCAACGATCTGGCACTTAACGGCAAAAGCCTGAAAAACGGCAGACCGCTGTCGAGAAAGACAGCCGTTCATCATCTCAGCTTCATCAGCGATGTGTTCAGCTACGCTGTGAAGATGGAAATGCTTACCGATAACCCCTGCAAGCGTGTTACCGTTCCGAAGGGCGAGAAGAAGGAGAAGGACATCTACACTTTGGAAGAAGTCGCACAGCTCTTTCAGCTCCTTGAAACCGCACCGCTGAAATACCTACCGCACTTTCTTTACTTTGGCGATATACAGCGGATTCAGACGTGGAGAAATGCTTGGTCTTGAATGGAAGGACATTGACTGGGAGCATAACGTTATCAGCGTCCGCAGAACAAGCAATTACACCGCTTCTAAGGGTATCTACACCGACACCACCAAAACGAAGAAGTCTCAGCGTTCGCTGAAATTTTCTCAGAGCGTCATGGACTTGCTCCGTGAGTATAAAGCGGAACAGGACGAGGAGCGTGTAAAGCTCGGTACGAAGTGGCAGGACTATGACCGCCTGTTCGTAAAGTGGGACGGCAGACCAATGAACAACAATACACCGTATTTCTGGCTCAAAGAATTCTGTGAAGCAAACAATTTCCGTTTCTGTGACATTCACTCCCTGCGACACTTCTATGCTTCGGCTCTTATCAATGAGGGCGTGGACGCTGCGGCGGTGTCGGGTGCGTTAGGACACTCGGTTATAAGCACAACGACCTCGATTTACTGCCACGTATTTCAGCAGGCACAGGCAAGGGCAGGGGATGCCATCGCTTCGGTTCTTGATTTTTCTTCAAAGAACAAGCAGAGTGCGAAAGTAACGGCAAAGGACAGTAATTCTTAATAAAGGACAGATAAAGGACAAAACCGCATTTGGGTAAAAAAAGAAATCAGCAAACCTCGTATCTACGTGGTTTGCTGATTAAAAAGCTGGTGACCCGTACGGGAATTGAACCCATGATTACGCCGTGAAAGGGCGTCGTCTTAACCTCTTGACCAACGGGCCAACAAAGCTGCCGATATTTCAGCAGCCTGTCTGGTAGCGGCAGTGGGACTTGAACCTACGACCCCCTGGGTATGAACCAAGTGCTCTAGCCAACTGAGCTATACCGCCATATTATTTTTGTCGTTTGTTTTTGTTTCAGTTTCAAGCGACTTGTTTATTATACGCTATTATTCGCTAAAAGTCAAGGCTTTTTATCAAAAAAATCGAGTTTTGTAAAATATCACAATCAAAGCCACAATTTTAGCGGAGCTATACAGCACATCATACAACTCTGCAAACTTATTTCCAGAGAAACGCCCAGATATCCACATACGGGATGACCAGGTACATCACCAGAGCCGCAGTCGCTGCCGCAGCCCATACACGAAACAGCGAACGGAACATGGACTTCCTGGTGGATACATCTATCTCCCTGCAAAACTCATTACAATTTTCCATATGCTCCTCCGACTCCAACAGCCTATTGTAAGCTACAAATATAATATAACATATCCGAATGTGTTTTTTCTATCGTTTTTATTGTATCATATGTAAATATTTCGGCGGCCTTTCGCACCTTTTTGTATATATTGCAGTGTAATCGTGTCAAAGTTTATGTATATTTGTAATTGATGACAAAATTCACAACATAAGTTTATGCACATTTTTTTGTCAAAATTGGTTGCTGTAATTTGAACAATGTGTTATAATAGGTGTATTAAGACGGGCTGAGGTTAATCTACCGTCAGACTCGCAATTTTTCTATTTATTTTTGGAGGTATTTTATCATGGACGGAACCGGATTCCTCAAAACAGTCAATTTCGGCGGATTTGATAAAAAAGACGTACTTGCTTATGTAGATCAGCTCAATACAAAGATATATACTCTTGAAAACGAGCTTGAAGAAAAGAAGGCGCTTCTTGAAAACAGCGGCGGAAACATGGAAGACAAGGAAAAGTATGAGCAGCTCCTGGCTTCCGATAAGGCTAAGATCACCGAGCTCCAGACCAGCAATGACTCTCTCAAGAATCAGCTCAAGAACTGCGAAGATGAGTCCGCTGAGAAGGATAAGGAGATCGAAGAGCTGAAGAAGAAGCTCGCCGATATGGAAAACGAGCTTGTTGAGGCTAAGAACAAGGCAGCTGCTGCTTCCTCTGCCGAGAACAGTGCTATGGAGCTCACAAACGTATTCGTTGAGGCCCAGAGAACTGCAAGCACCATCGTTACTCAGGCTAAGGAAAACGCAAGAAAGATGGACGAGGACGCTAAGAAGCTCGCTAACCAGGTAGTTGACGACGCTAACAGCAAGGCTTCCACCATCGTTAAGTCTGCTGATGAAAAGGCTTCCAAGATCCTTACAGACGCTGAGGACAGATCTGCTGAGATGCGTACAGCTGCCGACAACATGAAGGCTGTTGTTCTTTCCGAGATTGCAGATATCGAGTCCAACGTTACACAGCTCAAGGGCATTCTCGATTCTCTTACCAAGGACAGCCTTGCTAAGGTAAATGAAACTGCTGACCTTCTCACCAAGACCCAGGATACTCTCAAGAAGAACGGTATCCCTCAGTTCACAGCACCCAAGAGTGTAAAGACTGCCGCTCCTGTAAATAATGCTAAGCCCGCACCCGCTCCTGCTCCCGCAGCAAAGCCTGCGCCTGCTCCTGCTCCCACTCCTGCGGCTAACAACAATGCAGCTGCAAAGCCTGCTCCTGCGCCTGCACCCACTCCCGCAGCCAACACTGCAGCAGCAAAGCCCGCTTCCGCTCCCAAGCCTACTCCCAAGCTCAACAACAACTTCGGTTTTGACCTGAGCGAGATTGAGAAGATGGCTAAGGCTATCGAGGCTGACGCTTCCAAGCACAACAAGGGCACTCCCGTAAACGATGATTACGACGGAACCGTTGATGCTAAGAAGATCAAGCTTTCCGACATGGGCTGATTTTGAATCGCTTCAATACATAAAAAATCAAGGCATTACCGCTTGGCGGTAATGCCTTTTTTGTGTCATATATACTTACAAGCTTATAATACTAATCACCAATAAAACTATAGACAAAAAATCTTCGCATAATCCACACACGCAAGATTATGCGAAGATTTTTTGTATAGTTTTTAATTGGTGCTTAGTATAAAATAGTGAACACCGCAACGGAGCATGCGGGAAGCACTGCCGACAGCTTTCCATTGGAGACGGAAGCGCTCAGAGCCTCGGGAGCTACCTTTTCGGGTGCATCAAAGCTGTTGAAGCTGTGTACCTCATCGGTGAGGATACGGGCGCTTACGCTGCTGCACTCAAATCCACTGATATCGCAGTCAAGCTCAGCAGACTCTTCCAGTGAGCAGTTGGCAGCGGTAACGGTCATCACGCCATCCTTTACAGAGGCGGAAACGGACATCATGGGTATCTCCCCTGTCATTACATTTTCGCAGAAGCAGTAAACATTTTCGCCGTCCTGATGCTCCTTGAACATATCGAACACATGATATGTGGGAGTTTTCACCAGCTTCTCGCCCTCGGTAAGCAGAAGCGCCTGAAGCACATTAACTGCCTGAGCAAGGTTTGCCATTATCACCCTTTCGCTGTGGCGATTGAAGATATTCAGGTTGCAGGCTGCCACGATAGCGTCACGCATGGTGTTCTGCTGATATAAGAAGCCGGGATTTGTACCCTTTTCAACGTCATACCAGCAGCCCCACTCGTCAACTATCAGCCCGATCTCATGTTCGGGGTCGTAGCGGTTCATTATCTCGCCGTGGCGGGTCACAAGCTCCTCCATGTAAAGGGTCTTGGAAATGGTTGCGTAGTATTCGTCCGTTGTAAAATCCACCGCATCGCCCTTGTGTCCCCAGTCGCCTGTGGGCAGGGTGTAGTAATGGAGCGATATGCCACGGGTGCTCAACTTGCTGAGATTTTTCATAATAGTCTCTGTCCAGCCGTAGTCGTTGGAGTTGGGACCGCAGGCGAACTTGAACAGCTTATTGCCCGAAAAATCCTTGCAAAAGCTCTGATAACGGCGGTATTCGTCAACATAATATTCGGGACGCATACTTCCGCCGCAGCCCCAGTTCTCGTTGCCGATGCCAAGATATTTCAGCTTCCAGGGCTTTTCCCTGCCGTTCTTTCGACGCAGATCTGCCATTGGGGAAACGCCGTCAAAGGTGATGTACTCTATCCATTCGGCAAGCTCGCTGATAGTTCCGCTGCCAAGATTGCCCGCAAGATAAGGCTCACAGCCTATCTCCTCGCACATATTGAAAAATTCGTGAGTGCCGAAGGAATTGTCCTCGGTAACGCCGCCCCAGTTGGTGTTTATCATTTTTTTGCGGGCACTTTTTTCGCCGATGCCGTCCTTCCAGTGGTATTCGTCCGCAAAGCAGCCGCCGGGCCAGCGGAGAACAGGCATTTTTATCTGCTTGAAAGCCTCAATAACGTCCCTGCGCACGCCGTTTATGTTGGGGATAGACGAGTTCTCGCCCACATAAATGCCGTTATAGATACATCTTCCCAGGTGCTCGGAAAAATGGCCGTATATCTCGGGATTGATGTGTCCCTTTTTGTCCTTTGCGTTGATTAGCATTGATATTTTCTTCATTTATCGCTTCCTCCTGACGTTTTTAGCGTTCCTAACGGTAACATATTATATTTACGCTATTTATACTATAGCCTATTGACAGCTGCTTTTCAATGACATATAATATTTTTAAACTAACAAATAATACTTTATGAGGTGATGATATGATAAGTCTCAACGCCATAGGAAAGGACACGAGACATACGGGGGATTTCTGCATATGGCGGCCTGACGGCTCAGGGGACAATCTGCTTGTTATCTTCAAGACCTCCGCCCTGCTCATCATTGACGGCAATGAGATCATCGTCCCACCCGACAGCCTTATCATCTACAAAAAGGACACGCCCCAGTATTATAAGACCATCTGCGGCAACTACGCCAACCATTTCATTCACTTCAACGTGACCGATGATGACAATATTCTCGACACCGTGGAGACGGACAGGCTCATAACCTCGGTGAACATCTCCGCCGTGGAAGAGCTGCTGACCATACTCTGCCGTGAGAATATGTCCCCCTCGGAACATCGTCGGCAGTATGCCGATATGCTCATACGAATGATACTTATGAAAATATCCGAGGGCGGAGGCGAAAGCAGTGACGGCGAACACACCTACAGTGAGCAGCTGCGGCAGCTGAGAGCGGATATTTACAGCAATGCGGGGGGATTTGGCTCCGTCAGGCAGCTGGCGGACAGGATAAATCTCAGCCCGTCCTATTTTCAGACGGTGTACAAAAAGCAGTTCGGGGTCAGCTGCTACGAGGATATCATTTCTGCAAGGGTACAGTCGGGGCAGTATTACCTTGCCACCACTGCCCTGCCCGTGAAAGAGATATCCCAGATATGCGGCTATGACACTGACATCTGCTTTATGCGTGTGTTCAAAAAGCACACGGGACTTACGCCCTGCGAGTACAGGAAAAGGGCGGCGGGGAAAGAAAGGGCTGTTTGACACTCCCCTATACCCATGATATAATAATAATAATAACAATTTACTGACCAAAGGAGCTATCATATGCCTGATATTAACGATGTTATCAAAAAAGCCGACAGCCTTGTTCCACCTCTGCCAATACTCAGGCTCAGACCTGTGGCAGGCAAAGGCGGCATCTTCGACAGCAAGCTGGGCGGAACGCCTTATTTTCCAAAGTCCATGGAATACCCCAGAGGAACTGATGGCAGCTACAAGGACAAGCCTCTGCGCCTGCTGGTGCAGCTGAATTTTGAAAAACTTCCTCACATTGAGGATTTCCCCCGTCAGGGAATTTTGCAGATATTCCTCGCCTGTGAAAATGACTGCCTGTATGGCTTTGACTTCAACTCCGCAGATGAACAGACCGATCAGAACGGCTTCAGGGTAATATATCACAAGGACATCATAACCGACACATCTCTGCTCATTTCAGATGACGATATCCCCTGCGACAGCTTCAGCAGCGATGAGTACGATTTTCCGCTGAAAAAGGAATTTATCCTATGTGCCGAAGAGCCTGACAAATGCCCTGCCACTCCCGACGACTATCGCTTCAGTAATGCTCTTGTCAGCAGCTATAGTGAGATAATGGGTCAGGAAGTATCAAATTACTGGAATATAGACGGCTATGACACCCCTTATGACCGCTGCCCCGAAAGCGTGGCATTCATCGGCGGATATCCCCGTTTTACCCAGTCCGACCCACGGGAGGACTGCCCGTCTCTGGAAGGCTTTGACCGTGTTCTTTTCGAGCTTGGCAGCCTGCAGGGTGAAGAGATCACCTCATGGGGCGGTCATGACTTTGACATCATATGGGGAGATGTGGGCACAGGCGTGTTCCTCATTCCCGCAGAAAAGCTCAGGGCTTGCGACTTCTCGGAAGTGGTCTATAATTATGACTGCGGCTGATATACTTGATTTGTTCATTTTCAAATCCTATAATATTTGTATGATATTATGAAAGGACTGCTTCAAATGAGCGATATAACTATCAGAAACGTAACTCCCGACGATGCGGAGGAGCTGCTTGAAATATACGCCCCCTACGTTGCCGAGACTGCCATTTCCTTTGAAATAGATATTCCCACTGCGGAGGATTTTCGCAGCAGGATAGAACACACCCTGAAAAAATACCCCTACATCGCCGCCATAAAGGACGGTCATATCGTGGGGTATGCCTATGCCTCTGCTTTTCACCCCCGTGAGGCATACAACCGCTGCGCCGAGCTGACGGTATATATCAAAAAGGATATGCGCCGCTCGGGCTGCGGAAAGCTGCTTTACACAACGCTTGAGGATATGCTCAAAAAGCAGAACGTGCTGAATGCCTACGCCTGCATCGCATACACAGAGCATGAGGACGCTCATCTCACCAACGACAGCATGAAATTTCACAAGCACATGGGCTACCGCCTGATAGGCCGCTTTATTTCCTGCGGCAGGAAGTTTGACAGCTGGTATGACATGATCTGGATGGAAAAGCTCATCGGCGAACACTCCGACTCCCCTGCCCCCTTTATCCCCTATGAAAAGCCGGGCAGGTAAGTTATATTAACAAAACGGTCAAAGAGAAATGCTTTTATTGCCCGATGAAATATGATATATTGTTACAGGAAAGATTTTATCGGGAGAAGTGCATATGAGCTACAAAATTATATTTCTTGACATTGACGGAACGCTGACCAATGCTGAAAAGAAGGTCACGCCCGCCACAAAAAAGGCGCTTTTTGAAGCGCAGGAAAAAGGATACCTGGCGGCAATAGCCTCCGGCAGACCCGACAGGGGCGTTGAGGGCATTGCCCGTGAAATAGGGCTTGACAAATTCGGCGGATTTACTCTGTCCTACAATGGCGGCAGGGTGCGCAACTTCAAGACGGGCGAGCTGCTGGTGCAAAAGAGTCTTGGCAGTGATGTTTTCGGGATAGTTGCCGAGTTTGCACGCCGCAACGGCGCAGATGTGATGACCTACGAGGGCGACACTATCATCTGCGAAAATCCTGACAACGAGTTTATTCAGATCGAATCACGGATAAACGGTCTGCCCGTAAAAAAGGTGGACAACATCGGCGAATACGTGGATTTCAGCGTGCCTAAGTGCATCATCGCAGGCAATGGTGACAGAATGGCAGAGCTGGAACCTCAGCTGAGAGAACATCTTGCAGGCAAGGCGGACGTTTTCCGCTCGGAACCGTTTTTCCTTGAAATAATGCCCTATCACACCGACAAGGCGGTTTCCATCGGCGAGCTTATCAAAAAGCTTGGCATAAAGCGTGAGAAGGCCATTGCCTGTGGTGACGGCTACAACGACGTTTCCATGATAAAATATGCAGGTTTGGGCGTGGCTATGGAAAACGCCTGTGACGCTGCAAAGGAAGCGGCTGATTTTATCACGCTGTCAAACGAAAATGACGGCGTGGCTAATGTTATTGAAAGGTTTATGAAGCCATAAAACGAAAAAAGCTCCCGTTAGTGGGAGCTTTTTTATACTAATCTTTGATCGTTCTATAGACAAAGCCGACAGAATAGCCGAGGATTTGTCTGTAGTCTGATTGAAGATTAGTATAAAATATCGGCTCCCGCAGATAACGGGAGCCGATACTTATTATAACCAAAATTACTTTTCGATAAGAGACTTTCCTGTCATTTCCTTGGGCTGAGGAAGCTCCATGATCTCAAGCATTGTGGGGCACAGGTCAGCAAGAACGCCGCCCTCCTTAAGCTTGCAGTCATAGCCTACAACGATAAGGGGAACAGGATTTGTGGTGTGAGCGGTAAAGGGTGAGCCGTCAGCTTCAAGCATCTTATCTGCATTACCGTGGTCTGCGCTGATAAGTGCAACGCCGCCCTTTGCAAGGATAGCATCTACCATTCTGCCTACGCAGGTATCAACAGCCTCAACAGCTGCCTTTGCTGCGTCGAAAATACCGGTATGACCGACCATATCGCAGTTAGCGTAGTTAAGGATAATGGTATCGTACTTATCGGACTCGATAGCCTCAACTACCTTGTCGGTTACCTCGTATGCGCTCATCTCGGGCTTCAGGTCAAAGGTAGGAACGTCGGGAGACTTGACAAGTATTCTGTCCTCGCCATCGAACTGCTTTTCCTCGCCGCCGTTGAAGAAGAATGTAACGTGTGCATACTTCTGGGTCTCGGCAATTCTCAGCTGAGTCTTGCCGCACTTTGCCATATACTCGCCGAAGGTCATTGTGAGCTGCTCGGGAGGATATGCAACGAGAACGTTGGGCATTGTAGCATCGTACTGAGCCATGCAGACGAATGTTACAGGGAAGTAGCCCTTCTTTCTCTCGAAGCCCTTGAACTCGGGGTCAACGAAAGCTCTGGTTATCTGACGTGCTCTGTCGGGGCGGAAGTTGAAGAATACAACGCTGTCGTTTTCCTTTATCATGCCGTCCTTGTCGATAACGGTGGGGAGCATGAACTCATCGGTAACGCCGTTTGCGTAGGAGTTCTTTATAGCCTGAACAGGGTCGGTCTCCTGAACGCCCTCGCCCATAACAAGAGCATCGTATGCCTTTTCAACTCTGTCCCAAGCGTTATCACGGTCCATAGCGTAATATCTGCCGGAGACAGTGGCTACCTTGCCCTTGCCGATCTTCTTCATCTCGGCAACAGCCTCTTCCATAAATTCAGCTGCGGAGGAAGGGGGAACGTCTCTTCCGTCCAGGAATGCGTGAACATATACCTTGTCAACGCCGTGCTGCTTTGCCATTTCAAGCAGGCCGTACATATGCTCCATGTGGCTGTGAACGCCGCCGGGAGAAAGCAGACCCATGAGATGAAGAGCGCTTCCCTTTGCCTTGCAGTTTTCCATAGCGGTCACAAGCGCCTTGTTCTTGAAGAACTCGCCGTCCTTGATGTCCTTGGAGATCTTTACCAGCATCTGGTAAACGATCCTGCCTGCGCCGATGTTTGTATGACCTACCTCGGAGTTGCCCATCTGACCGTCGGGGAGACCTACGTCAAGTCCCGATGCGCCGATGATAGTGTGGGGGCACTCTGCGAAATATTTATCCAGGTTGGGCTTCTTTGCCGCAGCGATAGCGTTGCCGTAATCGCTGGGGTTGATTCCGTAACCGTCCATGATAATGAGAGCTACAGGTCTTTTGCTCATAATTTTCAAATCCTTTCAGAAACTACAGTTGAAAAAAACAAGGCGCTGCGGTAAAGACCGCAGGCGTCTTGATCTTGCTTGTTATGATCAGCCGTTTACAGCTGCCTGTACGATGGTGTTGAAGTCCTCAGCCTTGAGGGAAGCGCCGCCGATAAGGCCGCCGTCAACATTGGGCTTGGAAAGAAGCTCTGCGCAGTTCTTTGCGTTCATGGAGCCGCCGTACTGGATCGTAACAGCGTCAGCAGTAGCTGCATCGTAAAGCTTAGCGAGAACGCCACGGATAAAGCCGCAAACTTCCTCAGCCTGGTCAGCGGTAGCAGTCTTGCCTGTACCGATAGCCCAGACAGGCTCGTAAGCGATGATAGTCTTCTTGATATCGTCAGCGGAAACGCCTGCAAAGTCAAGCTTGATCTGGCGGGAGATAACTTCCTCGGTGATATCAGCCTCACGCTCTGCAAGAAGCTCACCTACACAAACGATGGGCTTGAGACCTGCTGCGAGAGCAGCCTTTGTTCTCTTGTTAACAGTCTCATCAGTCTCGCCGAAGTACTGACGTCTCTCGGAGTGACCGATTACAACGTACTCAACGCCAAGCTCAGTGAGCATATCAGCGGAGATCTCGCCGGTGAAAGCGCCGCTCTTTTCAAAGTGAACGTTCTCAGCGCCTACCTTAACGTTGGAGCCTGCTGTGGTGTTAACAGCGGTCTCAAGGTTGGTGAAAGGAACGCAGGCGATAACTTCTACCTTGCCCTCAGCGTTTGCAACCAGGGGCTTGATAGCTTCGAGAAGAGCCTTAGCCTCGGGACGGGTCTTGTTCATTTTCCAGTTTCCGGCAATAACTGCCTTTCTGAGATTCTTGTTCATGATATTTTCTCCTTTATATTTGGGCTTCCGTTAAAAGAAACCCATATTAGAATAAGGATACTGCATAATAACAGTCTCCTATACAAAATTATCTGATTTTATTTTACCACATCATCGGGGACTTGTCAACAAAAAAGCGGCATTTTCTGCCGCTTTTCAAAATCAGATTTACTTATAATACTTTTCCAGCAGCTCGCTAAGGGGAATGCCGTCAATGGTCACACCTGACACCTGACATGAATTTATGGCAAGACCTGTAAGATCGCAGTTTTCAAAGGTAACGTCCGAAAGGTCGCAGCCCACAAAGCTTGCCTTTGAGATATCGGTGCTTTCCATTCTTGCATCGGTCATATCGCCGTTGGTCATGCGGAACTTGCTCATGGAAACGTCGGTGAATGCCGAGCCTGACATATTTGCGTTGACCACGGATGTGTCGGACATCATAACGTTGTCAAACTGGGTGGATATCATATTGCAGCCGCTGACAGTCACCTCCGAAAGGTCGCAGTCGGCAGCGGAAACGCCTGTGAAATCCGTATTTGCTATGTTGGAATATGAAAAATCACAGTCACGGCATATATCCACTTTCTGATTTTTAAGTATCATATTATCTCTCCTCTGCTTTTTGCCAATTACATTTTAACGGCATCGGTATTATTGTCAGCGGACTTATCCGCATAGATCTATTACCCCTATAAATAAAAATCGGGACGAAGCACGCCGCTCCGTCCCGAAATAAAGTGATCTTACTTTTCAGCAATAGCTGCAACGCCGGGAAGAACCTTACCTTCAAGGTACTCGAGGGAAGCGCCGCCGCCAGTGGAAATGTGAGACATCTTATCTGCAAAGCCGAGCTGCATAACAGCTGCTGCGGAATCGCCGCCGCCGATGATAGTGGTAGCGTCTGTTTCTGCAAGAGCCTTAGCTACTGCAATGGTACCCTTTGCAAGAACAGGGTTCTCAAATACGCCCATAGGACCGTTCCAAACAACAGTCTTTGCGCTCTTTACAGCGTCAGCGAAGAGAGCCTGTGTCTTTTCACCGATATCAAGACCCATCTTGTCAGCGGGGATCTTGTCAGCGTCAACGGTCTCAACAGCGATCTCAGCGTCGATAGGATCAGGGAAGGAAGCTGCGATAACAGCGTCAACGGGAAGAAGAAGCTTCTTACCGAGCTTGTCAGCCTTAGCCATCATTTCCTTGCAGTAGTCGATCTTCTCGTTGTCAACGAGAGAAGTACCTACCTCGTAGCCCTTAGCCTTGAGGAAGGTGTAAGCCATACCGCCGCCGATGATAAGTGTATCGCACTTTTCGAGGAGGTTGGAGATAACGTTCAGCTTGTCAGCTACCTTAGCACCGCCGAGGATAGCAACGAAAGGTCTGACAGGGTTCTCAACCGCATTGCCGAGATACTTGATCTCCTTCTGCATGAGGTAACCAACTGCAGTCTCCTTAACGAACTTTGTAACGCCCTCAGTGGAAGCGTGTGCACGGTGAGCGGAGCCGAAAGCGTCCATTACGAATACCTGACCGTCAACCAGATCAGCAAGCTCCTTGGAGAAGCCTTCGCCGTTCTTGGTCTCGTCAGCGCCTCTGAATCTGGTGTTCTCGAGGAGAACAACGTCGCCGTCAGCCATTTCGGCAACAGCCTTCTTAGCGTTGTCGCCTACAACAGTGTCATCAGCAGCAAATGTAACCTTTGTGCCGGGGAGAACTTCTTCAAGTCTCTTTGCTACGGGAGCAAGGGAGAACTTAGCCTCGGGACCGTTCTTGGGCTTGCCGAGATGAGAACAGAGAACGACCTTTCCGCCGTCGGAGATAAGCTTCTTGATAGTGGGGAGGGCAGCCTGGATACGGTTGTCGTTAGTGATAACGCCGTCCTTGAGGGGAACGTTGAAGTCGCATCTTACGAGAACCTTTTTGCCCTTAACGTTAATGTCGTCAACAGTGACTTTGTTTAATTCTGCCATTGGTATGACATCCTTTCATAGATAAATATCCGAGGCTGTTTCAGATGCCTCGGCAGCTTATTAAAGCTATCATATATATTTTATACTATTTTCCGATTTTTTGCAAGGGGTTTGGAAGATTTTTTTACTTATATTTCGTATTAAACAACATTAAAGCAAAAAGAAACGATCTGAGCGCTCAGTTCGTTTCCTTTTATCATATATTATGGCGTTATTTCTCCTTTGACTTGCAGCACACACCCATTATAAGACCGAACACCATGGCGGCGGTTATGCCTGCGGAGGCAGCGGAAAGTCCGCCTGTGACAGCTCCCAGAAGTCCCTTTGTTTCAACAGCCTCACGCACGCCCTCAGCAAGAGCGTTGCCGAAGCCTGTAAGGGGAACTGCCGCTCCCGCTCCCGCAAAGTCGATGAGAGGGCGGTATATCTTAAACGCTCCCAGCACCACTCCCGCCACAACGTAAAGCACAAGGATACGTGCGGGGGTAAGCTTTGTATAGTCGATAAGCACCTGTCCCACGGCGCACAGCGCACCGCCTACGATAAATGCCCATAAATAATCTGTAAACATAATTTTTCACCCTTCATATGAGATGTGGACTGCATGGGATATTCCCGGAATGCTTTCCCCCTGCTGTGACAGCGTGGGGGACATAAGCGCTCCCGTGGCGCAGAAAAGGATATTTTTCAGCTCGCCGCTTTTTACCTTGTCAAGGAAATATCCGCACAGCACCGAGGCACTGCAGCCGCAGCCCGAGCCGCCTGCATGAACGTCCTGGGTTTCGTAGTCGAATATCATAGTGCCGCAGTCCTTGTACCCGGAGGATATGTTTATTCCCTCTTTTGCCAGCAGCTCTATAAGCAATGTGCCGCCCACACGTCCAAGATCGCCTGTGATTATCAGGTCAAAGTCATCGGGGGCAAGCCCTCTGTCCTCCAGATGTGTCTTGATTACATATGCCGCCGCAGGAGCCATTGCCGCACCCATATTGTTGGCGTCGGTAACACCCATATCCACTATCTTGCCGATAGTCGCCGCCTTTACATAAGGGCCATTCTCGCTGTGGGGAGAAACCACCGCCGCTCCCGAAGCGGTGCATGTCCACTGAGCTGTGGGAGTTCTCACGCCGCCGTATGATAATGGGAAGCGGAACTGCCTTTCAGCCGAACAAAAGTGGGAAGATGTGACTGCCACCACATTTCCGCCAATATCGCTGTCCGTCATAAGCGAAGCCATGAGCAGGCTCTCGGACATGGTTGAGCAGGCTCCGTAAACGCAAAGAAGAGGTATTTCCAGCTCTCTCAGTCCATATGATGTGGAGGTGCACTGATTTATAAGGTCGCCTGCGAACATATAGTTTATGTCCTCGCAGCGGAGCTTGCCCTTTTCCAGCGCTTTCATCACCGTAAGGCGCAAAAGCTCACTTTCCGCCTTTTCCCATGTGTCCTGCCCAAAGTATGGGTCCTGATATACCTGGTCGAAATGCCTGCCCAGAGGGCCGTCGCCCTCCTTTTTGCCTACAACAGCCGCATAGCTGCGGATAGTGGGGGGCTTGTCCATTATAAAAGTATTTCTTGAAAGACGTTTTGCCATCTCACTTACGTTCCTTTCGCAGATGTTTTGCTACAATTATCTGCAAAGTGCCGTAAATTATACATTCAAAGGGATAAAAGCATAAAAATTACATCTATATTCAAAAAATTATAACGAAATTATCGTTAATATATGTTAACATATTATTTAGTATGCACAAATTTTAATTATAGGAGATGGGATAATATGACTTTTGACCAGATACTGGCAAAAATTGACGACTTTGTGTGGGGCGTACCTCTCATCGTTCTTATCCTTGCGGCAGGTCTGCTGCTGACAATAAGAACGGGATTTATTCAGGTAAGGCATCTTCCCCGTGCGCTCAGATACCTTTTTAAGGAAGAAGTATCTGAGGAAGAAGAGATAGTTCACGGCGAGGTATCGGGCTTTGCTTCACTCTGCACAGCCCTTTCGGCAACTATCGGAACAGGAAACATTGTCGGCGTTGCAACCGCAGTAGGTATTCTGGCAGGCGGTCCCGGCGCACTTTTCTGGATGTGGGTGGCTGCATTTCTCGGAATGGCAACAAAGTATTCCGAGGGCTTCCTTGCAGTAAAGTACCGCACAGTCGATGAGGACGGTCACGTTCTCGGCGGACCTTTCTACTACATAGAAAAGGGCATGGGCGTAAAGTGGAAGTGGCTTGCAAAGATATTTGCATTCTTCGGTGCCTGCGTTGGTCTTATGGGAATAGGCACATTCTCTCAGGTAAACGGCATCGCATCCGCAGTAACAGGCTTCTTTGACCCCAACAAGACAAACACCATTACCCTTTTCGGCAATGACTATTCTATCGTTACCGTTATCAGCGCATTCGTGCTTGCTATCCTTGCAGGTCTGGTAATCATCGGCGGCCTCAAGAGAATAAGCAGCGTTTCTCAGGTAGTTGTTCCTTTCATGGCTATCCTGTACGTTCTGACAGTTGTGGTACTTATCATCTGCAACATCACAAAGCTCCCCGCAGCTATCGCAGAAGTCGTAACAAGCGCATTCGGCGCAAAGGCTATGGCAGGCGGTGCTCTCGGTGCAGTTCTCATCTCCATGAAAAACGGTATCGCAAGAGGTATCTTCTCCAATGAGTCAGGTCTCGGCTCCGCACCTATCGCAGCAGCCGCAGCAAAGACCAAGGAGCCTGTAAGACAGGGACTTATCTCCATGACCGGCACATTTATCGACACCATCATTATCTGCACAATGACAGGTCTTGCTATCGTAATGGCAGGTTCATGGAAGGATGAAGCTCTCCAGGGCGTTCAGATAACCACAGACGCTTTCCAGAAGGGACTTCATTTCCTCCCCAGCCAGGCAGCTTCCTTTATCCTTATGATATGCCTGGTATTCTTCGCATTCACAACTATCCTCGGCTGGAACTACTACGGCGAAAGATGCCTTGAGTACCTCAGCGGCAAGAACAAGACAGCTGTTATGATCTACAGAATACTTTACATCGCAGCTGTATTTATCGGCCCTTACATGACAGTTTCCGCAGTATGGACCATCGCAGATATATTCAACGGACTTATGGCTCTCCCCAACCTTGTGGCGCTGTTTGCCCTGAATAGTGTGGTGGCAAAGGACACAAAGGATTACTTCAAGCGTCTTAAGGCAGGAGAACTAAAGGAATAACATTATCATCAAACAGACTATCGGCATCAGGAGGCGGATATTATGGAACCAAATAAGCACAGCATCGGAAGTATCATCGCAGGCATTTTGTTCTTAATAGTATTCATCGGCGGAATGATAGGGATATACATCGGAACAACAGATGATATCCGCATATCTATCATTTCGCTGGGAGCCATACTGCTGGCAGTGGGCATTGCAGCAATATCAAGCGCTGTAAAGCAAAAAGGCTCAAAAAAGGTGCTGCCCGTCACAATATCACTGGTTTTCGTACTTATCGGAGCGGGGCTTATCACGCTCCCTCTGCTCAATATGCTCACGGGCTTTGAGATAGGCGGAGAGATAATAATATACGCTTCGCTGGGGCTTTTCGTGGTGATAGGGCTGCTGCTCATCGTCATTCCCATTGCAAAAATGGTGTATATGAAAAGGGTATGCACCTGTGTTGTTGAGGCGAAATGCGTTGGGCTGGAGAAAAGTCCTTTCCGTGACAACTACGGCAGATGTCGCTCATATTATCCCGTGTGGGAATACACCTTTGACGGTGTTTCGTATCATGAGCAGGAAAGCATGGCACGCAACTTTGGGCTTCCCTCGGAGGGGGATTACTGTGAGCTTCACGTCAATCCCGATGTGCCGACGGAATTTTACCAGGAGGCATCGCCCGTAAATCTGTTTTTTCTGATACTCGGTGCCTGCTTTGCAGCTCTCGGCATTCTGGCGATAGTTCTTACAACAAGTCAGATGGAATAATGTAACAAAAACTTCCGTATCGTTTGATGCGGAAGTTTTTTGTTGGAATATAAAGTGATGAAGAGGTTGGGCGGATAGGGCGTCAAGCGTATAAGAAAAACCTTGCTCTTATTTGTGCTGACTTTCTTATATGCCCGAAATACCCCTAAATACAGAAAAGAGCTTCCGTATCGTGTGATGCGGAAGCTCTTTTAGGCTATTTATAGGCTATTTATAGCTTATAAATAGCTATCGTTACTTAGCCGATCTTATCAGCGTATCAGCCAGATCCTTGAATGTCCATTCTCCTGTTTTTCTGTTGTAAATTCCAAAGCACTCGCCGCCCTCAGAATCACCGCTGTTGTTATCCCACCATACGCAGGGAATACCATACTTGGCTGCGCCCTTGATATAATATTCAGCCCACAGGCATCTGTCTGCCTCATCGCCCTTGTTGGTTGCGCCGAACTCGCCGATCACTACCTGAATACCCTTGCTGATGAACAGGCTGTTCAGGTCGGAGAAGAACTTATCCAGTTCCTTCTTGTCGCTGTCGGAGAACTTCTTGCTGTAGCCGCTGTTCATTGCGTAGTTGTAGGGAGAATATGCGTGAACTGATACGATTATCCTTTCATCATCGGGAAGCTTCATCGCTCTGAGTGCTCCCATATTGGAGGTGGCTGCATATGCGGGTACCATGATATATCTGTACTCGTTGTTTCCGCCTGTTGCACGGATAGCGGAAACTATTGCGCTGTTAAGGTTGTTGACGACTTCTCTTTCAGCTCCTGTGCCGCCTGTCCATTCCTTGGCGCTGCCCTCGGTACGGGGTTCGTTCAGTGTTTCAAAGATAAGGTGCTCGTTATACTTCTTGAACTCGTTTGCAATCTGTGTCCAGAGCTTTGTCATCTTCTTTTCGGAAGCTTTATAGGTCTTGTCGCTCTTTGCGCAGCCGCCGATGTCGTAATACTCGTTGTCGTGGTGAGAGTTGAGGATAACGTACATATCGTTCTTATATGCGTAGTCAACGACTTCCTTGACACGCTTCATCCACTGCTCGTCAACGTTGCCGTCCTTATCGGTGTGCCTGCCCCATGAAACGGGGATTCTTATGGTGTTGAATCCCTGAGCCTTGATATCGTCTATCATAGCCTTTGTGGTCTTGGGGTTGCCCCATGCGGTCTCGGAGCTCATTCCGCTGCCGAGAGCGTCAAGGGAGTTGCCCAGGTTCCAGCCTATCTTCATGTTGGAGGTAAGCTCCTTGGCGGTGACGTTCTTATCAAAGCTGCCTGTGGTCTTGCCCGAGGGCTTATTGCCTGCTGTGACCTTGACTGTAACAGTCGCTTTCTTTCCTGAGCCGTCGGCTGCCTTTACAGTGATTGTGGTGCTGCCGCTCTTAATGCCCTTGATAACGCCATCCTTGCTGACCGTTGCCACCTTTTTATCTGAGGAGGAACATGTCAGCGACTTGTTTGATGCGTTTGAGGGGGACACCTTTGCGCTTATCTTATAGGTGCTTCCCGCCTTGACGGAGATGCTCTTCTCGCTGACGGTGACACCTGTAACGGGAGTGCCCACAGTTACCTTTACCTTTGCGGAAGCGTCGGTGTTCTTGATAGCTACGGTAACATCTGCCGAGCCTTTCTTCACGCCTGTTATCTTGCCCTCGTCGGTGACGGAGACAATGCTTTTATCGGAGCTTGTCCACACCAGAGTATATTTTGACACGCCCGATACTTTGGCTTTAAGTGATACTGTTTTGCCCTTTGATATGGTAATGGTGCTGTAAGGGAGCATTACCGATGGGTCTGCCGCAGAGACTGTCATAACAGAGCCGCACATAAGGCTCATTATCATCGCCAGTCCCAGCAGAAGGGATAATAGCTTTTTCATATTTATTTCCTTTCAAAAAAAGCGTCCCACATTTGTGAGACGCAAGTTTATCATGCTATTTTGTTTATTTCGTTCTGCATCAGGCAATAGGGAATGATACCCAGACCAAAAATAGCAAGAATGATATAAACCATACCTGTGCTTCCGTTGGTATTGCCGTTTATCTCATCAACCTTTTTACCCTGCATATAGAACCAGTAAAATCCGTAGATTCCAAAGGTAATAATGGTATAGACCAGAGCCGTTCCGCCGCCTGCTGTCTTTGTCTGTGCGTTGTAATTAAGCTCATCGGTCAGCTTTACGAACCAGTACAGCCCGTAAATGCCGCAGGTAAGGAGAGAAAAAATGATACAAAGCGCAATATTTCTGTTTGTTGCCATATAGATACCCCCATAATATTTCTGCAAATAAATCAATTTTTCGATTTATTTGTTAATTGATTATACCATATAAGAAGATATTCGTCAATAGCAAAAACAAAATCAGCTAATATTTTAATACGTTATACTAAGAACCTGTCTTCATAAGAAATGTGTGCGGATTTTCGAGCATAATTTTGTTGCAGAGCAGGCAAAAATCCGCAGGCGGGCTTTCGCCCGGCAAGGATTTTTAACGCAGTCTGCGGCAAAATTTGCCGAAAAGACGTGCGCATATGCTTGTGAAGACGGGTTCTAAGCACCAATTAAAAACTATACAAAAAATCGAGCATAATCTTGCGTATATGGATTATGCGATGATTTTTTGTCTATAGTTTTATTGGTGATTAGTATTAAATGCAGGTGCCCTGCGTCATTGGAGCACCTGCATTATTTTAAAGATATGTTATCAGAGCTTGATAATTACCTTGCCGCCTGCTGTGGGATTTACCTTAACAGCCTCGCCGCCTGCAACCTTTACAGAGAAGCTCTTGTCGGTACCTGTGTAGGAAACCTCGACCATATCGCCGTGACGTACTGCGGTAATGGTGAATACCTTGTTAGCCTCGGCGTCATATACGTTTGCGGAAATTTCCCTGCTCTCCTCGGGAGCGTAGATAACGAACTCGGTGCCCTCGAGATAATCGTACTCGAAGTCTCTCTTGAAGCTGCCGTAGCCGATGATGGAGTTGGGCTTTGCAAGGCAGGGCAGACCAAAGTAATCGTATGTCTGGGTGTAGAACTTGCCGCCCTCATATACCTGACCGCTGATGATATCGGTCCATGTTCCCTCGGGAACGTAGAACTCGGCAACGCCCTGATCGTTCAGGATAGGTGCAACGAGAATATTGTCGCCGAACATATACTGCTTGTCAAGTGTGCGGCAAGCGGGATCCTCAGCGTAGTCGATGACCATTGCTCTCATCATGGGGATACCTGTCTCGTGGGTCTTGATAGCCTGTGCCCAGATGTAAGGCATCAGCTTGCCCTTGAGCTTGGTGAAGAAGCGGAGAACATCTGTGCACTCGGTGGAGCCGTCCTTATCGAAGAGCCAGGGCACTCTGTAGGAAGAGTTGCCGTGAAGTCTGGAATGTGTGGAGAAGAGGCCGAATGCTGCCCATCTCTTGTAGATGTCAGCTGTTGCGGTAGCCTCAAAGCCGGACATATCGTGGCTGAAGAAGCCGAAGCCGGACATACAGAGGGAAAGTCCGCCTCTGATGGTCTCTGCCATGGAGGTGTACTCTGCGGAGCAGTCGCCGCCCCAGTGTACGGGGAACTTCTGACCGCCTACTGTTGCGGAACGTGCAAACAGGCAAGCCTTGTTTTCGCCGTAGTATTCCTTGAGAACGTTGAATACGGTCTTATTGTAAAGGTATGTATAGTAGTTGTGCATTGCGATGGGGTCGGAACCGTCGTAATACTTTACATTGGTGGGTATTCTCTCGCCGAAGTCGGTCTTGAAGCAGTTTACGCCCATCTCGCAGAGAACACGGAGCTTGGAAGCATACCACTCGCAGGCTGCGGGATTTGTAAAGTCAACGATAGCCATACCGGGCTGCCACAGATCTCCCTGGAATACGCTGCCGTCGGGATTCTTGATGAAGTAGCCGTTCTTTGCGCCCTCTTCAAAGAGCTGGGAACGCTGTGCGATGTAGGGGTTGATCCATACGCAGATCTCAAGGCCCTTGTCCTTTTTAAGTCTGGAGAGCATTGCTTCAGGCTCGGGGAACTGTCTCTTGTCCCACTCAAAGTCGCACCACTGGAATTCCTTCATCCAGAAGCAGTCGAAGTGGAATACCTGGAGAGGAATGTCACGCTCTGCCATGCCGTCGATAAAGGAAGTAACGGTCTCCTCATCGTACTTGGTGGTAAAGGAGGTGGTGAGCCAGAGACCAAAGGTGTATGCAGGAGGAAGTGCGGGCTTGCCTGTCAGTGTGGTGTAGTTTGAAAGCACCTCGCCAATGTTTGCGCCGCCGATAACGAAGTATTCAAGCTTCTCGCCGGGAACGGTGAAGGATACCTTGGAAACGGTGTCGGAGCATACCTCAAAGGAAACCTTATCGGAGGAATTTACAAGCACGCCGTAGCCTGTGGAGGAAACATAGAAAGGAATGCACTTGTAGGACTGATCGGAGCATGTGCCGCCGTCGGAGTTCCATGTTTCAACGTTCTGACCGTTCTTTACAAAAGGAGTGAACTTCTCGCCGAAGCCGTAGAAATATTCGCCTACGTTCATGGAAAGCTGCTCACGGATATATGTGCTTCTTGCGTCTTGAGGATAGCTCCAGAAGGTGTCGTCCTGCATGGAGTTGAGACGTGCGGAGGTCTTGAACTTGCTCTCGTTGATGATGGAAGCTGAACGCCATGCGCCGCCTGTCAGTCTCTTATCCTTATAGTAGTACTGAACGTTCCAGTTGAACTTGCCGATAACAAGCTTTGTATCGCCTGAAACCAGCTCCCAGCAGTCGCCCTTTTCGGTGATCTCGGGAGTATAACCCTGATCTTCCTCAAGCTCGAACCTGGGCTGATTGTCAAGAGTGCCCTTGTAGTGCTCGATGGATACCTTGATAACGTCCTTCTGTGTGGAAGTAAAGGTGATGTCCAGGCAGGGACCGCCAAGGGTCATACCTCTGTTCTGAATGTACTGGGAAGTTGCGTAAACGTTGAGGCCATTCTTAACGGGAGTGATCTCGTAAGCCTGCGAAGCATAGTTTACCTCGTAGCCTCTCTGATTGAGCCAGAAACCGTCTGCGAATTTCATGTGCATTTCCTCCTTGAAAAATTATATGTTCATATTATTTTTTATCACTCTAACATTGACAAGGATATCAAAATCCTTGTTTTGTGTTAACGATTACATTGTATAACATCAACAAGGCTTTGTCAAGAGCTTTTGTGAAATTTACATTTTATTAACATAGAAAAATTCCCCTTGTGATGTGCCTGATACGGTTCATTCCAGCGTGATGTCCTCCGCAGGATATACCGCCGTCATTCCGCAGAAAGTGACAGTCACCTTAAAGCTGTAGTCCGTGCTGCATTCAATGTGCGTGCGGTTGATGACCACCTTGTCTTCATCGGAGACAAGCTCGGAGAGTACATTCGGGTCAAGAGAGCTGTCTTCTGCGCTGTAGCCCTCGAAGCCTGTGGAGAAATCATAACCCATGACCTCCTGCTTGGTGATGTAGGTGGCAGCGGCAGTATAATAGTTCTTTGCCGATTGGGTGAAGTGTACAAGAAGCTCGTTCTTTGCATCATCAAAGGACGGGTCGGAGCTTTCCTCGGGGTTGTCCTCCATAAGCTTCACAGCCTTTCCGTATTCGTAAAGGTATATGCAGTTGTTCACCCTGTCAAGCAGGGGAGCGGAGTCGTCCTCTTCAATTACAACAGGCTCGGTGGGAGGGAGAACTATCCTGGCGCTTGTTTCGGGGGTATCAACCTCCATGCCGCCCTCGGAAACGCCGACAGTGATAATGTCCGTCTGATCGGGATCAGCTGCGGGTGTGGAACCGCAGGACGAGAGAACGGCCGATAAACCGAGAACAGCCGCACACATAGCAGTGCGCTTAGAAATATGCTTCATTATAATATGTCCTTTCTTCGATTTTGACCAATAATATGTTTTATTCATTATACCATAATAATGGGCATTTTTCAATAGTCTGACGATACAAAAAGCACAAAGGCAAATAGACAGAAGTAACAGACATAAATAACGGACGAAAATAACAGATGGAGAAGCAAAACAAACAAGTCAACGCTATCAAACACAAAGGTAAAAAGTTTAGTCCGGCTTTTCAAAGGTGGCGGGAATCCGGAGGGCGGAGCCATCCGGTCGCTGCTCGCAAGCAGCGAAATTTCTTTGCTGACGGTCAATGCAATCAAAGATAAAGCCGACAGACTAAAAGATCCTAAAAGCCGCCTGCACCGAAAATTCAAAGTCTTGCAAATGAATTTATTTTCTCAAATCATCTTAAAACTATTCAATGCAGGCGGCTTGAAACCAAGAGACATTCCGTCAGGAACAGCGATTTGGGTTTCCGCCGTTAGGCGCAGGTACGGACATACCTACAATTCAATTTTATTCGTCCGTACCGAATGCAAAGGGGACACCTAAGTGAGAGATTGTGTCGGAACGACACAGAGGAAACCAAAACCCAACAAAAGCGGGCATTCCCTTGTGCCGCTGTCGGCACATATTCTCCCCTACGGTTTCTCCATGCCTTGTAAAAGGCAAGCACTCATCTCTTCCCTACCCCCTCACCCCAACTAATACTAAGCACCAATTAAAAACTATACAAAAAATTGAGCATAATCTTGCGTATATGGATTATGCGATGATTTTTTGTCTATAGTTTTATTGGTGATTAGTATAAGCCCGCTTTTGCAGTTTGGCTTTAACTTTTTGTTTGGCTCCTGTATCGAATATTGTTTCGTGCCTTTCTGCATTTTGCAACTCGCATTGTTTTGACTTTCATTTTGCAAAATCACTCTCCGAGCGCTTCCCCGCTGCCCTATACGTCCGCACACCGACACGCAATGTTAACATTTAAGCAAAATTACGCAAGAAAATATTTTGACGCGTCATATTGCAACGCATTTTCGGCATCTGTTTTGTGTAAAACTGTCATATTTGCAAGTTTATAGAAAAAATCTTGCAAAAACCTATTGACAAATCAGATAGCCTGTGCTAAAATAATATCACTAAAACAGCAATGCAGTTATTTTTAGGAGAGTGAGTATATGCTTTTAAAAGAAGGCGAAATCAGGATCCCTGCCGGATGTGCCATTTCCGGCTTCATCAGCCGTGACGGCAACCGCATGAACGGCGGAGATATCGTAAAATCCATTTCCTATATGCACGACCGTTCAAACGGTCTGGGCGGCGGTTTTGCAGGATACGGAATCTATCCCGAGTACAAGGATTACTACGCATTCCACGTATTCTACAACTCCAACGAGGCAAGAGAACAGACTGAGCGCTTCCTTGACCGTCATTTTGACGTCATCAACCTCAGCCGTATCCCCACTAAGAAGACCCCCGCAATCACCAACGAGCCTCTTATCTGGAGATACTTCGTTAACCCTCTGCCCACTAAAATAGCTTCCTCCCAGCTGGACGAAAAAGAGTTCGTTGCAAAGTGCGTTATCAGAATAAACAATGATATCGACGGCGCTTACGTTTTCTCCAGCGGCAAGAACATGGGCGTTTTCAAGGCTGTTGGCTTCCCCGAGGACGTTGGAGAGTTTTACCGTCTCGATGAATACGAGGGCTACGCATGGACCTGCCACGGCCGTTATCCCACAAACACCCCGGGCTGGTGGGGCGGCGCTCATCCCTTTGCGCTCCTTGACTATACTATAGTACATAACGGTGAGATCTCCTCCTACGACGCTAACCGCCGTTTCATCGAAATGTTCGGCTACAAATGTACCCTCCTTACCGATACGGAGGTCATCACATACATCTTCGACTGGCTCAACAGAAAACAGCAGCTTTCTCTCGAGGATATCGCTTCCATCATCGCAGCTCCCTTCTGGAGCGAGATAGACGAGATCGAGAAGAAGGATCCCGAAAAGGCTGCAAAGCTCAAGTATTTCAGAAACGCATTCTCCAGCCTGCTCATCACAGGCCCCTTCTCCATCATTCTCGGCTACACAGGCGGAATAATGGCGCTCAACGACCGTCTGAAGCTCCGCTCCATGGTAGTTGCCGAAAAGAAGGATATGGTCTATATCGCCAGCGAGGAGTGTGCTATCAGAGCTATCTGTCCCGATGTTGAAAAGGTATGGTCTCCAAGAGGCGGCGAGCCTGTAATTGTAGAACTTAACGAGGAGGGTAAAAGGAAATGCCTGTAAATTTCTTTCCTGCTGAATTTGAAGTGATCCGTAATACGGATAAATGTATAAAGTGCCGTGCCTGTGAGCGTCAGTGCTCCAATGAGGTGCATTTCTATGACCCCGATTTTGACAAGATGCTTACCCACGACAATCAGTGCGTTGACTGCCAGAGATGCGTATGTATCTGTCCCACAGGCGCTATTAAGATAGTACCCAACGAAAACGCTTTCAGAAAGAGCGCAAACTACACCCAGCAGCTGATGATAGAAAACTACCGTCAGGCAGGAACGGGAGCTGTTCTCCTTTCCTCCATGGGCAACCCTCAGGATTATCCCGTTTACTGGGATAAGATACTTATCAACGCTTCTCAGGTAACAAACCCTTCCATCGACCCTCTGAGAGAGCCTATGGAAACAAAGGTGTTCCTCGGCAAGAAGCCTGCGGCTATCAAGAAGAACCCCGACGGCACCGTTGATACAAGAATGACACCTTATCTGGAGCTTAACACTCCTATAATGTTCTCCGCAATGTCCTACGGTTCCATTTCCAAGAACGCTCACGAGTCGCTTGCCCGTGCGGCTACAGAGCTTGGAACCTACTACAACACAGGTGAGGGCGGACTTCACAAGGACTTTTATCAGTACGGCCCCCACACCATCGTGCAGGTAGCTTCGGGACGTTTCGGCGTATTCAAGGATTACCTTGACACAGGTGCGGCTATTGAGATCAAAATGGGTCAGGGCGCAAAGCCCGGTATCGGCGGTCATCTTCCCGGCGCTAAGATCAGAGAAGATGTTTCCAGAACACGTATGATACCCATGGGCACAGACGCTATCTCCCCTGCTCCCCACCACGACATCTACTCCATCGAGGACCTCCGCCAGCTCATATTCTCGCTGAAAGAGGCAACGGAATATACAAAGCCCGTTATCGTAAAGATCGCAGCAGTTCATAACGTTGCGGCTATCGCTTCGGGTATCGCACGTTCGGGTGCGGATATCATCGCAATAGACGGTTTCAGAGGCGGTACAGGTGCGGCTCCCACAAGAATACGTGATAATGTGGGTATCCCCATTGAGCTTGCTCTCGCAGCCGTTGACCAGAGACTTCGTGACGAGGGTATCAGAAATGAAGTTTCCATCGTTGCGGCAGGTTCTATCAGAAGCTCCGCAGACGCAGTAAAGGCTATCGCTCTCGGTGCCGACGCTATCTACATCGGAACTCCCGCACTCCTTGCAATGGGCTGCCACCTTTGCAGAAGCTGCCACGGCGGCAAGTGCAACTGGGGTATCGCTACACAGCGCCCCGACCTGGTAAAGCGTCTTAACCCCGAAGTAGGCTACAAGCGCCTTGTAAATCTCGTTCACGCATGGGATCACGAAATAAAGGAAATGATGGGCGGTATGGGTATCAACTCCATTGAGTCTCTCAGAGGCAACCGTCTTATGCTCAGAGGTATCGGTCTTTCTCAGAAGGAGCTTGATATTCTGGGAATACAGCACGCAGGCGAATGATCTCATACTATTATAATCGGAGGTAGTAAAAGCCCATGAAAAGAGTTTATGTAAACGAGGACTGGTGTCTCGGCTGTCATCTCTGCGAATTTTACTGCGCATTCGCCAACAGCGGCGAAAAGGATATGTCCAAGGCATTCAAGCTCGGTAAAGATGCCGCTCCCAGAATCAGAGTAGAGGAGGGCGACGGAATAAATTTCGCCGTTCAGTGCCGCCACTGTCAGGATCCCGCCTGTGTAAAGGGCTGCATTGCAGGCGCTCTCACCAAGAACGAAAACGGAGTTATTGAAATAAATACGGATAAGTGCGTAGGCTGCTACACCTGCGTTCTCTCCTGCCCCTACGGCTGTATCGTTATCGACCCTAAAAATCAGGGAAGAACAGTTACCAAGTGCGAGCTTTGCACAAGAAACAGCGCAGGCGAGCCAGCCTGTGCGGCTAACTGTCCCAACAGGGCTATCGTCTTTGAGGAAAGGGGAGAAGAATGATGAAATACGTTATTATCGGAAATTCCGCAGCGGGCATCGGTGCGGTACAGGGAATAAGAGAAGTCGATAAGGACGGCCAGATCGTTCTTATCTCCGATGAAAAGTATCATACCTACTCACGCCCCCTTATCTCTTATCTGCTCAAGGGAAGAGTTACGGAGGAGAGCATGATATACCGTCCCCTTGATTTCTACGAGAAGAACAATGTGGATACTCTCCTTGGCACAAAGGTCGTTTCCGTTGACTCCGCAGCAAAGAATATCACCCTTGAAAACGGAAACAAGGTGGATTACGACAAGCTGCTCATTGCTACAGGCTCCAAGCCCTTCGTTCCTCCCATGGACGGACTTGACAACGTTAAGGACAAGTTCTCGTTTATGAAGCTGGACGACGTTAAGGCTATCGAGGGCGTTGTAAAGCAGGGTTCAAAGGTGCTTATCGTGGGCGCAGGTCTTATCGGTCTGAAAGCTGCCGAGGCTCTTGAACATTACGGTGCGCAGATGACTGTTATCGACCTTGCAGACAGGATCCTTCCCTCAATTCTCGACAACGAGGCTTCCGATATCATGAAGGCTCACATCGAGTCCAAGGGTGTAAGATTTATCCTCGGCACCAGTGCAAAGCACTTTGAGGCTCATTCCGCCGAGCTTACCAACGGCGAGACCGTTGACTTCGACTTTGTTATCCTTGCAGTAGGTGTTCGTCCCAACACCGAGCTTGCCGAAATGGCAGGCGGCAGCGTAAACAGAGGAATCGAAACAGATACCCGTCAGGCTGTAAAGGGCGTTACCGATATCTACGCCGCAGGCGACTGCACCAAGTCCTTCGATATCTCATCGGGCAGCGAAAAGATACTTGCTCTTCTCCCCAACGCTTTCATGCAGGGAAATATCGCAGGAAAGAACATGGCAGGAATGGAAAGCTACTATCTCAATGCTATCCCCATGAACGCTATCGGCTTCTTTGGTCTGCACATCATCACCGCAGGCTGCTACGACGGCGAGGCTTATGTGGAGCATGACGGCAACAATTACAAGAAGCTCGTTACCCGTGACAACGCTCTCAAGGGCTTTATCCTCATGGGCAACAAGATAGACAGAGCGGGAATTTACACTTCACTTATCAAGGAGCACATTCCTCTTGATGAAGTGGATTTTGAAGCCCTCAAGAGAAATCCCATGCTTATGGCATTCTCAAGGACGAGAAGAAATGAAAAGCTTGCAGGAGGTTTCGGAAATGACTAAGATTACTGCGGGAGATCTGCATTACAGACTTCTTAATCAGGAAATAAGGCTGTCCAAGGACAAGGACATTGTTATAGAAAACTGCCTGGGTCAGAGATTTATCGGAAGCGGCTGTATCGGCAAGAATATTGAGATACACGGCGTTCCCGGCAACGCTCTGGGCGCATACCTTACCCAGTCCAATATCACCGTTTACGGCAACGCTCAGGACGCAACGGGTGATACCATGAACGACGGAACCATTACCATTCACGGCAACTGCGGTGACGCTCCCGGCTACGGCATGAGAGACGGAATGATACTCATTCAGGGCAATGCAGGCTATCGTGCAGGCATTCATATGAAGCAGTATATGGAAAAAGTCCCTGTGCTGGTCATCGGCGGCAAGGTAGGCGACTTCCTTGCGGAATATCAGGCAGGCGGACGCATAGTAGTGCTGGGTCTGGGCTATGAGGATATCTGCCCCGTTGGCTCATTCTGCGGCACAGGAATGCACGGCGGAGCAATTTATATCCGCACAGATGTTGTTCCCCACGTTCCCGCTCAGGTAATGGTAACTGACGCTACCGACGCTGACAAGGAAGAGATAAGAGCCGATGTTGACAAATACACCGCAGCTTTCGGCGGCAATACCGACGATATCCTTTCAGCTCATTTCTTCAAGCTTATCCCCAACACCCAGAACCCCTACAAGCAGCTGTATGTAAACAACTGATTTGCTATTGCATATTTTCCCGTTTGGCTGTATAATGTATATAGTATGATGATGCGGAGATGTTGCCATTATGTACGTAAAGCCGACATCTCCGCAATAAAATGAAAGGAGCTGCCCTTTATGACTGCTAACAAAGCACTGATAGCCGCCGTATCCGACGATACAAAGGCAAGCCTTTCATCAATGGTACTTGAAGCAGGGCTTACCGATGTTTCCGTTACAAGCGGAAAAAATCTCCGTGACCTCTGCGCTGAGCATGATTATGACGTGGTCATCTCGGTGTTCCCCTTTGAGGGGGAGTTCGGCGCCGAGACTGCCGCTTATATAAGCAAGACATTCGATGTCTGTCAGGTGATATTCGTTCCCACCAAGGTATATGACGAGGTGTGCGCAAAGCTTTCGGGCACAGGGGCAGTGATACTTCCCAAGTCATCTCCCAGGGAGCTGGCTGTGAACTCCATACGCTGCGCCGCAGCTATGAAGAACAAAATGGACGACCTGCGTTCGGAAAACAAAATGCTCCGTGACATGGTAAATGAGATGAAGCTTGTGAACCGTGCAAAATGCGTTCTTATCGAGTATCTTAAAATATCCGAGAAGGAAGCTCACCGCCAGATACAGAAGCGTGCCATGGATCAGCGTGTAACCCTCACCGAGGTGGCAGCGGATATCCTAAAGACATATGAATACAGATAACGAAAGGACTTGCAGTTATGAAATTTACAAAAATGCAGGGCATCGGCAATGATTATGTTTACGTGAACTGCTTTGAGGAGACCGTGGCTGACCCCGAAAGAGTTTCCGAGATCATCAGCGACCGCCATTTCGGCATAGGTGCCGACGGACTTGTGCTTATAATGCCCTCCGACAAGGCGGATTTCAGAATGAGAATGTTCAATGCCGACGGCAGCGAGGGAAATATGTGCGGAAACGCCACACGCTGCATAGGCAAGTTTGTCTATGATAACCACCTTACCGATAAGACAAACATCACTCTCGAAACAAGAAGCGGAATAAAGAAGCTGACCCTTTATCCCGAAAACGGCAAGGTCAAGACCGTGCTGGTGGATATGGGCAAGGCTGTTCTGAAGCCTGCGGACATTCCTATGAATGTAAGCGGCGATACATTTATAAACAAGCCCATCACCGTTGACGGCAAAGAGGTGTTCATCACCGCCGTTTCCATGGGCAACCCCCACGCTGTCACCTATGTTGACGATGTTGACAGCCTGGAGCTTGAAAAAATAGGTCCTTCCTTTGAAAATCACCCCCTGTTCCCCGAAAGAGTGAACACCGAATTTATAAAGATACTTGATGAAAGCACCATGCAGATGAGAGTCTGGGAAAGAGGCTCGGGAGAGACATGGGCGTGCGGCACAGGTGCTTGTGCCGCAACGGCTGCATCGGTACTCAACGGATATTTCCCCCACGACAAGGAGATAACCGTTAAGCTCAGAGGCGGCGACCTTTTCATCACCTATAAGTCTGACGGCACTGTTCTTATGAGAGGCCCTGCGGAAACCGTATTCACAGGCGAGATAGATGTCTGAACGAAAGGAAAAATCACAATGGTAAAGATCAACGAACACTTCCTTACAATGAAGAAAAATTACCTTTTCATTGATATCGCAAAGAAAATAAAGGCATATTCCGCAGCCCACCCCGATAAGCCCCTTATCAGAATGGGCATCGGCGACGTTACCCTGCCCCTTGCTCCCGTTGTTGTTGAGGCTATCAAAAAGGGTGCTGACGAAATGGGCGTTAAGGAGACCTTCAAGGGTTATGAGGACAGCGGCACAGGCTATGACTTTTTAAAGCAGGCCATCGCCGATTATTATAAGAGCTTCGGCGTTTCACTGGAGCTTTCCGAAATTCGTGTAAACGACGGCGCAAAGGCAGACTGCGGCAATATCGTTGATATCTTCGGCGACGGAAACACCATTCTCGTTACCGACCCCGCATATCCCGTTTATGTTGACTCCAACACAATGTGCGGCAGAAATATAATCTATGCGGATTCCAACGAGGAGAACGGCTTTGCGGCAATGCCCGATGAGAATGTACATGCGGATATCATCTATCTCTGCTCACCGAATAATCCCACAGGCTCCGTTTATACAAAGGAGCAGCTTAAAATATGGGTGGACTACGCACTGAAAAATGAAGCAATAATCATCTTTGATTCCGCTTATGAGGCATTTATCTCCGACCCTGCGCTCCCCAGAAGCATCTTCTGCGTTGAGGGAGCAAAGAAGTGCGCTATCGAGATGTGCTCGCTCTCCAAAACAGCAGGATTTACAGGAACCAGATGCGGATATACCGTTATCCCCGAGGAGCTTATCGTAAAGGCTTCCGACGGCTCCGATGTAAGCATAGCACAGCTGTGGGGACGCAGACAGGGAAGCAAGTTCAACGGCGTTTCCTATCCCGTTCAGTGCGGCGCAGCAGCCGTGTTCACTCCCGAGGGTCAGAAGCAGACCCACGAGGCGATCAACTACTACAGAAGAAACGCAAAGCTCATGGCAGATACGCTCACCGAGCTTGGCATAAAGTTCACGGGAGGAATAAATTCTCCTTATATCTGGCTCAAGTGCCCCAACAATATGGGCAGCTGGGAGTTCTTTGATTATCTGCTTGAGAAAATTCAGGTGGTAGGCACACCAGGAGAGGGCTTTGGAAAGAACGGCGCAGGCTGGTTCAGGCTCACCGCATTCGGCACCTATGAGAATACGCAGGAAGCCATGAAGAGATTCAAAGAGCTGCTTAAATAAGACAACCCCTTATACCTTATTATACTCATTCTATTTTCCAAACAAGATCCGCACCGAAAACACGGTGCGGATCTTGTTTTGGATAAAATTTATGTGTGATAAGCCAATTAAAAAGTCCGCACCGAGCTTTCGGTGCGGACTTTTTGTTATTGATGTGATTTTATTTATGCAATATCAGGTAAGCCGATATCTATATCATCAATGCCGATATCAAAGATATCATCGGAAATAAAGCTTTCGGTGTCAGCATACATCACGTCTGCCTTGTTGGCAGTGGGGGTGGCATATACGATGTCGGAAGAAACGATGTTTGTCCATGCGCCGTTTACATAAGCCTTTACCGCAAAGCCGTACTTAACGCCGTTGGTAAGACCTGTTACATACATTCCGTTGGCGGTTCTGTAGCCTGCCAGCGACCATTTGCCATTAAGGTAGGTGTAAACCGCATAGTTTGTAGCTCCGTTAACGGAAGTCCAGTTCAGGGCAACTCTGCCGTCCTGACCCTGCGCCTTGGTGATAACGGGTTTTACCGATGCTCCGACAGGTGTTGCATAAACAATATCTGCGGAGGTTACGCCCGACCAGCTGCCGTTTACGTAAGCTTTTACCGCAAAGCCGTACTTAACGCCGTTGGTAAGTCCTGTTACATACATTCCGTTTGCTGTTCTGTAACCTGCTACTGACCACTTGCCGTTAAGATAGGTGTAAACTGCATAGTTTGTTGCACCGTTAACGGAAGTCCAGTTCAGGGCAACTCTGCCGTCCTGACCCTGCGCCTTGGTGATAACGGGCTTTGTTACCGCAGCCTCAGGTGTTGCATAAACAATATCTGCGGTGGTGATCGCCGACCACTTTCCGCTGACGTATGCCTTTACAGCAAAGCCGTATTTTGTGCCGTTTGTAAGTCCCGAAACGGTCATTGCAGTGGCAGTTGTTGTTCCGGCGTTGTGCCACTTGCCGCCTGTGATGTAATAAACTGCGTACTGTGAAGCTCCGCTGACGGTGCTCCAGCTGAGCGAAACTGAGCCGTCCTGAGCCTTTGCCGATGTTATTGCGGGCTTGGGTATCTCACAAGCCTTGGGTGTTGCATATACCTTATCGGAGGGGTCTGACCACTCGCCGTTAACATAAGCCTTTACTGCAAAGCCGTAGCTTGTGCCGCCTGTAAGGCTCTTAACAGTCATATTGCAGGCTGTGGTGGTTCCTTTAAGCTCCCACTTATTATTAAGATAGGTATAGACTGCATACTGGGAAGCGCCCTGAACTGCGCTCCATGTGAGAGCAACTTCCTCGGTGCCTGCATTTGCGCTTGTGATAACAGGTCTGGGAACAGCTGCCTTAACGGGAGTTGCATATACCATGTTGGAAATGCCCGACCAGCTGCCGTTTACATACGCCTTTACAACAAAGCCGTAGCTTGTGCCGCCTGTAAGGTTCTTGACGGTCATATTGCAGGCTGTGGTGGTTCCGTGGGAAGTCCACTTGTCGTTAAGATATGTAAATACCTCGTACTTGGTGGCTCCGCTGACAGCTGACCATGCAACAGTCGCCTGCTCGGTGCCTGCGGTAACGCTTGTGATAACGGGTCTTGTGGAGTCAAGCTTGGGAACGGTAACTATCCTGTAGGCTGTGCAGCCGCTTACGGAGCAGTATATCTGCTTTCTGCCCTTTGTGTAGGCGGTGGCTTCAAGGGTGACTGCCGACTTTCCGTTATAAACATGGGTGTGAGCAGTGCCGCCGGGAACATACACCTTTGTAACGGTAAGAGAAGAGCCTCTGTCGCCGATGTATGCCTTGCCAAGACCTGAGAAGGAGCCGCCGAATGCGCTTTTGAGACTTGATACTGACCATACCGCTGTGCCGTTGGATACGCTGTCGGGAGCTACCTGTATCCAGCCTCTGCTGCTGTCGGTAAAGCTCTGGAGGATAAATTCGATATCCCCATAAGATGAATATGAGCAGTATATCTTGTCGCTGCTTGAAAGGCTTGTTATTGCGCCGGGGTCAAAGGATACTGCCTGACCGTAATTTGAGCTTGTGCCTGTGCCCGAGAAAAGCACATTTTCTCCGCCTGTGGCAGTCTCATACTGAGGGTCGCCGTTGTATGCGGCAACAAGCGCATCGGCAATGCCGCCGTAGGTGAAGCTTCTGCTTCCTCTGTTGAAGATTCCGAAGTTCTCGCTGCCTGTGCCGAAGCAGTTGTTGTCCCACCATACGCAGGGGATATCCTGTGCGGCGAACTGCCTTGCCAGCGAAGCATATATGCCTGCATACTTTTCTCTGTAGGCGGTGTTGCTCTTGTTTGTGGCGCCGAACTCGCCGATAACAACGGGAACGCCCTTGCTGATGAAGGTGTTGTACATACGTGTAAAGAAGCCGCTCAGCTCGGTAAGGTCGGAAGCCTGCCAGTCCTTGTGACCGTCGCCCGAGAACGCAAAGTCAAAGGGAAGATATGCGTGGATAGAAGCGGCGATCATGCTGTCACCCGATGTGTTCGACCATGCCTCAGCCTTGGCAGCATCGCCCGATGCGCAGTAGGTGGGGAGCATGATAAGGCGCTTGGCGTTGTTACCGCCTGTGGCTCTGATAGCTGCACGGGCAGCCTCATTGTTGGCATTTACGCACTTGTAGTAGCTTGCGTTGCCTGTCCAGTCCTCGCCGCAGCGTGGCTCGTTGTTTACCTCAAAAATGAGCTTGTCGCCATAGTTCTTGAAGCGTGTGCCGATCTGCTTCCAGATAGCAGCCAGCTCCTCGGATATCTTGTTCTGAGCCGATGTGCTTGATGAAACGGCGGCCTGGAGGTCGTTGTGGTGAACGTTAAGGATAACGTACATTCCGTTTGCAAGGCCATAGTTTACCACGGTCTCAACTCTGTCCATATACTCGGCGCTGATCATGTACTTGGATGAGTCGGAGTAGTGGTCGTCCCATCTTACGGGTACACGCAGGGTGGTAAAGCCCTTTGCGGCGATAGCGTCTATCATGGACTTGGTGGTCTTGGGATTGCCCCAGTTGGTCTCGCTGTCGGACGATTCAAGGGAATTTCCCAGATTCCAGCCTGCGCCCATGTCGGAAACTAACTGGAAAGCGGTAAGCCCTCTCATCTGAGTTGGATATGAGTACCCCGAAGCAAATTCCGACGTGTTCATTGCTGCCTCAACGGTGATATCCGAGCCGAATGCCGTTACCGAACCCAGTGATATCACAGCGGCAGAAAGGAGAGCCAGAAATCTTCCTTTTCCTGATCTTATCATGATCTTCGTTCCTTTCGGTGAAAATTACCCTACACGGTAATTTTCGCATATTTGTTTAATTATAACATATTATGGTATCGATTGCAAGAACTAATGGTTAATTTTGTCATGACTTCCTGCATAAGAATATGAAAAAAGCCGCCCACGAGGACGGCTTTTCTATTTCACTCATCACTTCAGCTCAAAATAAGCATACACATATCCGCCGCTTGCGGTGGGGAATTTCATGCAGTAGCTGCCGCTTTTAAGGTCGGAAGCACTGTAATATTTATTGAGCACCATGGTCTTTTCCCACTTGTGCATGGCAGGAACAGTAACCTCGGTATCCAGAGCCTTTCCTGCTGTGACAGTAATCCACTTGCCCCTTACCTGGCGCATAAGCTTGCCATAGCCCTTTACGGTGATGTCGCTGTCGGTGGTGTTCACAAAGGTTATGACGATTTGCTTCTTGCCCCTTTTCTCAGGCTCAAACTGCTCCGCATAAACGTCATAGGGATTTGTCATCTCAAACTCACAGGAGATATTATCGGCGATAAGCGCACGGTATTTGCCCGATTTCAGCCTTGTGCGGCTGTAGCGGGTAAGGTCAAGGAAGCAGTTTATGCTGTCACCCGATGATAAAAGCACATCGGAAACGAAAGGACGGTCGGTCTCTTTAGGCTCTACTCTGTCCCATTCATCGGTGTCGTCATTATACACATAAAGCCCCTGCGCCTCGGCATAATACTCCCCTGCATTGACGGCATATCCGCTGATATCTATTCTCTCGGTTGACATAATATCATAGCTTGGCTGAGAAGTGCTTACCGCTGCCCGATCTGCGATGCTGAACTCACAGAAAAGCCGCTTCTGACCGTTGTCGGTATAAATAGTCTGGGCAATGCGGTATTTGCCCGCAGTAATGTTATTGGAATACGCCTCGGGAGTGAAATACACATCGGCTGAACCATTATAATAGTATGGGTCGCCCACATTTCCCAGCTCATATGCTACATCATTAACGACATAGCTGTCCGAGGGCTTTACCTTGTACCACTTGCCGTCGGAATATCTTTGCAGCTCGGTTATCTCGCCCATGTAGGCAGTGCCGCTGATGTTTTCTGCGGTGAATGTAAACTTTATCTTATCACGGTTTCCCATAACGATAAGCTGCTTGTCGGCAGTCACGGAAAAGGGATTGACTGAATCGGTGAGCCTGCCGTCGGAACCGAAATTGTACTGCTTGCCGTCTATGGTCACAATACCCACAGCTCCCACGCCGTTCTGGTCAAAATAATATGTGCCGCCCGAAAGCTTCAGCCAGCCGCCTGTGAACATAATGCCATCTCGGTAATAGCGGATAACTCCGTTTTTCCTGCCGATGCCGGTGTATCTGCCAAGGCAGCTGCCGTAAGAATCAAAGCGATATACCACGCCGTCAATGTTCATAACGCCTGTGGCAGCCGCTCCGTCATGGAGGATATATCTGCCTGTTCCCTCGCCGCTTTCCCAGCCGTGCTGCACTGCGGACACGGGCACTGCGGATATGCACATAACAGCCGCCATTGCAGCGGCAATAAGTTTGAATTTTTTCATATCGGTATCCTTTCTTTATGACTGAGTTTATGTTATATTCTGATTATATCATCTGCATGAAAAAGTATCAAGAGGAAAAGAATACCTGTAATCAAATGTAGGCAATGGAAATGGTTTTGTAACCGTTTGTTGGGAGTAAGAACCGTAAAATAAAATCGGCTATTGATTTTTGTGCCGAACTGTAATATAATACAGGTAGAAGGGAGCTGATTTTATGAGTACAAGAGAACGTGTTCATTTCATGATCGACCAGCTTAACGATGAACAGATCGAAGCACTTATGATGCTTTTAAAGAGCTTCGGTATATCAGATGCTCCAAATGAGGATACTAAAGCAGCGATAAAAGAAAGCAAACAACCGCTCAATAAATAAGCGCTCTGTCTTTTATAAGGCAAAGCGCTGTTTTTATATCATATAACAAAAGATCCGCAAACCGAAAAGGCTTGCGGATACATTGGTGAGCCATTGGGGATTTGAACCCCAGACCCTTTGATTAAAAGTCAAATGCTCTGCCGACTGAGCTAATGGCTCATCTCAACAATGCTTATTTATTATATCAAATAAAAATTGCCTTGTCAACAGGATTTTGCCAAAAGTCCTTGAATTTACATTTTGTTAACATTTCACCTGAGCAGCAGATTTACCGTAAGCACGCTGAAAATAAAGCCAGTCAGGTCTCCCGTGAGAGAAGCCGCAAGGGTGTGGCGGGTCTTTTTTATGCCTGCCGCCCCGTAATAGACCGCAAGGGTGTAAAAGGTTGTCTCGGTGGAGCCGAGCATCACGCTTGCCACCTTGCCCGCAAAGCTGTCGGGGCCGCTGTCCGAGATGATGCTCTCATACACAGCCAGCGCTCCGCTGCCGGAAACAGGCCTTATCAGCGCCAGCGGCAGGCACTGCGAGGGAAAGCCGATGCTGTCAAAAATCTGTGCCGATACGTTTGTTATCAGCTCCATTGCCCCCGATGCCTTGAACATTCCCACCGCCGTTATCAAAGCAATAAGTGTGGGCAGCAGCTCAGCACAGGTTTTCAGATTATCGGCAGCACCCTTTACGAACTCGCCGAAAATATCCGTCCTTTTATATATCCCCCACAATATCACTATGGCGGCGCATATGGGTATCACAAGGCTTGTCATGCTCGGTTCTCCTTTCATTTTTCCGTCTGATAAAGGGAAGCACCGCCGCTGTAAGGGAGAATGCAAGTGCGGCTGCCGATGTTATCCACACGGCGGGAATTATCTCCAGCGGCTCCGCAGAACCGTATTTCATGCGTATGGAAAGGGCTGTTGAGGGGATAAGGGTAATGGAAGCGGTGTTCAGGACGGTAAATATCACCATTGAAGGAGTAGCGGTGTCCCCTGCTTTCTCCTCTTCAGCAAGGGCTTTCATTGCTTCTATCCCGAAAGGCGTGGCGGCATTGCCCAGCCCCAGCAGATTTGCGGTTATGTTCATGCAGATGGCATGGAACGCCCTTCCGTTTTTGTCGATATCACGGAAAAGTCCGCCTAGGACAAAGGAAAAGCCTTTTGCCAGCACATCGGTAAGCCCCGATCTTTCCGCAATGCGCATAAGTCCGCCCCAGAAGCACATTCCGCCGCAAAGATATATGCACAGCTCCACCGCATTCACAGGCTCTGTGAGCACTGCCTCGGTAAGCTGCCCGGATGTGCCCGTAAAGACGGATACGGCTATGGAAACAAGTATAAGTCCTGCAAAAATAATGGTAAGCATATCATCACTCCGAGAAAAATATATGTATCATGCAGACGGATTATTACAGTCCCACACGTCATCGAAAACGATTTATGCGTTAGTTTTTACCATTATCTAAATTTTTTCTCAAAAGCTATTGCAATTTCAAAAAAAGTATGATATAATATGTAACATCTAAGTTGGATGTAATCCGATATATAGGTGTGCGGGCCCTGTGCAACAAAACACCGTGAACCATGTCAGGCGGGGAACCGAGCAGCATTAAGCGGTACGTTTCGTGTGCCGCAGCAAGCCTGCACACCTATATATCGGATTTTTTATAAAACAGAAAGATGGCCAGCTGAATGAAGAGATTACTGAAATTTTTCTCTGCGCTGAAACGGCTTTATGTCACCTCGGCACCTGCAGGCGCCGCTGTGCCCTATGTGCTGGGTCTGATATTTGTATTTTTCTATTTCGTCGATCACACTCACCCCGATGAAGCATATCTGATATGCGGAGCGGTCATGTTCCTGGCGGGGCTTTTCATACAGATAGGCTTTTCAGTTAACAGGGGCATAAACGGCACCCCCGCCGACTACCTTTCGGATTACGATAAGGACGTTATCGGCACAGCCTTTATGTACGGTGAGAAGAAGCGAATGTTTTACTCCGCTCTGGAGCTGCTCCTGGCGGAAAATAATTATAACGATGCCCTGGATATTTTCAGGGACCTTAAAGGCAAAAGCCTGACAGACAGCGAACAGGGCGTTCTGGGCTTTTACACCTCCATCTGCTACAGCAGAATGGGATATTCCACCAACGCCGCTCACTGCGCAGTTATCGCAGCCGAAAAGGAGATACATCTCCCCGAATCGCTGCTTATGGCGGCAAGGAACTTTTCCCTCTCCGCAAGCTACGGCTCTGCGGCTGAGTATTACGAAAAGCTGGTTCCCATCGCCGAGAGCAAGGGCATTTTCCCTTTCATCTACAACGAGATAGGCAGAATGTTCCTTTCGGCTAATCTTCCCGAAAAAAGCAGATATTACTTTGAAAAATCAATAGAATACGGTCTTGACCCCATAACCTCTCAGGGCGGTCTTGCGCTGGCAAGCCTGCTGGAGGGCAAGGAGGACGAAGCCTGTGAAAGGTACCGCCTTGCGCTTATCGCACGAATAGGCGATATGGAGGGGTTCAAGTCATACTGCGCTCAGATATGCACCGCAGGCGGCTATCCCGAAAATTTCTTTGAGGAGCACCTGAGGGAGCGCTACGGCAAAGCCGACTCCCACATCAACGGATAATTATAAAAGAGGAAGGATTTTATGTATCAGGCGTTATACAGGAAATACAGACCCGCCACGTTTGACGATGTAATCTCCCAGTCTCATATTACCACAACGCTGAAAAATCAGATAATGAGCGGCAAAACCGCTCATGCCTACCTGTTCACAGGTTCAAGAGGAACGGGTAAGACCACCTGCGCCAGAATTTTTGCCAAGGCGCTCAACTGCGAGCACCCCTTAAACGGCTCGCCCTGCTGTCAGTGCGATATCTGCCGTGACGCAGACAACTTTGCTCTCGCCGATATCATCGAGATAGACGCAGCCTCCAACGGCTCCGTAAACGATGCCCGTGAGCTGAGGGAAGCCACCGAATACACCCCCGAACGGTGCAGATACAAAATATACATCATCGACGAGGTCCATATGCTTTCAAAGGAAGCGTTCAATGCTCTGCTGAAGGTCATTGAGGAGCCTCCCCCGTATATAAAGTTCATCATGGCGACCACCGAGCTTCACAAGGTGCTGCCGACCATTCTGTCAAGATGCCAGCGGTTTGACTTTATGCGAATAAAGACCGAGGACATCGCCGCACGTCTCAGCGACATTGCGGTAAAGGAAAACATCACCCTCGCCCCCGACGCTGCCGAGCTTATCGCAAAGGCTGCCGACGGCGGTATGCGTGACGCTCTTTCCATTCTCGACAGATGTATCGCATTTTCCGAAAACATCACCGCCGATGTGGTATCCGAAGCGGCAGGCATCGCAGGCCGTGACTACCTTTTCGCTCTGGCGGAAGCCGTTGCGGACAAGGATCCCGCAAAAGCGCTGGATATCATCTCTCAGCTGTATGACCGCTCAAAGGATATGCAGCGGCTGTGCGAAGAGCTGGCGGCACAGTTTCGGAACATTATGATTGCCATTTCAGCCCCCGAGCAGACAAAATCAATGATCTGCCTGCCCTCGGAGCTTGAGACTATAAAGCGGATAGCATCAAAAATGACTCTTTCCGATGTGTTGTCCCATCTGGACACACTTTCCTCCTGCGCAGAGCGTATGTCCCGTTCCCTCTCAAAGAGGATAGATATGGAGATGTGCGTTATCAGAATGTGCAGCGGAGCGGCTCTTGTCACCGCCCAGGCCCCTGCTCAGGCAGCGGACAGAAGTGAGATCGACAGGCTGAACGCCAAGATATCCGAGCTTGAACAGAAGCTGGAGCAGAAGGCTGACAGTTCATCGAGACCCCAGCCGCAAAATCAGAAATATCCTCCCGCATCGGAGCGTGCCGCCGAAATGGCAGCCGCAGCATCGGGAAGCTCGTCCATAAACTATATCGACCGCTGGTTCGATATCATAGACAAGCTGAAGGAGACCTGCCCCTCAGTCGCCCCTGCCCTTAACGGCACCTACGGCTATGAGTGCGGCGGAAAGCTGCTCATAAACACCAAGGACAAGCTTATCGGCGTGCTTACACGCTCCCCCGAGAACTGCGTCAAGATACTGTCCGCCATAAATCAGCTGACAGGTCTTACCCTTTCCAACAAGATACTTGTGGGCTACAGGGAAAATCTTGACCGCTCACTGGCAGGCGGCGGCGAAAGCAAGGCGAAAGCAAAAATATCCCCCGAGGAAGCCCGGAAGGCTCTGCTTGAAAAGGCAGAAAACGGCGGTGTTCCCGTCGAAACTATCTAAGCTCAGTATCCGTCGGTATCCGTCGGATAATTGCTGCGGCACAGGCTGCGGCGCATAAATTTGAATACAATTTTTTCAAAGGAGTTATCACTATGAAAGCAAGATTACCACAGGGTATGGGCGGCGGCGCTCAGAATATGCAGAACATGATAAAGCAGGCTCAGAAGATGCAGGCTGAGATCACCAATGTTCAGGAAGAAATCGAGAACGAGACTTTCACCGCTACCACAGGCGGCGGAGCTGTTGAGATCACCATGAACGGCAGAAAGCAGGTCCAGTCCCTTAACATCAAGCCCGAAGTCGTTGACAAGGACGATGTTGAGATGCTCCAGGATCTTCTTATCAGCGCTATCAACGAGTGCGTAAAGCAGATCGAGGATACCTCCGAGGCAAAGATGGGCGCAGTAACAGGCGGCGTTTCTTTCCCCGGCCTTTTCTGATACCCCATAAATAAAATGCTTGGCGGGGACTGGATAATAGTCCCCGCATTTTATCGAAAGGAGCATTTGCAATGGCAAACAGCACAGCACTGCCTCTGGTGCTCCTTGCGGAGCAGTTCGCAAAGCTTCCGGGCATTGGCATGAAAACCGCACAAAGGCTGGCTTATTTTGTAATGGGCATGAGCGACGAGGACGCACAGGCCTTTGCAGACGCTATAATCAATGCCCACAGCACGGTAAAGGAGTGCCGTATCTGCTGCAATCTTACCGATTCGGGTGTGTGCCCCATATGCAGCGATGATATGCGTGACCCCTCCACTATCTGCGTGGTGGAGACACCCAAGGACATTACCGCATTCGAGCGCACAAACGAGTACAAGGGCGTTTATCATGTACTCCATGGGCTTATCTCCCCACTGGACGGCGTTACTCCCGAGCAGATACGCATAAAGGAACTGCTGAACAGGATAAAGAAAGGCGGCGTGAAAGAGGTCATCATGGCGACCAACCCCACTGTTGAGGGCGAAGCCACTGCCATGTACATCTCAAAGCTTTTAAAGCCCCTGGGAATAAAGGTAACACGCCTTGCATTCGGTCTGCCCATAGGCGGAACACTGGAATTTGCGGACGAGGTTACTCTTTTCAAAGCACTGGAGAATCGCAGTGAGATTTGACATATCTGTCATATAAATCACTTTATATTTGTGAAATGCCACAAATATAAAAAAAGGTATTGACTTTTTAGAATGAATGTGGTATGATATATAAGTCGTCAGGGAACGTTACCAATTCCGATTAAGTTAAACCTTTACTGGGATATAGCCAAGCGGTAAGGCAACGGACTTTGACTCCGTCATTTCGCCGGTTCAAATCCGGCTATCCCAACCACACTGGGGTGTCGCCAAGCGGTAAGGCACTTGACTCTGACTCAAGCACTTCCGGGGTTCGAATCCCTGCACCCCAACCACAAACCTGTTCACATTGTGAGCAGGTTTTTTATTTTGTGTATGAAAAATCGGCAGCTCATATGAACTGCCGATTTTGCTTTATACTAATCTTTAATCGTTCTATAGACAAAGCCGACAGATGAAATAAGACCAGTCTAGGAAAGCGACTGCAGGCGGGCTTGTCGCCCGGCAAGGGAGCTTGACGAAGAATGGGCTTATTTCAGCCGAGGATTTGTCTATAGGTTGATTGAGGATCAGTATTATTGCCACTCTTTAAGAAATTCCACCATTTTAAAATAGCTCTCCTGTCTGGCTTTTGCGCAGGCAGCGGGGTTTTTCTTTTCTGTGGGAAGAATGTATCCCATCACCTTGTTCAGCTTGTCCAGCGCCTTTTTCTCCTCTTCAGTGTCGCAGCGCTGGTCAAAGGCAAGGGCATGGCTGCCGTTCTCATAAATAGCGCACTCGTGCCTGTGTGGAAAGCCCTTATCATCCAGCACCTTCATAATGCGGCGTGAGGCTATCTCCGAGGGCCATGTATCGTCAAATCCCGGGGCAATGAGCAGGATATCTCCGTTTATGTTCTCCGCTTTGATGCGTGAGGCTTCGGTGTAGTTATCAATGCACTCGATGTAATAATATCTGTTCATCTGGCTCATATTGTAATTGGGATTTTTTCTCAGCGCCGCAAGGGTCGAGGGGATATGGGAAAGGCATTCGGAAGATGAATAGGGCAGGTCATGACCGTGATAATTGAACATTGCGCAGTGCTGGCGGAAGAACATATTTTTCGTACCCTCCACCACATAGTCATAGCCCGAAACGGGTATGGCGCAGGTTATGTCGCCAATGAGCGAGGAGCAGAGCAGCGTAATGCTCCCCCAAGGGAAATGCCCGTCATGGCGATCTTGTTTATCTTCACGGGGCAGTCGTTTTTCAGCCAGCCCACAGCCCTTTCGCAGTAATCCACGGGGATAGCAAAATTATTTTTGCTCAGCCCCTCCCACAGATAATATCCCAGCGCAAGAACGCTGAAACCCTCACGCCTGCACAGCTTCGAGGCACGTTCCTCCACAGTGCTGCGGTTCTCGCCTGTTCCGCCCACGTATATCACGGCTTTGTCGGCGTAGGTGCTTCCCTCATAGAACGTGCCCAGAAAGCCGTTTTTTTCAAGTGTTGTTTTTATTATCATATGCTGCTTCTCCTTTACGTAAGCTATAGCTAACTCATATACATATTTTCTCCGATATAATTATAGCACGTTGTTATGCGGATTTCAAGTATCAGATCTGCGGCAAACTGCCTGCCGCCTTGATTTTCAAAGGAAAATATGATATAATTTACAAAGTATCTTATTTGAAAGGACAGTTTATCTTGAAGCCCGTAAATCTTAAATTCAAAGGCCTTGGCTCATATTTTGGGGAGAGCGAGATCAACTTCGGCTCCCTTGATGATGTTTTTCTCATCTGCGGCGAAACAGGTTCGGGAAAGACTACCATTCTTGATGCAATGATGTTCGCACTTTACGGCGAAAGCAGCGGCGGAGAGCGCAGCGAGCTTTTAAATGGTCATTACACAAAAAAAGACGGCGAGGCTTATTCTGTCTTTGAATTTGAGCTGTCGGGCAAGCGGTACCGCTTTTCACGGACATTTACGCCCAAAGCCCGTGCCGAGGGCTGGAACGAGTATCAGGACTGCGCATTTTACGACACGGAAAAGGAAATGTGGCAGCCGTATTTTGATAATCCCCGCCAGAAAGACGTAAATGCGCAGGCTGTAAAGCTGCTGGGGCTTACCGCCGAGCAGTTCAGGCAGGTGGTGATACTACCGCAGGGCAAGTTTGAGCGGCTGCTCACCTGTCCCACAAAGGAAAAAGAAGAGCTGCTCAGGACGCTTTTCGGCGCAGAGCGCTTCACACGCATATCCGAGCGGCTGAAAAAGCTGGCGGACGATGAAAAGAAAAGCATCGAATGCGAGCAGATGAAGATAGACGCTGACCTTTCTGCCGCAAAGCTCGCCTCCCCCGAAGCGGCTGACACTCAGGTAAGCGAATACAAAGCGGCTCTTGAAGAGATGAAGTCCGCCCATGCCGCCGCCCATGCCGAGAAAAAGCGTGCCGATGAAGCCCTTTCCGCAGGAAGCCTGCTGTCTGAAAAATTTGCCGAGCTTGATAAATCTGAAAAGTCTTTTTCGATGCTGAAAGAAAAGCAGCCCGAATTTGACAGGCTGGCTGAAAAGATAGACCGCCTTGAACGTGAAAAGGCAGTCCTCCACGAAACGGACAATTACCATGCCGCCCGTGAAGAACATCTCCGCAGAAGCAAAGCCGTTTCCGATGCAAAAGCCGCTCTCACGGCTGCCAATGCGGACAATATCGCTGCGCAAAAGCGCTTGCAGGAGCACAAAAACAGCGAGCAGGAGAATATCTCACGCAGGGAGGAATATATCCGTCTGGAGGGGCTGAGGTCGGTATATGCTGCCGCCGAGCCACTCCGCAGTGAAACGGAAAAAGCCCTTATACTGGGCAAAAAGCTGCGCACCGAATATGACAATGCAGGCAAAAAGGCAGCCGACCTGAAAGCCGCCGCCGACAAAAAAAGCAAGGAAGCGCAGGAAAAGGAAAAATTCGCCGACAGCGTTCTGCGGCTTTATAACGAGCTGAAAGCCCTTGAAGATGCAAAAAAATCCCGTTCCGAAGCCGACAGGCTCAACAAGGAAAAGGCAGAGCTTTCGGTCAGGGCGGACACCCTTGCGGGCAGGATAAAGCAGGCAGAAGATCAGGAAAAGAATTATCAGGCGGAATATGAAACCGTCCGCAGAGCCTTTATTGACGGCATATCCTCCCGACTGGCGGCAGAGCTTGCGGAGGGCACTCCCTGCCCCGTCTGCGGAAGCACCCATCACCCCGAAAAGCACTCAGGAGTGCAGTCCGTCTCCGACAGCGACATGGAAGCGGCAGAAAAAAAGCTCCGTCAGGTAACGGAAGAGAAAATAAAGCTTACCTCCGAGCAGATAACCGCCGTGCAGAAAATATCCGAGCTTGATGAGCAGATAAAAGCCCTTGAAGCCATTATCCCTCAGGGATATTCCGAGGAAAATTATATCAAAGCAAAATCCGCTTATGACAATGCCTACAAAGAGCAGCAGAAGCTCCCCCAGCTGCGTGAAGAGCTTCATGAGATAAACGTTCAGCTTGACAGGGCAGAGCAGGAAAATAAAATTATATCCGAAAAGCTCATCGAAGCAAGGGAAAACTACAGCAGTCTGGCGGCGCAGTACAAGTCCGCCTGCGCACAGATGGAAAAGGATATTCACGACACATCTGCACTGGAAAAACGCCTTACGGAGCTGAAAAGGCTCACCGATGAATACAGTCTGGTCTCCGAAAAGCTTTCGCAGGAAGTGTCATTAAGTGCACAAAAGCTGGCGGCGGCAAGCACAAGCCATGAGGCCGCTGTGAGCGAAGAAAAAGCAGCTGTACAAAAGCTTGCCCTGGCAAAGGAAGCGGCTGAAAAGGTGCTGGCAGAAAATAACCTCCCCCCTGCCGATGAATTTGTCCCCGACCGTGAAAATATCTCCCGCCTGCCCGAGTTGAACGAACGGCTGAAGCAGTTCGTATCAGCCCTTTCCGATGCCGCAAAGCGCCAGGAAGAGCTTTCCGGGGAGCTTTCGGGAAAAGAGCGCCCCGATATCGCATCCCTTAAAAAGCTCCGTGACAGTGCGGACGCAAAATGCAGCGAGCTTGACTTCAATATCCGCAGCACAGAAGAAAATATCAAAAGGCTCACCGACCTTGCCGCAGACTGCCGCAAGCGCATGGAAGCACTTAACGCAAGGCGTGAGATCTATGCCCGGCAAAGGGAATTTGCCGACATGATGTCGGGCGCAAAGGGAATTTCCTTTACCCGCTACGTTCTGGGCGTAATGCTCGACATGGTTACGGACGAAGCAAACAATATGCTTGCAAATATGCTGGACGGCACTTTCAGGCTGGTGAGAAGCAAGGAAGTGGGCGGCGGCTCCAAGCAGGGGCTTGACCTTATGGTGGAAAGCGCCCTTGCGGAACATTCTGCCAGCTACCCCACGGCGCAGCTTTCGGGCGGCGAGAAATTTCTCATCTCCCTTGTGCTGGGCGTGGCGCTGTCAACAGTGGTGCAGAGCCGCTTCGGAGGAATAAGCATTGACGCTATGTTCATCGACGAGGGCTTCGGCTCCCTTGACCCTGCCGCTCTGGCGGACGCTGTAAAGGTCATCTACACCATTCAGGGCAGCCGCCGAAAGGTGGGCATAATATCCCATGTGGATAAGCTCAAAGAAGAAATACCCTGCTGCATCAACGTGAAAAAGGACAGGCACGGCAGCTCATTATCATACTGAGGAGGCAGACTATGAAGCTGAGATTTTACAATGCACGCTATCTTGACACCAACGAAATGGCCGTGAAAAAAGGCACAGTCTGCACCAATGGGGAACGGTTTTCATACGTGGGAAGCACTGAGAATGCTCCCGAAAACGAAGTTTATGACAGGGATATAGACCTGAAAAACGACCTTATTATCCCCGGCTTCTGCAACGCTCACACCCACTCGCCCATGGTTTTCCTGCGCTCCTTTGCGGAGGATCTTCCGCTGGACAGATGGCTGAATGAAGCGGTTTTCCCCAATGAAGCAAAGCTTTTGCCCGAGGATAGCTATACCCTTACAAAGCTTGCGGTGTGCGAATATCTGTCGGGAGGAACGACCTCCTGCTTTGATATGTATTTTTCAGCTCCCGAGCAGACCGCAAAGGCATTCATCGACACGGGGTTCAGAGGTGTGTTCTGCGGTGCGGTGAATAATTTCTGCGGGTCACCAAAGCTGCTGGAGGAGCATTATGTTAAGCTCAACAGTATCTCCCCTCTTATTTCCTACAAGCCGGGCTTTCACGCCGAATACACCACAAGCCTTGAAATAATGGAGCAGATAGCGGCTCTGGCGCAGAAATATCACGCTCCCGTATGGTGCCACAACAGCGAAACAAAGTCCGAGACCGAGGGCTGCATTTCAAGGTACGGCAAGACCCCCACCGAGCTTATGGAAAGCATAGGAATGTTTGAGTACGGCGGTGGCGGATATCACTGTATATATTTCACCGAAAATGATATGGATATCTTCCGCCGCCATAATATGACCGCCGTGACCAACCCTGCCAGCAACTCAAAGCTTGCCAGCGGCATTGCGGACATATCCTCGCTGATGTCCCACGGGATAAACGTTGCCATAGGCACTGACGGCGCCGCAAGCAACAATGCCCTTGATATGTTCAGGGAAATGTACCTGTGCACTGTTTTGCAGAAGTTCAGATACTCCGACGCTGCCGCCATGCCTGCGGAAAATGTTCTCCGTGCCGCAACACTGGGCGGAGCAAAGGCAATGGAGCTGGACTGCGGCAGCATTGAAGCGGGAAAGCTTGCAGACTTTGCGGTGGTGGATATGCGCCGCCCCTCAATGCAGCCTGAAAATGACATTGTGAAAAATCTTGTTTTCAGCGGTTCAAAGGACATTATCCGAATGACTGCCGTTGGCGGAAAAATACTCTATGAAAACGGCGGATTTGCAGGCATTGACACTGAAAAATTATACCATGACTGCGCACGGATATGCGAAAGGATATTTGCCAAATGAAGCTAACGGATAAAATAACCGCCCTGTCGGGAGTGGCTGCAAAACGCAGCGAGCTTTACGCAAAAATGGGCATAGCTACTGTGGGCGATCTGCTGGATCATCTCCCAAGGGAATATATTGATTTTTCCGAGCCTGTGAACATTGCCGATGCGCCTTTAAACGAGCAGGCTGTGGTAAGCGGCACGGTCACGGCGAAAATTCCTGCCGCAAGGATACGCCAGGGGCTGGTACTTTACAAGGTCATACTTGATGACGGCACGGACACAATAACCGTGGTCATATACAACAACCGCTACGCCTATGATGCTTTTGCAATGAATGAGACCTACCGTCTTTTCGGACGTGTCACAGGGGGATTTGTGCGCAAGGAAATGAACTCGCCGCTGGTGATAAAGGCGGACGAAAAATGCTTTATCCGCCCCAAATACGCCCTCACCGAGGGGCTTACGGCGCAGATGCTCATTACCAACATGACGCAGGCGCTGGAAAGCGTTTCCGAGCAGATAGAAGAGCCGCTCCCCGACTTTATCCGCCAGAAATTCGAGCTTTGCACCGAGGAGTACGCCTACCGCAACATACATTTTCCCGAATCCATGCACGGTGCGGAGATATCACGGCGGAGACTGGGCTTTGATGAGCTGCTTACCATGCAGTGCGGACTGGGGCTTATGCGCAGCCTATCCCACGAGGTAACAGGCTGCCCTATGAAATATTACGAGCCGTCGCCGTTTTACGGATCTCTCCCATTTGAGCCTACAAATGCGCAGAAAAAAGCCTGCGAGGACATTTTCAGGGACATGAGCAAAAGCTCCCCCATGAACCGCCTTGTTCAGGGTGACGTTGGTTCGGGTAAGACTGCCGTTGCCGCAGCTGCCTGTTGGTTTGCCTACAAAAACGGCTGCCAGGCGGCGCTGATGGCTCCCACGGAAATACTTGCCCGTCAGCATTATGCCACTTTGAAAGGCTTTCTTGAACCTTTGGGAATAAATGTGGGCTGCCTGACAGGCTCCATGACCCAGAAGCAGAAAAACGAGATAAAAGCACAGCTTTTAAGCGGAGATATCTCCGTGATAACGGGCACACACGCTCTTATTTCCGAAAGCACGGAGTTTAAGCGTCTGGGACTTGTCATCACCGACGAACAGCACCGCTTCGGAGTAAATCAGCGCAAGCTTTTTGCAATGAAAGGCGAAAAGCCCCACAAGCTGGTAATGTCCGCAACACCCATACCACGAACACTGGCGCTGATAGTTTATGGCGACCTTGATATATCCGTTATCAACGAGCTGCCAAAGGGCAGGCAGCCTGTGGAAACGTATGCGATAACGGGCAAGCTCCGCTCCCGTGCGCTGGGCTTTGTGAAAAAAGAACTGGACGCAGGCAGGCAGGGCTACATCGTGTGTCCCATGATAGACGATGAAAACGGCGAAAGCGAGATCCAGGCGGCGTCGGCATATGCAAAGAAGATATCGGAAAATGAGCTGAAAGGCTATTCAATAGGGCTGCTCCACGGCAAAATGCTCCCTGCCGAAAAGGACGCTGTAATGGCGGACTTCAAGGAAGGAAAAATAAGCCTGCTGGTCTCCACCACCGTAATAGAAGTAGGCGTGGACGTGCCCAACGCCACAGTTATAATGGTAGAAAGCGCCGACCGCTTCGGTCTTTCCCAGCTTCATCAGCTGAGAGGACGTGTGGGCAGAGGAAAGTACAAATCCACCTGCATTCTCGTGACGGACAACGCCACCGAGGAAACACGGGCAAGGCTGAAAATAATCTCCTCCACCTCGGACGGATTTGCCATTGCCGAGGAGGACCTGAAGCTCAGAGGCGCAGGAGACTTTTTCGGCAGCCGCCAGAGCGGACTTCCCCCCCTTAAAGCCGCCGACCTGTACAATGACCGTGAGCTGCTGGCGGATACCTCGACAGCGGCAAAAATGCTGCTTGAACGCTCCCCCGACCTGTCGGAATTTCCGCTGCTGAAAAGGCGTGCGGAAACGCTGCTCTCGCAAAACGGCGCAGAGGGAATGAACTGATAATGCGCAAACAAGCTTTTTCATACCCGAACTACTTTTTTATTTTGTCCTGCATTATATTACATTTTTTATACTAATCTTCAATCGCTCTATAGGCAAAGCCGACAGATGAAATAAGACCAGTCAAGGAAAGCGACCGCAGGCGGGCTTGCCGCCCGGCAAGGGAGCTTGACGAAGAATGGGCTTATTTCAGCCGAGGATTTGTCTGTAGGTTGATTGAAGATTAGTATTAGAATTCAATGCCGTGCTTGTGTAAAATCAAATGAAAATCACCGCAGGAATGTTGTGCGGATATGTGTAATTTAACAATATTCCACTTGAAAAAATCCTCGAATGATGTATAATAGATATGTATGACACTGCGCTCACAGTCTTATGACAAACACCTGTTATAAGCCAACAAATAAACTTCCATGAGGAAAGGAATGGTCATAATATGCCCGAAAAGAAATTCAGCGTGACCCTTAAAGAAATCATAGACGAATTCAGCCTTGAAACAATCCACCTGCCTATGGACGCTTCCAAGCTCCTTGTTATCGAAACGGAGATAAACCGTCCCGGTCTCCAGCTTTCGGGCTTCTATGAGTATTTCAACAATGAACGTATCCAGATAGTGGGCAAGGCAGAGTTTGCTTACCTTGCAACTATGGAAGAGACTGTCCGCAAGGAGCACCTCGAAATGCTCTTCGCCCAGCACGTTCCATGTATCATAATCACCCGTGAGCTGCCCTATTTCCCCGAAATGCTCGACCTTGCCCAGCAGTATGAGATACCTCTCCTCCGCTGCAAGGACAGCACTTCAAGCTTCATGTCCGCACTTATCGCATATCTTAACCTCCACCTTGCTCCCAGAATAACCCGTCACGGCGTTCTTATCGAAATTTACGGCGAGGGCGTTCTCATTCTGGGCGAAAGCGGCGTCGGCAAGAGCGAGACCGCCGTTGAGCTTATCAAGAGAGGTCACAGACTTGTTGCGGACGACGCCGTTGAGATAAGAAAGGTATCGAACATCAGTCTGGTAGGCTCATCTCCCGAAAATATCCGCCACTTCCTGGAGCTTCGCGGCATCGGTATCGTCAATGCCCGCCGCCTGTTCGGTATGGGCGCCGTAAAGGTAACAGAGAAGATTGACATGATAGTTGAGCTGGAGCCTTGGGACTCCGAAAAGGTTTACGACAGAATGGGCGTTGACAGTGAATTTACCTCCATTCTGGGCGTTAAGGTTCCCTGCTCCACCATTCCCGTAAAGCCCGGACGTAACCTTGCGGTCATCCTTGAAGTTGCCGCAATGAACAACCGTCAGAAGAAGATGGGCTACAACGCCGCTCAGGAGCTGCTTGACAAGCTGGGTCTTGAAATGGAGCACAAGGACACCATCAAAAAATGGGATATTTATTGATTTTTGAAAAGGCATTAAAATGAAAATTATCGCAGATATGCACACCCACTCGGTTGCCTCCACCCACGCATATTCCACCATTAAGGAAATGGCGGAGGCTGCCCGTGACGCAGGTCTTGAGTACCTGGCGATCACCGACCACACCCCCGCCTCCACCGACGGCCCTCATGTGTGGCATTTCCACAATCTCCACAAGGCTGTGCCCCGTGAGCTTTTCGGGGTAAGGATAGTTTACGGCGCAGAGTCAAGCGTTGCCGACTATGAGGGTCATCTGGACTTTCCCGACAAGGAATGTGCGGCGCTGGACTGGATAATAGGCTCGGTTCATCTGGATATTCTGCAGTCCGGCACCCTTGTGCAGAACACCGAGACCTATCTGGGACTGGCGGAAAATCCCCTTGTTGACGTGATAGGTCACTGCGCCGCCACAAAGTTTGTTTTTGACTATGAAACGGGAATAAAAGCGTTCAAAGAGCATGACAAGCTTGTAGAAATAAACGAAAGCACTCTGCTCTGGAAAAACGCCGAGGGCAATTACAGAAAGATCATTCCCCTGTGCAAAAAATACGGGGTAAACGTCATTGTGAACACCGACGCTCATTTTTATGCTTCCGTAGGTCAGGTATCGCAGTCAATGAAGCTGCTAAGGGAGTATGACTACCCGGAAGAGCTTATAGTGAACCTCAGCGGAGAGCGTATCCTTGAACGTCTCAGGCGGAAAAACAAGGAAATATTCCGCTGACTTTCACTGTTTCACCAGATTTTTCAATGACGAAAGAGTATTATATTGGGGGAGCGTGATAATATGACAACTGAACAGATAAATATGATAAAAACAGCTGCCAAGGACTGCGGGTGCAGATGCGATGAAAATATCCTTCTCAGCGGATTCACCACCTTCGGCATAGGCGGAAAGTGCCCGCTGATGATAGAAGTAAACGGCGAGGAGAGCCTTAAAACACTGCTGCCGATGATGAATGATATCCCTTTTTACGTTATCGGCAAAGGCTCCAATCTGCTCATAAGTGACAGGGATATTGACATGATATTCCTTCACACGGGCAGGGATATCAGCAGCATAAGCTTAAACGGAGATCATCTCACCTGCGGTGCGGGTGCATCACTGTCGCTTGCAGGCACATTTGCCAAAAACAACAGCCTTACGGGGCTGGAGTTTGCCTACGGTATCCCGGGGAACATCGGCGGAGCGGTGTATATGAACGCAGGCGCATACGGCGGCGAGATGAAGGACATCGTGCAGTCCGTAAGGGCTGTTGATTACTTGGGCAATGCCCATGAATTTTCCGCAGAAGAGCTTGACTTCGGCTACCGTCACAGCAAATTCTGCGGCGGCGGATATATCATCACCGAAGCCACTCTCAGGCTGGCTCACGGCGACATGGACGAGATATCCGCAAAAATGGCGGAGCTTACCGCCAAGAGAAAAGAAAAGCAGCCCCTTGAATACCGCAGTGCAGGCAGCACCTTCAAGCGCCCTCAGGGAACATTTGCGGCGCTCCTTATCGAGCAGTGCGGACTTAAAGGCTACTCCTGCGGAGCGGCACAGGTCAGCGAGAAGCACAGCGGCTTTGTGATAAACAAGGGCGGCGCAAGCTTTGACGATGTAATGAGCGTTATCAGCCATGTTAAGGAAACAGTCTATGCAAAAACGGGGATAATGCTCGAATGTGAGCCTGAAATTATAGAATAGAGGATAAAAATGCCCATTATTGAAATAACCGACTTTTCCATGAAAGGTCCCGACGTTTATGCAAATCTTACGGAAGCTCAGCTGAGAAACCGCCTTGAACCCGAAAAGGGAATTTTCATTGCCGAAAGCCCCAAGGTCATCGACGTGGCTCTCAGAATGGGATATGAGCCTGTTTCGATCCTCACCGAGCAAAGGCATATCCACGGCGATGCGGCTGACATAATAAGCCGCTGCGGCGATATCCCCGTATATACCGCCCAGCGTGAGGTGCTGTCAAAGCTGGCAGGCTTTACGCTGACAAGGGGCGTGCTGTGCGCAATGAAGCGTCCCAAGCTCCCCACCGTGGCGGAGCTGTGCGAAGGCGCACGCAGGATAGCTGTGCTGGAAAACATCATGGACGCAACCAACATCGGCGCCATATTCCGCTCGGCGGCGGCGCTGAACATTGACGGAGTGCTTGTCACTCCCTGCTGCTGCGACCCTCTTTGCAGGCGTGCGGTGAGAGTGAGCATGGGAACTATTTTGCAGGTGCCATGGACAAGGATAGGCGAGGAGCAGTCCGACTGGCCCGAAAAGGGCATTGAAATGCTCCACAAGGCAGGTTTCAAGACTGCGGCAATGGCTCTCAGCGACCGTTCCGTAAGAATTGACGACCCTGTCCTTATGGCAGAGGAAAAGCTTGCCATAGTTCTCGGCACTGAGGGCGACGGTCTTTCCGAAAACACCATTGCGACCTGCGATTACACGGTAAAGATACCCATGTCCCACGGTGTGGACTCCCTTAATGTAGCTGCGGCTGGCGCTGTTGCGTTCTGGCAGCTGGCGGCAAAGGACAGCGGGAAGTGATATTTCCCGCTCAGTTACTTTAGAAGCGTCAAGTTTTACAAATCAAAGCTTTAAGGGGGAAATGCTAATGAAAAATAAAATTGACTTTATATGCTGTTTTTATTCATATCCCCTCAATAAAAAATATAGATGATAATTTTATTGAAAATATTAAACTTGCATTAGGTTAACTTCCATTTGGCGGTGTGTAGCCGCTCCCAACTCGTTGATACAGTTAGTTTGTAAGAATAATAAATTGTAATTCAACGGCGTGTCGCCGCTAAATCGTGACTTGTGAGGTTTTAAAATGAATAAAATTAAGCTGACTGCACTCCCTTGTATATGCGCAGATGTTTTTTATGGTACTGAAATAATCAGACCGGGAGGAGAGGCATTGAATTTTGCTGTTCACGCCTCGCACTTTAAGGATATATGTGTTACGCTTCTTGGTGTTGTCGGAAAAGATAAATATGCAGAAGCGATAATGGATTCAATAGCAAAATTCGATATTGATAAAAACCATATACGCATTGATGAAAGGTATCATACTGCAAATAATATGACTTACCTTACTGAATCAGGCGATAGGTATTATAAAGATGATTCATGGGACGGAAAAATTCTCGATAACATCGTACTGAATGATAATGAAATCAAAATCTTGTCAGGATCCGATGCAGTCTTTGTTCATTTCTGGGCCTCGTGTTTTTCGCAGGTAGTTGAACTGAAAAAAACACTTGGCTTTAAGCTTGCAGTAGATTTTGATGTTTATAGAGATTTTGCAGTTATGGAACGATATGCTCCGTATGTTGATTTCTTTATGATAAGCGGCTCGGAAGAGCTCCTGCCGAAGTTCAAAGAATTATCTAATAAATACCGCTGCCTGTTCAACGTATCACTTGCAGAACGAGGAAGCGTTACGTACTTTAATGGACAGGAATTCAGAGTACAGGCTGTGAAAGTTGAAAACATAATTGACACGACCGGATGCGGCGACAGCTATCACGCCGGATTTGTCTGCTCATATATGCTTGAAAATGATATTGAAAAGGCTATGAATGTCGGCTCCGAAATTGCAGCAGAAACCTTAAAACATTATGGAGGATTCTGAATACACAACTTTCATTTTTGCGGTGTGCCGCTGCTGCCGCCTCGTTGAGATATTTTTGAGCAAAATTTTTTATTTGCAGCTTGGTAACGTTAATTTATGTGAACAATGGAGTGATATAAATGAATGTAACGATCGAAAACGGAAAAATTATTTTCAGCGAAGATAATAGGAAATACTCATTTGATGCTCACGGAGAATATCCCCGTCCGTCATTCATGCCTGCGATAAGTGTCGGCGGAAAGCATTTATCAAACAGAAGTGGCGATATAAAAATTGAAAAGCATACAGCAGTGCAGGATGTGGCTATCGGAAATAATATGGCTGCGTGGTACATTCAGGAATTTCTGCCGGATGGGGTAGATTACAAGCTGAGCAAAAATGCAGCCATATATATCGGGGATTTTTCTGCGGGAACAGAAAAGCAGATATATAAAGGAGAATGTTACGGCGACCTTTGCTTTTATGAAAATGACCTGTTCTTTAATATGGGCAACAAGGTAGCTGTATATCACATAAACAGCGGAGAAACCGAAGTTCTTTTCAAGCATTCGGGCATCAAGAAAAGCGGACTTGAACTGCATATTACTCCAAAGCGTATCTTCTTTCAGCACTGGACACACAGCAATAACAATACAATGTGGTATGACCGTGAAACACAGCAGGTAATCAATCCGCATTTTAACGGTGCTGTTATGTTTTTCCTTGACGATGAAACTATTATTTACAGAGGTATTGATCATACCTGGATCTATGATGTTGATTCAATGAAAAAGAAACGCTTTTTCAATAATAAAAGCCGCAACAAGATAATTGATATGGTGGGAACGTTTTTCGATATTCCTAAAGAGCATATCTCCAAATACACCTCTGAATGGACACATATAACGCTTGAAAGCTTTGAGAATGGCAGGTTGTATTTTAATTGTTTCCTTTACTATTTTGAAGGATACGATGTGCCTTTTGAAGAAAAAGCCAAAAATTGTCATTCTTTTGGCCTTCCTTCAATAGTTCAAACGCAGATATCCTGCGACATATCCGGAAAAGATATTATAATAGAAGCTGACAGATCGGACATTGTAACTGAAGAAAGTTCTTACAGCTCAATCACCAAGGCAAAACTTGATTTTCTGCAGGTTACAAAAAAGGCTTTCCGAAACAGGCAGGAAGTTAACCAATAATCTGTTAGCAGTTGTTTGTTATAGCAATAATTTCTATTTGGCGGCGTTTCGCTGCTGATGCTCGTTGAGATATTTTGAGACAAACTTCTTGCTTATGGCTCGGTTACGTAAGACATCAGCAGGCACAGCCTGCAAATATGTGGGAGGAACAAATGGAATACGACTGCGGATTTAAAAAGGGTGACAACCGGTTCAGGTATCGCACAGGCGGTATTCTGATACATGATAATAAAATGCTTTTCGTAAAAAGCAATTTCGGCGATTATTATTACATGATCGGCGGCGGAGTACATCTGGGAGAGACTTCCGAAAAATGTATTGAGAGGGAAGTGTTTGAGGAATCGGGTCTCTGCGTGCGTGCAGATCATCTTGCAGTTGTGTGCGAAAACTTTTTCAAAGGTGACGGCGGAACCACCGACGGGCTTCATTGTCACGAAATAGAGTTTTATTACCGCATGAAAATCCTTGACGATGACCCGAACATTTGCAGGCACACCACAGATGACGGTGAAAAGCTGGTATGGCTGCCTCTGGATAAGATCAGTGAAAGCAATATCAGACCCTCATTCATAAAACACACCATTGACAGGATAATCGGCGGGGAGCAGATAATTCATGTTATTCAAAACGATGATAAGTGAGCTTGGCAGTGGGGTAAGCTGACAACATCAGACTAAAAACCATCATTAAAGGAGAACATCAATGGACATCACAATTATCCGCATCGCAGGAGAAATTTTAGTCACCGCAAGCATATTGGGCATCATATATTCCGTGATACGCTATCTGGGCGTTTTCATCGGGGACAGAAAAAATATCGGCAGGAAGAAAAGATATGCTCATATCTGCCTGATATGCACAGCTATGCTGGCGGCATTGTTTGTTATCAGCATTTTGCTTAGCTTGAAAAGTAATAATATGTAAGCAATATAGGAAAATTTTTACGCAGAGCTGTCTGATCCGTCCGAAAATGGCGGCGTGCGGAATATGTCTATGCGGTGATAATAATACTAATCACCAATAAAACTATAGACAAAAAATCATCGCATAATCCATATATGCAAGATTATGCTCGATTTTTTGTATAGTTTTTAATTGGTGCTTAGTATAAAATAAACGGCAGGGATATATTTTTCCTTTTTAATGCTGAATAAAGAGCAGGCAATAGGTCTGCTCTTATTTTTTGGTACGATACATTTCAACGAATCGGCTCAGGCACAGCCTATTTTATCTGTCGGAACAGACAAAATATCAGATACCGAGACTCAAATATGATTATTTACACAAAACATCTAAGCGAATAGGCTCAGGCACAGCCTATTTTATCTGTCGGGACAGACAAAATATCAGATACCGAGCCTCAAATATGATTATTTACACAAAACATCTAAGCGAATAGGCTCAGGCACAGCCTGTTTTATCTGTCGGGGCAGACAAAATATCAGGTACCGAGCCTCAAATATGATTATTTACACAAAACATCTAAGCGAATCGGCTCAGGCACAGCCTATTTTATCTGTCGGGACAGACAAAATATCAGGTACCGAGCCTCAAATATGCTTATTTACGCAAAACATCTAAGCGAATAGGCTCAGGCACAGCCTGAATAAAATTTCTTTTAAGCAGAATACTAATACAAAATCTGCGAAAGGAAGATCTGTATGAGTTTATTTGAAAGAGCAATAGTTATGGCAAAGGGCAGGGAGATACTTGATTCAAGAGGAAATCCCACTGTTGAGGCGGAAGTCCTGTTGTCGGACGGAACCGTTGGCATCGGCCGTGCTCCCAGCGGAGCCAGCACGGGCAAGTTTGAGGCGCTGGAGCTTCGTGACGGCGGAAAGCGTTACGGCGGCAAGGGCGTTCAAACTGCTGTGAAGAACATCGACACAATCATAAGCGGCGGTATCTCGGGCATGGACGCTGCACGCACAAATGATATCGACAGCCGTCTTATCGAGCTGGACAGCACCGAGGACAAGGCAAATCTCGGCGCAAACGCAATTCTTGCCGTAAGCCTTGCCTGCGCCGATGCAGGAGCAAAAAGCCTGCATATCCCCCTATACCGCTTCCTTGGCGGCGCAAACGCACATGAAATGCCTGTGCCTATGATGAACATTCTGAACGGCGGCGCTCATGCGGGCAACAATCTTGATATCCAGGAGTTTATGATTTTCCCCAAGGGTGCGCAAAGCTTTCCCGAGGGCATAAGAATGTGCTCCGAGGTGTTCCACACGCTGGCAGCCATACTGAAAGAAAAGGGGCTTAACACCGCTGTGGGCGATGAGGGCGGCTTTGCTCCCGAGCTTACCTCCGAGGGTCAGGCGCTTGACCTTATCATGGAAGCCATTGAGCGTGCAGGCTACAGCGCAGGGCAGGATTTCCTAATCTCCCTTGACGCTGCCGCCAGCGAATGGAAGGGGCAAAACGGCGGATACTATATGCCAAAGAAAAAGCTCTCCCGAACTGCGGAAGAGCTTATAAACGACTGGGAACAGGTATGCGCCAAGTACCCCATTTTCTCCATCGAAGACCCTCTTGACGAAGAGGACTGGCAGGGCTGGCAGGATATAACACGCAGACTGGGCGGAAAGGTGCGTCTGGTGGGCGACGACCTTTTTGTCACCAACACAAAGCGGCTTATCAAGGGCATTGAGAACGGCTGCGGAAACGCAATCCTCATCAAGCTCAACCAGATAGGCACTCTCAGCGAGACAATGGAAGCAGTGCGGATTGCCCGCAGAAACGGCTTTGACGCTATAATCTCCCACAGAAGCGGTGAGACCGAGGACGCTTTCATCGCCGACCTGTCCGTTGCCCTTAACACGGGACTTATAAAAACAGGTGCGCCCTCCCGTGGAGAACGCACCGCAAAATACAATCGTCTGCTGAGGATTTACGAAGAGCTGTAAAGCTTCATCAGCACAAATATTATCAGCACGCACTGGGCAGCCATTATCAGCGGAATGCCTATCATGAACCGCTTGTGCAGGGTCTTGTGGCGTATCTTCCGCATGGTGATGTACATTCCAAGGGAGCCGCCCAGTGCCGCTGTGATAAAAAGCTTCTTCTCGGGGACACGCATTGCCCCCGACTTTGCAAGCTTTTTGTCGCTTACCGTGATAACCACGGCGTAAAAATTTATTACCAGCAGATATATCAGGAAAAGTATCAGATAATTTTCCATTTACTTACGTCAGATGACTTCAGTGCCGCCAACGGGACGGATATACAGCTTGTAGCAGCTGCCCTTGCCGAATACCTTTTCCATCTTCTCGGCATATTCCTCGGTCATGTCGGAGGGAACGAATGCCTGAATGGTTCCCGCAAAGCCGCCGCCGTGAACTCTCACTGCTCCCCTGCCTGCAAGGATATTTTCGGACATATAAAGACCGATGACCAGACCCTGCTCAGCAGGAGCCTTGGTGGCAAAAATGTTCTGGAGATACTTGAAGGAGCTGTTTCCGCTTTCGGTAACAAGCTTTAAGAAGCCGTTGATATCGCCGCCTCTGAGTGCAGCAGCTTCCTTGCCAACTCTCTCGTTGTCGTCAAAAAAGTGAAAAGCTCTTGCAACGGCTCTGTCGCCGCATGCCTTTCTTACTTCTGCAATATTTTCGATGAGCTGCTCCTTGGTGATGTCTCTCAGCTCGCTCTTGCCGAAGAACTTAGCCACTGACTTCATCTCAACGGGAATAGCCGCATATTCGGGTGTAAGGTCAGCGTGATTGCCCTTGGTATCAACGATGCAAAGGTTATAGCCCGATGCCGCAAAGTCATAGGAAATAGCATCGATAACAGGGTTTTCGGTGTCTTTGAAATCAATGGTGATAAATCCGCCGACGGAGGAAGCCATCTGGTCCATAAGTCCGGAGGGCTTGCCGAAATAAACGTTCTCGGCATGCTGAGCTATCTGGGCGATCTTGACTGCGCTTACCTTGCCTTCATTGTAAAGGTAGGAGAAAATAGTTCCGATAAGCACCTCAAATGCCGCAGAGGAGGAAAGTCCGCTGCCCTTGAGCACGTTTGAAGTGGTATATGCCTTAAATCCGCCGACCTTGAAGCCTGCGTTCTTAAAGCCTGCCGCAACACCTCTTATAAGTGAAGCGGAGGAGTTCTTCTCGCTGTCCTTTACCTCGGTATCGGAGATATCCACCACGTCCTCGGGGAAGCCCTCGGACTTGACGGAAACAACGCTGCCCTCGGCCATGGAAACTACAGCGATAACGTCCAGACCAACAGCCGCAGCCATTACGCAGCCTCTGTTATGGTCGGTGTGGTTTCCGCCTACTTCCGTTCTGCCGGGAGCAGAAAAAATTCTTATATTGTCAGCCTTGCCGTAGATATCCTCAAAGGCTTTTTCGGCAGCGGCATAGCGCTCCTTCTGCATTGAAACGGCAGCAGCGCCGTAAAGCTTTTCAAGAGTTTTTTCACTGATATTCATATTATGCCTCCATTATCAAAGGTATTTTTCCACATCTATCTTTTCTGCCTGATTGTTCAGAAGATATTCCAGAATATTCTTATAAGCACCCATGGGATTCGCCTTTATCTTTTCGGAGATAAGCTCCGCCTGAGAATGGTCGGGAGCATAGAAGCTCATGCTGATAAGCTCGGTATTTCCGTCACGGAGTCTGAAGCTTACAGTGCTGCCGTCCTCATTATCGCTGATATCGCAGCTGCACATTCCCTCGTTTTCCTCTCTCACAAAGAAAGAAAATGCGGAGTGGAGCAGCTTTTTTCTGAACACCAGCGGAATGTAGCGGTTAAAATACTCCGAACCTAACCTGCCCTTTTCTGTGATGCTTATTATCCGCCTGCCGTCCTCCTCGGTAACTTCAACGGAGCCGTTGGCGATAAGCTCTTCAAGAGCGTCGGAAAAGAAAAAGTAGCTGATAACGCCGCTGTCCTCAGAAATGAGCCTGAGCTGCTCCTCGGTGACAGTGCGGTTGAGCTTGTCAAGTATGTAGCACAGCAGAATTTTAACGCTGTGGACTGAATTCATTTCAGGATCGGGACGATGACTCATCTTGAGCTTCCTTTCTCTTGTTCCCTGCACCCCTTCAAAAGTTGGGGTAATCCAGCATATGGGACAGGATAGCGATATTTGCCGCCGCCTCCACAACGGGTACTGCTCTGAGCACCACGCAGGGGTCATGCCTGCCCTTTACCTCGATGACCTCGTTGGAAAGGCTGCTGTAATCAATGGTCTCCTGGGGCTGTGCGATAGAGGGAGTGGGCTTGAAAGCCACTCTGAAAACAATGGGCATTCCGCTGGAAATGCCGCCCAGGATACCGCCGTGGTTATTGGTCTTGGTCTTTACGTGGCCGTGGTCGTCAACATAGAAATCGTCGTTGTTCTGGCTACCCAGCATTTTTGATGCGTTGAAGCCTGCGCCGAACTCGATTCCCTTTACTGCGGGAATGCCGAACACCAGCTGTGCGATAGTGTTTTCCAGTCCCTCGAACATGGGCGAGCCTATGCCTGCGGGAACGTTTGTTATAGCGCACTCCACAACTCCGCCAACGCTGTCCATGCACTCTCTTGCCTTGGCAATATCGTCGTACATAGCCTGTCCCTTTTTGTCGTTGAGGACAGGTATCTTCTTATGGCGGACTTTAAGGATAGTCTCCCTGTCGATATTGCAGGGGTCAAATGCAGTGTCCTTGATGTTGTGTATCTGTGCGATATGTGCGCCGGTGTATATGCTTCTGCGCTCCAGTATCTGACCGCAGACAGCGCCTGCGAATACCAAAGGAGCGGTAAGTCTGCCTGAGAAATGGCCGCCGCCTCTTACGTCGTTAAAGCCTCTGTATCTTACTGCGCCTGTATAATCCGCATGGCCGGGGCGTGCAAGGTGGGAGATGTTTCCGTAATCCTTGGAATGCTGGTCGGTGTTCTGGATAAGCGCCATGAGAGGAGTTCCCGTGGTGCGGTTATTGAGCATACCCGACATGATGCTGGGCAGATCGGCTTCCTTTCTGTGGGTGGAGGTTGCGTCCTGACGGGGCGCACGCCTTGCCATGAACTCCCTGAGCTGCTCTAAGTCGATATACTCCCCGGGAGGAAGGTTGTCCATAGTCACGCCGATAGCGGGACCGTGGGATTCCCCGAATATGGAGATGCTGATGTTATGGTTCCAGAATGAGGACATTGTGGTTCTCCTTTCGATCTAAACGGCTCACAGGACTTCAAATTCTCCGCCCAGAGCCTTAAAATCCTCGAAAAATCGGGGATAGCTTTTATTGACAGCCTCCGCACCCCTGATGATAACAGGAGCGTCCGAAGCGGTAGCGGCAATGGCAGCAGCCATAACGATGCGGTGGTCGTTGCAGGGATCCACTTCACCGCCCGTGAACTTATCAACGTGCTGCATTTCAAGGAAATCATCGCCTGCCGTGACCTTTCCGCCGATGGCGTTAAGTGCGTCGGCAATGGCAGTGATGCGGTCGCTCTCCTTTATTTTAAGGCGGGCGGCATTCACTATCCTGGACGTTCCCTTTGTAAAGCAGCCAAGCACCGCAAGAATGGGCACAAGGTCGGGGATATCGCCCACATCAACGGTGAACGGCTCCAGACCATCTCCTGTGCTGCTTTTTTCGATTATATCAACGATAGCCTTGTCGCCCTGAACAGAATCGGGGATAAGATTTTTCACTCTTATCTCTGAGCCGAGGGCATTGGCTGTGAAGAAAAACGCCGCCTGAGAATAATCGCCCTCAACGCTTACACGGCAGGGAGAATACTTCTGACCGCCCTTGATAAGGTACATGGGCAGTCCGCCAAGCTTTGTTTCGTATATGTTTATGCCAAAGTTTTTCAGCGCCGCTATGGTCATATCCGCATAGGGCTTTGACTGCAAAGGCGAGGTGAGCTTTATTACCGAGTCCTCCTCGCACAGGGGCAGGGCGAACATAAGTCCTGTGATGAACTGGGAGGAAACGTCCCCCTCCAGCAGATACTCCCCTGCTGTGAGTCTGCCGCTTATTGTCATGGGCAGACCGCTTTGGGGCTCAAAGGATATCCCCTTTTTTGAAAATTCTCGGACATAGGGAGTGTAGGGCCTTTCGGGCAGCTTTCCGTGACCTCTGAATGTGGCATTTGTGCCCAGTGCCGCCGCCACGGGGATAATAAAGCGCAGTGTGGAGCCGCTTTCGCCGCAGTCGATATCTGCCTTTGCAGCAGGAGCTTTTATTCCACGGACGGTATAAACATCGCCGTCCGCCAACACGTCAGCCCCCAGAGCCTCCATTGCACCTGCTGTCACCTTTATATCGTTGGAACCTGTTACATTGGATATCTCAGAAATGCCGCCTGCAAGAGCCGCAGCGATTATCATTCTGTGGGAATAGCTTTTTGAAGAGGGGGCGTTCAGGGTTCCGATAAGCTTTGAGGGGTATATTTTAACGTCCATATCTTAAACCATCTTTCCGAAAAACTTATGCAAGGAAATCATTGAAATCGGCTACTGACATTTTCACTGCCGATGACTTTCCTATATCCGAGCAGATTATCACATGGATAGAGCTGCCGTCACGCTTCTTGTCGTTCATGCAGGCGCTTCCCAGCTGTGCGGGAGTAGGCCCGATGTCCCTTGTAAGCTCATATTTTTTCAGGCAGCCGCAAAGGTCAGCTGTAAGTCCCTTTCGGCACATTCCACGCTTTTCGGCAAGGTCGGTGATTATCTCCATGCCCTTTGCAACGGCTCTGCCGTGGGAAATTCCCGTGTAATGGTAATACTGCTCGATGGAGTGGCCAAGAGTGTGGCCAAAGTTCAGGAGCATTCTCTCGCCCTTGTCAAACTCGTCCGCCTCAACAACATCTCTTTTTATGGCAACACAGCGGGCGATAATATCGTCCATTACCTCATGGACTGTGTTGATATCGTGGTTCATAAGAATGCCGAAAAGCTCGTCCGACTTTATCATTCCGTACTTTACCACCTCGCCCATTCCGTCAACTAAAAAGTCATGGGGAAGCGACTTCAGCGCACCTGTGTCACAGAGCACCAGCTTTGGCTGCTTGAATGCGCCCACCAGATTTTTCCCCTCTGGGATATCAATAGCCGTTTTTCCGCCAACTGACGAATCCACCTGAGCCAGCAGGGATGTGGGGAGCTGAACGAAATCCATTCCCCTGAGATATGTAGCGGAAGCATATCCTGCCATATCCCCTGTTACTCCGCCGCCAAGGGCTGCGATGCAGTCGGTACGGGTAAAGTGGTTTGCGGCAAGGAAGCTGTATATCTTATTAAGTGTATCGGAGCATTTTGAGGCTTCTCCGTGAGGGAAAACGAACTTTCTTACATCAAATCCGCTTTCTTTAAGTGACTTTTCAACTGTTCCCGAATATATTCTGTCAACATTATCGTCGGTTATAAGGGCGATTTTCTCGGCTACGGTTACGCTGCTAACGTATTTTCCGCAGTTTTCCAGGAGTCCGCTTCCGATAATTACATCATATTTAACAGATGCGTTTACGGTAATTGTAATCATTGTGATCTGTCCTTTCGGGAAAAATAAACGGCTCTGCAAAAGCAGGCAGAGCCGTAGCTGTTATTACTGCATATCCTGCAAAGCGGCCTCGGCGTCAGCAATCTGCTGTTCACGCATATCGCCGATGCTCTCCATCTCGGAGGATTCCTCGCTTACATATTCGGAGCCCTGCACCACAGGGTTATCCTCTTTCTGGCAGGCAGACAGTGTAAGTGCAAGCAGAGCAGCTGCAAATATCATTGTTTTTTTCATAACATACCCTCCCATACACGATTTTTGACGCATTTATACTCTTACATTATAAAATATTTTTGCAGCTATGTCAATAGTTTTGGGGTAATTTCACGATGTAAAGCAGCAAAACAAGGCAGTAAAAAAAAGCGGACCGCCGAAGCGATCCGCTGATGTTTCACACAAAATGAACAGAGATTATTCTTCCTTCATCTTTGCGAAGCACTCGCTGCAATATACAGGACGATCCTCTCTGGGCTTGAAAGGAACCTTTGCTACGCCGCCGCAGGAAGCGCAGGTAGCCTCGTACATTTCTCTTTCAGCCTTAGCGCCGTTCTTACGTGCGTTGCGGCAGCTCTTACATCTCTGAGGCTCATTCTCGAAGCCCTTTTCAGCATAGAACTCCTGCTCGCCGGCAGTGAAAACGAACTCTGCGCCGCATTCCTTGCATACTAATGTCTTGTCTTGGTACATTTGATTTCCCTCGCTTAAATAAAAATAATTTGGACCTGAGGACGGACTCACACCGACACCTTTGATAAAACAACGCTCTATAAGATTAAGCTACTTGGCCATATGATAAGAGCCATGCTCTTATGTTCATTTCTCGTCCGCAATCTTTCCTTTGAGCTTGCGGCGTGCTCTTGAAACGGCATTTTCAGCCGATTTCACGGAAATGTTCAGCTTCTTTGCGATCTCCTCTGAAGTAAGACCTGTGATGCTGAGCCTGAATATCTCATACTCCATGGGAGAAAGGGTATCCTCCAGCTCCCTGAACAGTTCACGCTGGATAATGATATTTTCGGGAGTAAGGTTATCTTCCCCCTTGTCCTCATCGCTGCCCTCCTCGGTGCTTTGCAGCCTGGAAAGCTTTGCGGCGGCGGTCTTCATACGGTTGACCACGCAGGAATAGGCATATGATGAAAACGCTGTGCCCTTATCTCTGCTGTAGTGGCGTATGGCGCCGAGGAAACCCAGCACGCCCTCCTGCACGAAATCATCGCACACAGATGCGGAACCGCACATTGAAGCGGCTTTGCTCTTGATAAATCCGAAGTACCTATAGATAAGCTCGGACGCTGCGGGAACGGAAAGCCGCCCTCCACGGCATCTTTCAACCAGCTCCTCATCGGAGCAGGACGACAGGCTGTCGCATGGATCTTCGCTGCGACCACCAAAGTCAGCACGGTCAGCGGTCATATAAGGCCTCCGAAATCATCATAATTGTATGAAAATATATATTCACTTTTAATATTGTACCCGAAAAAGCTTTTTTTGTCAAGGGGCTTTTTAATAAATTATAAACTCAATACAAATATTTGTTGCAAAACATATTATTTCAACTTGTTTTTTGGCTATTTTGCTCACACAGGAAAAATATCAAGGTAAAATTTAGTAAAAAATATAACAGCCCCGCCGCCGTTAAGCGACAGGGCTGAGAAATATGCTTATGAAAATTATGCTACAACTGAGATATCAAAGATATCAACTATGCCGCTCAGATCCTGAGAATCAACAAAGCTGATGTCGCTCTTGTTTGCGGTAGGAGTTGCATATACGATGTCGGAAGAGCTGATGGAGGTCCATGCGCCGTTTACATAAGCCTTTACTGCAAAGCCGTACTTAACGCCGTTGGTAAGACCTGTTACATACATACCGTTTGCGGTTCTGTAGCCTGCTACTGACCACTTGCCGTTGAGGTAGGTGTAAACTGCGTAGTTGGTTGCACCGCTTACTGTTGTCCAGTTAAGTGCTACCTGACCGTTCTGACCCTGAGCCTTTGTGATAACGGGCTTTGCGGAAGCTGCAACGGGAGTTGCATAAACGATGTCGGAGGAGCTGATAGCAGACCATGTGCCGTTTACGTAAGCCTTTACTGCGAAGCCGTACTTAACGCCGTTGGTAAGACCTGTTACATACATACCTGTTGCTGTTCTGTAGCCTGCTACTGACCACTTGCCGTTGAGGTAGGTGTAAACTGCGTAGTTTGTTGCTCCGCTTACTGTTGTCCAGTTAAGAGCCACCTGACCGTCCTGAGCCTGAGCCTTTGTGATAACAGGCTTTGCTACTGCTGCTGCGGGTGTTGCATAAACGATATCGGAGGAACTGATAGCGGACCATGCGCCGTTTACGTAAGCCTTTACTGCAAAGCCGTACTTAACGCCGTTGGTAAGACCTGTTACATACATACCTGTTGCTGTTCTGTAGCCTGCAACTGCCCACTTGCCGTTTACATAGGTATAAACTGCGTAGTTGGTAGCACCGCTTACAGCAGACCAGTTAAGTGCAACCTGACCGTCGCCTGCCTTTGCGGAAGTAATCTTGGGCTTTGCAACTGCGCTGCCCTGAACGTTTGCGTAAACGATGTTTCCGCCGGTGATGCCTGTCCATACGTTAGTCTTGGTAACGGGGTTGCCAAAAAGTGCTCTTACAACGAAGCCGCATCTGCCGCTTACTGTCATGTTCTTGATTGTGTAGGAAAGGTACTTGGTGTTTGCGTTATTAACTGCTGCGACCTTGCCTGCGTATGTATATTTGCCGTTTGTGTAGGTGTAGATAGCGTATTCGGAAGCGCCGAGAGCATTCTTGAAGTAAACAGTTGCCTGACCTGCCGCATTGGACTCTACTCTGGTGTAGATGTTAAGGGGCATATCAGTTGCATAGGTGGGGTAAGTAAAGGTCTTCTTCATGCAGTCCTCTACAACATAACCGCCTGATGTTGCGCCGTCGTCAAAGATAGCGTGGAGAACGCCGGGGCCTCTGTTGAATGCAGCGTAATATACATAGTCGTAATTATAGTATGCGGTGTAGGACTGGTTCATTGCTGTAAGGCAGGTCTCATACCACTTGCCGTTGATCTTTACCATGTTCCATGCGTGGTCGTCACTTACAACGCCTGTGCAGTCGATGCCTGCCTTGTGGCAGAAGTATGTGAAGGTCTTGGAGAAGCCTGCGCATACGCACTGCTTATCCAGGAGGCAGCCTACGATAGTCTGGTTTGCCTTTTCGGCAACGATGCTTCCGTCGCTTGCAAGGTGATACTTGGAGTTTGCGCAGATAAGCTCAGCGATCTTGGTCTCCTTTGCAAGTGCATCGGGGCAAGCATTGATCGACTTCATCCAGCTGTTTGTGATATCATCGAGCTTCTGCTTTGCAGCTGTTCTTACAGAACCGTTCTGGTAGTTGTTGTAGGTAATGAACAGAATATACTTTGTACCGTCGGTACCGGTACCTGTTGCCACAGTATCATTGAAGAAATACTGGGGATTGGAGTACATGAAAGCATATGTCATTGCCATTGACTTGTCAAGATCGGTGTAGGGAATCATGTAGAAAATATCATAACCTGACAGTGTTGTTACCGAAAAGTTCTTTTTGCTTGAAAGAATGGTATCAAAGTCAGAAGCCAGCTGCTGATATGTTTTCTGATATGCAGCGGGGAGCTGAGCGTAATAATAATCGGAAGTGTAGTTATAAGATGCGTCCTGAGTCTCGGTGAAAGCCTCAGCGCCGTCTGCCTGCTCTGCTCTGAGCTTATCCATGCTTGCTTCCAGAGATGCAAACATCTCGTCAGTGTCAACGTCGGAAAGGTCGATCTCAATGCTGGGAGCAACGCCGCCCATAGTCTTGTAAGCCATAGGAAGCTCGGTGTAAGCGTCATCATATGACACGTCATAAGCTTCGTCCATAAGCTCGGTGCCGACAAAATCGCCCTCGCCCATATCCTGAACGTCTGTGTAATCGAAGCTGTCAGCAAAGACTGCTGCGCTGCACTGAGCCGCAAGAGCTGCCGCTGCCAATGCCGAAATTACCTTTAATGTTTTCTTTTTCAATTCGTATCCTCCGTCCATAACAATATTAACCTGTTGATGCTTCTTTACTCTGCTAAACCGCAAAATATAATTTTATTATAACTTATTATCCTAAATATGTCAAGAATATTTTATCAAAATTTATTATACTTATTCTCTTTATTTTTATATAAAACATATCAAAAAATGTTTATGCTAAAATTTATAAAGAAAGGCGGCACGAAAACCGTGCCGCCTTTAAAATATGAACTTTTGTAAATGTATTCGGAATTACTTCTTGAGAGCCATCGCTTTTTTAACATTGGCAATGATATTATCAGCTGTGAGACCGAACTCCTTGAGCAGCTCAACAGCAGGACCTGAGTGACCGAACACATCGTTTACGCCAACCCTGATAACGGGAATGGGGCACTCTTCTGTAACAACATCCGCAACAGCAGAGCCGAGACCGCCGATAACGCTGTGCTCCTCAGCGGTAACGATAACGCCTGTTTCCTTTGCAGCCTTGACAACAATGTCACGGTCAAGGGGCTTGATTGTGTGGATATTGATAACTCTTGCCTTGATGCCCTCTTCAGCCAGCCTGTCGGAAGCCTGAAGAGCCTCGTTTACCATAAGGCCTGTTGCGATAATGGTAACATCGTCGCCGTCACGGAGCTGAACGCCCTTGCCAAGCTCAAACTTGTAGGTGTCCTTATCGTTGAAAACGGGAACGGCAAGTCTGCCGAAGCGCATATAAACAGGTCCCTCGAACTCGAGAGCTGCTCTTACGGCTGCCTTTGCCTCAACATCATCGGCAGGGTTGATGATAGTCATTCCGGGGATAGTTCTCATAAGTGCGATATCCTCGTTGCACTGGTGGGTAGCGCCGTCCTCGCCTACGGAGATACCTGCGTGGGTAGCACCGATCTTGACATTAAGGTGGGGATATCCGATAGAGTTTCTTACGATCTCAAAAGCACGTCCTGCCGCAAACATTGCGAAGGAGCTTGCAAATACCTTCTTGCCTGTGGAAGCGATACCTGCTGCAACGCCCATCATGTTAGCCTCGGCAATACCGCAGTCGAAAAATCTTTCGGGGCAGGCTTTCTTGAAAATGCCTGTCTTTGTAGCCGCAGCAAGGTCGGCATCGAGAACGATAAGATCGGGATATACGCTGCTCAGCTCAGCAAGAGCCTCGCCGTAGCTTTCTCTTGTAGCCTTTTTAATTACATCTGCCATTGTTTCAGCCCTCCAGTGTCTTTAACTGAGCGTTAAGCTCGTCCATAGCCTGCTTGTACTGCTCTGCATTGGGAGCTGTACCGTGCCAGCCAACCTGATTTTCCATAAAGGAAACGCCCTTGCCCTTTACGCTCTTCTGAACAATGGCAACAGGCTGACCGTTGATCTTCTCAGCCTCGTTGAAAGCTCTCTCGATATCGTCGAAATCGTGAGCGTTCATGGTGATAACGTGCCAGCCGAAAGCTTCAAACTTGTCGGTGATAGGCATGGGAGAACATACCTCGGTGATCTTGCCATCGATCTGGAGGCCGTTGTTGTCGATGATGGCAACAAGGTTATCAAGCTTGTTGTGAGCCGCAAACATAGCAGCCTCCCAAACCTGACCCTCTTCGATCTCACCGTCGCCGAGAACGGCATATACCTTGTAGTTATCGCAGGAGATCTTGCCGGAAAGAGCCATGCCGCAGGCAGCGGAGATGCCCTGACCCAGAGAACCTGTGGACATATCAACACCGGGAATGTGCTTCATATCGGGGTGACCCTGAAGTCTTGAACCGATCTTTCTGAGAGTTTTCAGCTCCTCAACATCGAAGAAGCCTCTCTGTGCCAGAACGGAGTAAAGCGCGGGAGCAGTGTGGCCCTTGGAGAGAACCAGTCTGTCTCTGTCGGGCATTTTGGGATTCTTGGGGTCAACATACATTTTGTGGAAATAAAGATAGGTGAGCAGATCTGCAACTGAGAGAGATCCGCCGGGATGTCCCGATTTAGCGTTATATACGCCCTCGATAACTCCCATTCTTACCTTGCAGGCTGTTATTTCAAGCTGCTTTTTGAGTGATGCGTCCATGACTCTTGATCATCCTTTCTTGTGTATAATAATTCGCAAAGAATTATTTGCTTAGTATGTAGTCTATAGTCTCGGCAACGGCGCCCTCGGTACAGTCCGCCCTGCAGACCATATCGCACACAGCCTTTACCTCGTTTATAGCATTTGAGGGACAAGCGGCAAAATCCGCATATTCCAGCATTGCCATGTCGTTATTATAGTCCCCCATGGCGACTGTTACACAGCCGTCAAAGCCGTACAGCTCCTTGAATTTCTTCACGGCATAGCCTTTGGAGCAGTCCTTGGGGAGCATTTCATGAAATATTGTGCTCGATGTGACAAATTCAACATCCCCCGCAAACTCCAGCGTCTTTGCGTATTCCGCAAAGGGAACGATAGAGGTCTCCGGCATGGCAAAAAGTATCTTGCACCAGTCGCCGTGGGGAACATCGTCAAGGGACTTTACAATATCTGCGGTAAAGCCGCCTATCTTCCAGTGATGCCTCTCATAATCGTTGATATTCACATCGTATATGCCCTCGGGGCGGCATATCTCAGCACACGCCTCGGGAAATTTATCAAGCAGCTGTGCCACCATTGCCCTTGCCTTTTCCTCGGGCAAATATTCCGACCACTTCACGGAATTTGTTCCGCAGTCGTATATCATTCCGCCGTTGCAGAGGATAACGGGGCAATCAAGTCCGATGGGCGTGAAGTAATGAGCTGTTGCCTGAAGCACACGTCCCGTTGCCACAACGAACATTCCGCCTGCCTGTCTCAGCCTGACGATGGCGTCGGAATTTCTCTTTGAAAGGGTCTTATCCTTGCTGAGAAGAGTTCCGTCCATGTCGCTGAAAAATATGATCTTTGATTTATCCTTAAACATATGACCTCGCATCAAAGCCTGCGCACCTTTTCCAGCACCTGATGAAAATACTGGGGAAGCTCGCTCTCGAACTCCATATATTCGTAGGTGATAGGGTGAACGAAGCCGATTTTGCCTGCGTGGAGGCACTGACCGTCAATGCCCTTGAAAGGCTTACCGTAAACATCATCGCCCAGAACAGGGTGACCGATGTATGCCATATGCACCCTTATCTGGTGAGTTCTGCCCGTTTCCAGCCTAAGCTTTATGAACGAGTAGCCGTTAAATTCCTCCAGCACCGTGTAATGGGTAACTGCGGGCTTGGAATTTCTGTCGGTAACGGTCATTTTCTTGCGGTCAACGGGGTGGCGGCCTATGGGAGCGTTCACCGTTCCCTCAGGCTCCTTGAACCTGCCGCAGACCACAGCACGGTATTCTCTTGTAAAGCTGTGCTCCTTTATCTGCTCCGCCAGACCCCTGTGGGCGGCGTCAGTCTTTGCGACTATGAGCAGACCGCTGGTGTTCTTGTCTATGCGGTGGACTATTCCCGGACGGATAACTCCGTTTATGGAAGAAAGCCTGTCGCCGCAGTGATACATGAGTGCATTTACCAGCGTTCCCGTATAATTTCCTGCAGCAGGGTGGACTACCATGCCCTTGGGCTTGTTTACCACCAGCAGATAATCGTCCTCATAGACTATTTCAAGGGGGATATTCTCCGCCTTGACCTCCAGCACCTCAGGCTCGGGGATAACAGCCGTTATCTCGTCCCCCTCAGTGATGACGCAGCTTTTGTTAACAGGCTTGCCGTTGACAGTGACCTGTCCCTTTTCGATAAGCTTCACCGCCATGCTGCGGCTGATGTCATTGCCGCACAGGGAGATGAGCTTGTCTATCCGCATACCGTTCTGGCTTTCGTCAGCGGTAATGAAAAGAACGTCACTGCTCATTGCTCTTCTCCTCTTCAAATTGCTTCATATATTTTCCTTCGATGAAAAGGTAAAACACGATAAGCAGTATAGCGCCGAAAACCACACATATATCGGCAAAGTTGAAGATGAAGTTAAAGGGAAACAGCCTGATGAAATCCGTAACATAGCCCTGAAAAACACGGTCGATGAAATTGCCTATGCCGCCTCCTACGATAAGCCCGAAGGAAACGGTCAAAAGCGGGTGCTTGTGCTTCTGCTTATGGAAATAAACAGTGATAAGCACCATTGCAATGGCGGTAACTATCGCAAGCGCCATTGTTTTTCCCGTAAAGCTGCTGAATGCCGCACCCGTGTTCTTGTGCAGGGAAAATGCAAGGATATCAGTATCCCCGAGGGTTATCGCCCTTATGAGCTGCCCCTCGGAAATACCCGATTCCGCAATATATTTTGTTATCCTGTCGATGACTACCGACAGCACCGTGATCATCCAGAAAAGTATTATCACGCCTTTGTTACCTGCTCAACGCAGCGCTTGCAGAGTGTGGGGTGATCGTGATCCTCGCCCACGGTCTCGCTGTAGCACCAGCAGCGCTCGCACTTTGCGCCGTCAGCCTTTTCGACGCTGAATGAGAGCTTGCCCTCAAATGCGGGATCCTCGCACTTGAACTCGCCGTCGCCGTTGTTTACAACGCTTGCTGCGGATACGATGAATACTGCCGCAAGGGTGTCCTCAACTGCGGAAAGCTTGCTGTAAAGAGCCTCGCTGTCAGCGTGGAGAGTTACCTTTGCTTCAAGGGAAGCGCCGATGAACTTTTCAGCTCTCTTCATTTCAAGAGCCTTTGTAACGGAGAAACGAACGCTGTAGATCATATCCCACTTTGCTGTGAATGCGTCGTCAGCGCTTACATCGAGCTTTTCGGGCATCTGGTTGAAGAAGATGCTCTCCTTGTCGTCAGCTGCGCCGTGGGGCATATGCTTCCAGATCTCTTCCGCTGTGAAGGAAAGGATAGGAGCGATCATTCTTGCAACAGCGCTGAGGATAATATACATTGCGCTCTGTGCGCTTCTTCTTTCGGGAGACTTCTCGCCTGTGCAGTAAAGTCTGTCCTTGATGATATCAAGGTAGAAGTTGGACATTTCCGTTACGCAGAAATTGTGGATAGCGTGAACGGCAACGTGGAAATCGAATGCGTCATAAGCTGCCTTTACCTTGTCGATAAGGGCATTGAGACGGATGATTGCCCACTTGTCGATCTCCTTCATATCTGCGGGAGCTACCATATCCTTGTCGGGATCGAAGCCGTCGCCGTTGCAGATGTTGCCGAGAATATATCTTGCAGTGTTTCTGATCTTCTTATAGGTATCCGCAAGCTGCTTGAGGATATCCTTGGAAATTCTGATATCGGAGTGGTAATCGGAGGAAGCTACCCACAGACGGAGAATATCTGCGCCGTTCTGCTTGATAACGTCCTGAGGGTCGATACCGTTGCCGAGGGACTTGTGCATTGCTCTGCCCTCGCCGTCAACTACCCAGCCGTGGGTGCAGACTGCCTTGTAGGGAGCCTTGCCTGTTGTTGCAACGGAGGTGAGCAGTGAGGACTGGAACCAGCCTCTGTACTGGTCAGCGCCCTCAAGATAGAGGTCAACGGGAACGTCAAATCCTCTTTCCTTCATAACGGCTCTGTGGCTTACGCCGCTGTCGAACCATACATCGAAGATGTCCTTTTCCTTGACAAATTCGGTGCAGCCGCATTCGCACTTTGTGCCTGCGGGGATAATATCCTTAACGTCCTTGATGAACCAGGAGTCGGAGCCTTCCTTGCGGAACATATCGGAAACTGCCTTGACAGTCTCGTCGGTAACAACGGGCTTGCCGCAGTCCTTGCAGTAAACAACGGGAATGGGAACGCCCCATGTTCTCTGACGGGAGATGCACCAGTCGCTGCGGTCGTTTACCATACCCTTTATTCTGTCCTCGCCCCACTCAGGGATCCACTGAACATCGCTGATAGCCTTAACAGTCTCAGCCTTGAAGTCCTTTACGGAGCAGAACCACTGCTCGGTAGCTCTGAACAGAACGGGGTTCTTGCATCTCCAGCAGTGAGGATACTGGTGGACGATCTTTTCCAGTGCGAACAGTGCGCCTGATTCTTCCAGATCCTTTGCGATGACCTTGTTTGCGGCATCGGTCTTGAGGCCCTGATACTTGCCTGCTGCCTCTGTAAGGATACCCTTGGAGTCAACGGGAACGGTGATGCCTACCTCGGGATACTTCTTGCATACCTCGAAGTCGTCAACGCCGAAGCCGGGAGCTGTGTGAACGCAGCCTGTACCGCTTTCAAGAGTTACGTGGTCGCCGACGATAACAAGTGACTCACGGTTCATGAAGGGGTGTGCGGTCTTCATATATTCAAGCTCGCTTCCCTTGAAGGAGCCTTCAGTTGTGTAGTTCTCAACGCCTCTTGCCTTCATAGCAGCGGGAACAAGCTCTGCTGCCATGATGTAGTTCTCGCCGTCAGCCTTGACAACGGTGTACTCATACTCGGGGCCTACGCAGATAGCAAGGTTTCCGGGGAGAGTCCATGTGGTGGTTGTCCAGATAACGAAGTAGGTCTTGTCAAGATCAAGTCCCATAGCGGTGAACTTGCCCTTGTCGTCAGTTACCTTGAACTTAACGTAGATGGAATGGCAGGGGTCGTTTGCGTACTCTATCTCAGCCTCTGCAAGAGCAGTCTGGCAGTCGGGACACCAGTAAACAGGCTTCAGTCCCTTGTAGATGTAGCCCTTCTTGTACATCTCGCCGAAGATCTCCACCTCTCTTGCCTCAAACTCGGGCTTAAGGGTAAGGTAGGGGTCGTCAAAATCGCCCTGAACGCCAAGACGCTTGAACTGATCCATCTGGTTCTTTACCTGTGTGTGAGCATACTCAGCGCAGTGCTTTCTCAGCTCGGGAGCAGGAACAGCACCGTTTTCAACGCCCATCTGCTTAAGAACCTTAAGTTCAATGGGGAGACCATGGGTATCCCAGCCGGGAATATAAGGAGAGCAGTAGCCGCTCATATTTTTCTGCTTTACAATAATGTCCTTGAGCACCTTGTTGAGTGCTGTTCCAAGGTGAATGTCGCCATTGGCATACGGAGGTCCGTCGTGAAGAACATAGCGGGGCTTGCCCTGGTTCTTCTCGATCATCTTGTAGTACATTCTGCTGTTATCCCAATCCTCGATCATGCCGGGCTCTTTCTGAGGGAGGTTTCCTCTCATGGAAAAGTCGGTCTGAGGAAGATTAAGAGTGGTATTGTAATCCTGTGCCATTTTCCTAACTCTCCTTAAATGGAATATTTATGCTGATAAACAGCGTTTTTTACTTATTGAACGGAAGAGGTGTCGATAACTCTTGTAGCTTCCATGTCCTCTGCCTCGGCAGGCTGGGGCGCAGGTGCGGGAGCCTCTTCCTCGACAGGCTCATCGTTTTCGGGAAGTGCTGTGATAAGCTCCAGGTGAGATTTGTACATTGTGAGCAGACGGGACTTGAAGTCGATAACAGCGTTCTGCATCTTTTCAAGCTCAGCCTTTTCTCTCTGAGCACGGATAGCTGTGGTGCCCACGATCTCATCAGCCTTGACATTTGCGGCGGAGATGATCTGCTCAGCCTTCTGCTGTGCCTCGGCAACAATGGTCTCGGCCTTGCCCTTGGCTTCCTCGATAACGGCTCTGCCCTGCTTCTGAGCGCCTATCATAGCGTCCTTGAGGGCTTCCTCGTCAGCCTTGTATCTGCGAATGCTCTCGACCAGTACCTCGATCTTCTTCTCGGTGTCCTCCTTGTCCTTGAGCATTGCGTTGATCTGGTCGGCGATCTCCTTTAAGAATTCATCGACCTCCTCAGGCTTGTAGCCCGGCTTGGCCTGTTCAAATCTTCTGGTGTTAATGTCCTTGGCAGTTATCATAGCCGATCCTCCTTCTCCGCAGATCTCATATTTCCGAACAGCGCTGCGGTCGCCGTGCGGCAATGGTCATATATACTTTTTTATCACTATATGGATACGGTCTTTTTTAGTCCTGTCTCCGACGGAGCTGAGAATATATCTTCCGAAGCCCCTTACTGACAGCACGTCCCCTTCCTTAAGTGTGTCGGATACGCTTTCCGTAACCCCATGGTTTACCGAAACCGAACCCGAACGGATAAGAGCGCATGATTTTTCACGGCTGAGACGGGTCGCTGTCCCCACCACGCAGTCAAGCCTGAGCGATGCCACAGTTCCGCTTATCTCGCTGAATTTATCGTTTCTGACGATCTTCTCGTCACTGTCGGCATAGGCGCATTTTACCCCTACCCTGCCTATTTTTTCGATAAACACAGCCTGCTCCGCCGCAGCTCTTGTGAGCAGCGCATATGCCCTGCCCTCCGAGCAGATGATGTCCCCTATCTGGTTCCTGGTTATCCCCAGTGACATAAGGCTTCCGAGAAAATCCCTGTGGGAAAGGCTGTCGCACTCCCTGAAACGGAATTTCACCGCTGCCAGAGGAAATTCCTCCGCCATCGGCTCCTCATATTCGCCGAAAACGCCCAGCATTACCCTCTGAGCGCCCTCAAAGCCGCCCCACATCATAAAATGCGAAAAGCCCTCGTATCGGAGAAACCTCTCCGCCAGAGCAGCCTCGCCTTCGGTAAGGAACGCCGAAAACCTTGATGAGCAGGTCCTTTCGCAGATGCTCACCATATCGGCAACGTGGGAAACAAAGAGCTTGTCCTCACCGCCCAGTCCCTCGCCCGAGATGAAAGAATTTTTGTCGTTAGCCATAAAGCGTTGGGATATCCTCAGTCAGATCAGAGTAATACTCCGTTGCTTTCGAGTTCTGCCGAAAGCTCATCTCCCTGAAACCCAACGTTATAGGGGGTGATGATAAAGGTGTTGTTTGCAACGGGCTTGATGCTTCCGCCGTTTGCATATGCAACGCCGCCCAGGAAGTCGATAATTCTTCTGGTAACGTCGGGAGTGGTAGCCTCAAGGTTCAGCACAACAGTCTTTTTGTTGCAGAGGTGGTTTGCGATCTCCTTTGTGTCGGAGAACTTTTCGGGCTTTACAAGAATGACCTGGAGCTGTGCGGTCACACTGATATTCATTCTCTTGTTTCCGTTGTTGTCACCCATATCGTTTCTGGGCTGATAATTGTCGTTCTGGGGGAAGCCGCCCTGATTCTGAGGCTGCACCTGGTTCTGCTCGTTCTCAGGCTCGTCGTAATCATAATCCTCATCAGGTCCCATACCCAGCGCATTTTTAATAGTATCGAAAAGTCCCATTTTCTTCTTTTCTTCCTTTCATATATTTATCTTTTTATTTAAAGAGATGATCTCGCAGGATAGCTTCTTGCGCCGAAAAGAGCAGTGCCCAGACGAACCATTCCCGTGCCGAATCTTACGGCATCGGTATAATCCGCAGACATACCCATGGACAGAAGCTTTATATCAGCATTTTTCGCTTTAAGGTCCTCGAAAATACGCTGCATTTTCTCGAAATATACGCAGCTCTGACCCGGAGGGGGAATAGTCATAAGACCGCACAGCCTTACACCCTTCATCTCGGCGATCTGCGGAACAGCCTCGTATATCTCCTCGGGAGAAAATCCGCTTTTGGACTCCTCGCCGCCGATATTCACCTCGCACAGGATATCCATTACCTTCCCGTGCTTTTCGGCCTGCTTCGAGATCTCACCGGCAAGGGCAATGCTGTCCGCCGACTGGATCATAGTCACACTATCTATAATATACTTTATTTTGTTGCTTTGCAAGTGCCCGATAAAGTTTATTTCGGCATTTTTTACATACAGTTCTTTTTTCTGCAAAAATTCCTGCACCCTGTTTTCACCCAGAAGCTCAAAGCCCCGGGAAACGGCGAAATTCACCTTTTCGGCAGGCACTGTTTTGGTGACTGCCATCACTTTGATATCATCATTTTCTCTGCCGTATTTTACCTTTGCTTCCTCCATATTGAAGCGTATCTGCTTGATATTTTCGGCAACATCGGCAAAATTGTTCAGTTCGTTACTCAAAATGAACATCTCCTTCCGAAGCAGCAGTCTCTGCGGTGGCTGACGTTTCGGCAGCCGTAGTTTCGGCAGCTGAAGTTTCAGCCACTGAAGTCTCAGCCGCTGAGGTCTCCCCGGCAGATGTTTCCGCACCCGCCTGCGTCTCAGATACCTCCGCAGCAGTCTCGGACGTTGCATCAGTCTGCTCCGTGACGCTTGCATGGGGATAAAGCTCCTCCTCATCATTCTCCGCAACAGTTACAACTTCGTCCGAATTGGCCATATAGGCCGCTGTATCAACACCCTCAATGATAATGTCGTCGTAAACGCAGACATAGCTCTCATCGGAGGTGATGCGTGACAATATATAATCGTTGTCTTCAAAAATAGTATCGACCTTTTTGAAAAGCACTCTCTGTCCCCAAAGGACATAGCAGCCCTTTTCGTTGTTCTTGTTAAAGCGCAGAGCTTCTCTGGGAACTCTTATTCCCTCAAAGTCGTTAAGAGTCATCTCGACCCTTTCAACACGCTTCTGAACAAGGTCATAGGTCATCTCGTCGCAGCGGAGTATGAGCACCCATTCCGACGGATCGTCCGTAGGTTCAAGGGATTCTATCACCGCAGTGACCGTATCGGGGGTGGAAGCAAAGCTGAGCTTTACCGAATCTCCGGGGTTATAAACGCTGTCGGAGTTGTCGATAATGCCTGCGATCTTCCAGTTATAGCCCTTTATGAGCTTTCCTATCTCGTTTTTGCTTCTGCCTGCCCTCATGGACTTTTCGTTTGCTATAACGTCCTTGATAACGTCGGCAGTGATGTCGGACGTATCGTCAAGGTTCAGCTTTTTCTCATAGCCGTCGGTGTAGCTTACAAAATATCCCGAGTCATCGGAGGTGATAGCCTTTTTGTATGTTTTTCTGTTCTTCATCAGCTCGTCTATCTGAAGCTCCAGCGAGGCGATACGGTCATCATAACCGTCCTCCTGCTTTACGGATATCTGATAGATGCTCATGAGCGTCAGCAGGTCATCACGGCTGCTTTTTATATCCGAAACATCCTTTTTCGCCAGCTGCGTTGCCAAAGTCTGGTACTTCTCGCTGATAAGCGACGAAATAAAATCAGGCTGGGCAGTAAGAACCGTTCCGGGATTCTGGGCGGCTTTCAGCAGGTCGATCTCGTCGGAGATCTCCTGTATCCGCCTGTTGGTCTCTATATCGGACTCATTGGCATAAACATATGCCACAATAGAGCCGTTTGCCACCTTGCCGCCGTCAGTCACGGGGTAGCTCAGCACGCCTGTATAGCTGCTGCGTATGACCGACTCGTTTCTGATATACACCCCTCGGAAGGACACCTTGTCCGCAGAGGAATATATAACAGCCGTCTCGGTCCTGTAGTCCTCCTTGACTCCGGCATAGATCTGATAACCCACCGTAGCCAGAACGAACAGCGCAAGTATAACCCCAAGAACACGCAAAACACCGTTTCCCATTGGCACCTGCTCCTTCCGCTAAGGGATCACTTGTTATCCTGCTCTGCGTCGAGGATAGAAATGGGCTTTGCGGGAACTATTGTAGAGATGGCGTGCTTGAAAACAAGCTCCTGCTTGCCGTCAGCGTCAATAATGACCGTGTAGCTGTCAAATCCCTTGACGATCCCCTTGAACTGGAATCCGTTTGTAAGGATACAGGTTATGGGAATACGGTCTTTTCTCGCCTGATTAAGGAAAACATCCTGTAAATTAAGCGCCTTGTTCATTAAGATCATCCTTTCAGTTTTATCGTCCGCAGCGGTCATCCGTTTACGGACGGGCTTATTTTCTATGTATTGTAAAGCCGTTCTGTAAGTGCATTTTTACACTCTTTTAAATTATATCACATTATTTTCGATTTGGCTACTATATTCCCGCAATTTGCAATAATTCCGTCAAATTGTTGACTATTTGCGGTATCGACCCACGTAATTCGTACATCTCGACGAAACCATGTAAGCTGCCGTTTGGCGTATCTTCTGGTTTCCTGCTTTATCCTGTCAGCCGCTTCTTCAAGGGAACATTCCCCATTGAAATAGGGTATCAGCTCCTTGTAGCCGATGGCGTTGAAGGCTGTTTTCAGGTGGTAATTTTCATACACACCCCTTGCTTCCTCCACAAGGCCTTCTTCAAGCATCTTATCCACACGCCTGTTTATCCTGTCGTATAATATTTCCCTGTCAAAGCAGGTGAGACCTATCATACACAACTCATAGGGGGAAGCCTTTTCACGGCTCTTCTCCCTGTTTTCCTCCCCCGTGCGGCCCGAGAGCATACACATCTCTATGGCTCTTATCACACGAATGACGTTGTTGGGGTGTATCTTCTCCGCAGCCTCGGGGTCAAGCTCCGCAAGCTTTGCGTGCATATGCTCCTTGCCCATTTTCTCCGCTTCCGCCTCCAGCTTTTTTCTCAGGCTGTCGTCCGAAACGATATGGTCAAAGGAAATGTTGTCGATAAGAGAGTTGATATAAAGCCCCGTGCCGCCCGCAACTATGGGCATTTTACCCTTGCTGCGGATATCTGCTATGCAGTCCCTTGCCATGCGGACATAGTCCGCCACGGAAAAGGGCTGATCGGGTTCAAGGAAATCTATCATATGATGGGGAATGCCCATCATCTCCTCAGCCGTGGGCTTGGCAGTGGATATGGCAAGCCCCTTGTATATCTGCATGGAGTCGGCGGAGACCACCTCTCCGTCATACATCTGCGCCAGCCGCACAGCCACGGCAGTCTTGCCCGAAGCCGTAGGGCCGCAGACCACTATCAAAGGTATTTTTTCTTCCATAGTCACCTCAGAATCCGTAAAGCCCGTATTTTCCCTCTTCAGCCGTGGGAGATACAAAGCTGTTTTTTTCAAGACAGGCAAAGCGTCCCTCAGCATAAGCCGAGAGCATCGCTCTGCTCATATTCGTTATATCGGGCCTTGCCGCAGCCTCTGCCGCCGTCAGGAGCAAAACCTCGCTGTTTTCATATCCGTCAGACCTTGGCTCGCCCGAAATATGCTCCATTATAAACACGGCGCACCACCGCTCGGGACGCATTTCCAGCGCCGCAAGAGAGCGTGCTTTGCACACTACGCCCGTTTCCTCGTATATCTCACGCTCAACAGCCCTGTCAGGCATTTCGCCCTCCCTGACATATCCGCCGGGAACAAGTATCCTGCCCTTTGCCGTGCCGTAGGTGTGGCGCACAAGGAGTATTTTCCCGCCTATTTCCACAATTCCGCATACCGCAAAATGCCTGCCGTTCATGGCACACCTCTTATACTATTCGTTTGAACTGCTTTTCAAGCTCTCTCTTGGTGAGCTTGAACATAACAGGTCTGCCGTGGGGGCAGTATCTTATGCGCTCGTCCTCCAGTATCTGACCGATAAGGGATTTAAGCTCATCAAGCCCCGTGATGTCGTTTGCCTTGATAGCTCCCCTGCACGCCATGGTGTGATACATATCGTCCAGTATCTCAGGCAGCGGATCATGCCTGTGGGCGGCAAAGTTCTGGGCAAGCTCGGAAACTATGTCCGATGCGTCGTTCTTGTCCAGCATGGAAGGTATGCCCTTTATAAGCACCTTGGGAGCTTCAAGCGGCTCTATCTCAAAGCCGCAGTCGGCACATACACGGAGATTTTTCACCAGTGCATCATACTCGCCGTAGTCCAGCAGCAGCTCTTCGGGAACAAGGAGCATCTGAGCCGTCAGGTCTTCCCGGCCTGTTCTCAGGCGCTCGAAACGGATACGCTCATGAGCAGCATGCTTGTCAACGATAAGTATGCCGTCCTCTGTCTCCGCAATGGCATAGTTCTTGAACGCCTCACCGATAATGCGGAAATATGTTTCCTTGGGCTCGGGCTTTTCTTCCTTTTCCTCTGGCTGAGGCTTGTTTTCAAACGCCCGGGCATTTATGTACTTGAAATCCTTTTTAGGCTCTTCGGAAGTAAGGCTGTCAAGAACGCCCTCGCTTTCCTTGCCGTATCCGCTCTGGAGATGCTCGGATATATCCGTCTTTTCATTTTCACTGCTCTGTGCAGTCTCGGGAACATCTGCAGCAGGCTCGGGTATATTTTCAGGCTCAGGCACAGCTTCCGCAGGAGCTTGTGGCTGCTCAGAAACGCTCTGTTCGGTCATCGGGCGAACTCCCCAGCTTGCCTCTGCCTTTTCCACAGCTTCCGCCATGCGCTGCTCCGCAGTTTTGTCGCTCTTTCCCGCAAAGTCTCTGGGGATATCGTCTATCCTCGTCTCGTGATGATACTCCTCGCTCTGCTTTACGGCAAGAATATTTTCACGCCTTGCGGACTGGTCCTTGCTTATGACCTCAGCGGGCTTTATATCCTGCGTGAATTTTGACTTTGAAGTGTCCTCCAGCACTGTCTGAACAGGCTTGGGAGGATCCTTGAACATGGGCATTGCATAGTCCGCTTCCGTTTTTTCACGGGCGGGAATTTTCATTTCCACAGGCTTTGTGTCAAGCATGATAGCGTTCTTTACCGCAAAATAAACAGCCTCGTAGATCAGCTTTTCGTCCGAAAAACGAACTTCCACCTTTGCGGGGTGAACGTTAACATCAACAGTCTGGGGCGGAACGTCCAGAAACAGCACGCAGGCAGGGAACTTGCCCTCCATAATGTTGTTGCGGTAAGCCTCTTCAAGAGCACTCATGCCCGTAAGGCTCTTTACATATCTTCCGTTGATGAAAAAGTGCTGCATGGTTCGGTTTTTCCGTCCCCATATGGGCTTTACGGTGTAGCCGTAAACATGAATGCCGCCAAGAGTATAGTCAACAGGAATAAGTGACGCTGCAAACTCCTTGCCGAAAACGGAATACACCGCCGAAAACAGCCTGCTGTCGCCGGGAGTAAAAAGCTCCTGCTTGTTGTCACGGATAAACCTAAATGATATCTCCGAGTGTGAAACGGCTATCTTGCTGACTATCGCCGCAATGGCATTACCCTCGTACTTGTCCTTTTTCAGGAATTTAAGGCGTGCGGGAACGTTGTAGAAAATATCACGGACGATTATTGTGGTTCCCTGCTGGCAGCCGGTTCTCTCGTGTACCTGCTCCTCGGTGCCGTTTATCATATAATGAGTGCCGTACTCCTCGCCCTCCTGGCGTGTGAGCACCTCACACTTTGCCACGGCGCACACCGAAGCCAGTGCCTCGCCTCTGAACCCAAGCGTCATTATCCTGTTAAGGTCGTCCTTAACGTTCAGCTTGCTTGTGGCATGGCGCAGAAACGCCGTGGAAACGTCCTCAAAGCTCATGCCGCAGCCGTTGTCCGTAATGCGGATATATGATATTCCGCCCTGCTTTATCTCAACGGTTATGGCGGAAGCTCCGCTGTCTATTGAATTTTCCACCAGCTCCTTGATAACAGAGCTTGGGCGCTCAATTACCTCGCCTGCGGCAATAAGCTCCGCCAGCTCCTTATCAAGTACGTGTACCTTTGGCATTTTACTTTCAGCTCCATTCGCCTGTTTTTGGGGTGAAATATATCTTCCGACAAATGCTTTGTGAATAAATTCTCATATGCGGCTATATTTCTTTGATTAAAAATAATAAATCGGGTTTTATTTATCTTTACATATAATAATCATATTCATTCAAATTTAACCGAAACCCATAATTCATATACAATGATTTCCCCATTTCAGAGGGATTCAGCATAACTTTTCCAATTTGATGTTCTTTCGCATACGTTATTGCACAATTCAGTAATTTTCTTGCAATTTCCTTGTTTCGATAGGCGGGAACAACATACATATTCATAAGCCGAGCGACCTTATACTAATCACCAATAAAACTATAGACAAAAAATCATCACATAATCCATATACGCAAGATTATGCTCGATTTTTTGTATAGTTTTTAATTGGTGCTTAGTATTACCGTTTATAAGTTTGGCAGTTGGCATAATTTCAAATAATGTTATTTCTGCTGCTGCAATTATCTGTCCTGCATCTTCTCAGATAAAAACAAAATATTTCTCTCTCAAAATGTCTCAACGAGACAAAGTTACTTAACGCAGTGAAAATATACCATCGACCCATCAATGTGAAAATCGATTTTTTTGTACATTTTCTGCAAAATACCCCTCAGCTCTTCCTCAGTCTGGAACGGAGGAGAAAACCAGCCTTTCTTTGCAAGAATATTCTTCACAAGCCAGTCTGTTATTTTTGATTTTCCCTTTATGTAAAAGCAGGCAACAAAATCACCGCCCGGCTTCAGAACACGCCATGTTTCGCTGAATGCTTTTTGCTTATCGGGAAATGCGTGGAAACCATTCATGCTGACAACGATATCAAAAGACTCATCATCCATTTGCAGATTTCCCACATCGCCCTGAATGCACTTGATATGTTCATAGCCGCTAAGTCTTTTCTCGGCTTGCTCGATCATATCCGTACTGTAATCGAGACAAGTAATGCGGGCATTTTTTAAGGCCGCCCACTTGCGCTCCGTGAACACAGCCGTTCCAACAGGAACATCAAGCAGATCCCCGGAAAAATCGTCAGGGATATATGATAAGACTTTGCGTGCTACCTCATTGTCATCAGTCCCGCTCCAAAACAGCTTTATATACATTCTGCTGAAAAAATTTCCCTGTGTAAGTACATCATCATATATATTTTTTGATGATTCGTAAGCATTTTGGATCTTATCTGCCATATAACTCTCCCCTTAAATTTTAGAACCTGTCTTCATAAGAAATGTGTGCGGATTTTCGAGCATAATTTTGTTGCAGAGTAGGCAAAAATCCGCAGGCGGGCTTTCGCCCGGCAAGGATTTTTAACGCAGTCTGCGGCAAAATTTGCCGAAAAGACGTGCGCATATGCTTGTGAAGACGGGTTCTTATATCATTGCCGCTTACCAAGCTGCATATAGATTTTCTCAAAATTTCTCAACACGCCGCATTATTTCAGCATATCGCATATCTCCTGCAAAAACAGCTTTGCGTCCGCAGGGGAAAATTCATCGGGATTGGTTTTTCTGAGCCTTGACAGCACCTCTTCATCATTCAGCGCACCGAAGGATATCTGTCCGTCGGCAGAAGCATTCCTGCCCTCCGCCTTTTCCTTTTCCATCTCGGAAAGTATCTCCTTTGCACGGTTGATGACGTTCTTGGGCAGTCCCGCAAGCTTTGCCACCTCAATGCCGTAGCTGTCGTCAACGCCGCCCTCAACTATCTTGCGCAAAAACTTGATGCTGTCGCCGTATTTCTTGACCGCAACGCTGTAGTTCTTCACGCCGTCCACACGTCCCTCCAGCCCGATAAGCTCATGGTAATGTGTGGCAAACATGGTCTTGCATCCTATCTTTCTGGTGTTGGCAATATGCTCTGCCACAGCCGTTGCAATGCTTATTCCGTCAAATGTGGAGGTACCTCTGCCCACCTCGTCAAGGATAACAAGGCTCTGCTTGGTTGCATGCTTTAAGATGTCCGCCACCTCGCTCATCTCCACCATAAACGTGGACTGACCTGCCGTAAGGTCATCAGATGCACCCACACGGGTGAATATGCGGTCAACTATGGATATCTTTGCATAATCCGCAGGCACAAAGCAGCCTATCTGAGCCATCAGCACGATAAGTGCAGTCTGGCGCATATATGTGGATTTACCCGACATATTGGGGCCTGTGATAACAGCCATTCGGCGGGACGATGTGTCAAGATAAGTGTCATTCGGCACATAAAGCTCGTCCGTCATAAGCTCCACCACAGGGTGACGGCCGCCCTTTATGTCAATAACGCCGTCAATGGCAATGTCGGGCTTTACATATCTGTTGCGCATGGAAACGTCCGCAAAGGAGCAGAGCACATCAAGGGCAGCCACTGCCTGAGCGGTCTCCTGCACCTCTGCAAGCTTTGATGCGATAAAGTCACGAACCTCCGCAAAAATCTCCGCCTCCAGCACAAGTACGTGCTCGCTGGCACCTGATATCTCTTCCTCAGCCTTTTTCAGCTCGTCGGTGATAAAGCGCTCGGCGTTCGCAAGGGTCTGCTTTCTTATGTACTCCGCAGGCACCAGGTCATAGTAGGACTTTGTTACCTCGATATAATATCCGAACACCCTGTTGTAGCCTATTTTCAGGTTCTTTATGCCGGTGCGTTCCTTTTCCTTGTTCTCGATATCGTCAATAATACTCTTTCCGTTCTTGATGATGTTCCTCAGCCTGTCAAGCTCGGGATTGAAGCCGTCCTTGATAACTCCGCCGTCTTTGAGCAGCGGAGGGGGATCGTCATTTATCGCATTGCCCACAAGGGCGGATATCTCGCTCAGTTCATGGATCTTTCCGCAAAGGCCCTTTATAAGAGAAGTCCTGCAGTCAGCCAGCAGATGCTTGATGTCGGGCATTTTAAGGGCAGTCTGAGCCAGAGCTTTAAGGTCACGGGGATTTGCGGTCTTGTACATGACCCTTGTCATAAGGCGTTCCAGGTCATACACGCCGTCCAGAGCATCGCCCAGCTGGGAGAGCCTTATCATGTCCGATGTAAGCTCCTCAACAGCGTCCAGCCTGTCGATGATAGCCGCAGGCTTTATGAGGGGCTGCTCGATGTATGATTTCAGCAGGCGCTTGCCCATAGATGTCTTTGTGCGGTCAAGCACCCAAAGCAGACTTCCGCGCTTTTCTTTGTTGCGCATAGTCTCGCACAGCTCAAGGTTGCGCCTTGCGGTAAGGTCAAGCTCCATGAAGCGCTTGTCGGAATAGGTCTGTATCTCGGTAAATCTGCCCACAGCCGCCCTCTGGGTGTCGCTGATGTAGTAGAAAAGTCCGCACAGTACAGCCACGGCGCAGGCATCCTTTTCGTCGATGCCGATATCGGTGAAGCTGTCCGCTGAGAACTGCTTTAAAAGCACGTCCGAATGAACGGGAGAGAAATCCTCCTCTTTCATTACGGTAACGCCCAGATTCATTCTTGTGCGGATAAACTCCCTTACCTCGGTCATGTCCGCAGCCTCGGCGTTAAATAGCAGCTCCGCAGGGGAAAAGCGTGATATCTCGTTGATAAGCGCTTCGGTAAGCTCGGGAGCAGTCTTGTCCTTATGGGTAAAAAGCTCCGCCGTGCCTGTGGAGATGTCCGCAAAGCATATAGCCGCATTGCCCTCATGAACGTAAAGCGCACCTATGAAATTGTTTTTTGAATCGTCAAGGAGATTGCTTTCGGTGAGGGTACCGGGAGTGACGATTCGTATAACGTCACGCTTGACGATGCCCTTTGCAAGCTTTGGGTCCTCCATCTGCTCGCAGATAGCCACCCTGAAGCCTAAGTCGATAAGCTTTTTTATGTATATCTCGGCGCTGTGATAGGGAATGCCGCACATAGGCGCACGCTCCGCCTGACCGCAGTCCCTGCCCGTAAGGGTAAGCTCCAGCGCTCTGGAAACGGTAACGGCATCATCGAAAAACATTTCATAAAAGTCTCCCAGACGGAAGAACACGATATGGTCGGGGTACTTGTCCTTTACCTCGAAATACTGCATCATCATGGGTGAAAGACTGCTGCGGTCAACGTTCATGGATAATAAAGCTCCTTCCTAATTATTGCAAAAGAAGCAAGGCGGAAAAGTCACCTTGCTTCTTGGAATTTCATTATCAGTGGCAGCCGCCGCAGGTAGAGCAGCTTCCGCCGCAGGAACAGGACTGGGGTGCGGATTCGGGGCAGGTCATGGGGTCATCGCCGTTGGCAGCGCTTGTGACGATGAAGTTGATGCTTTCCAGAATGCCGTCCATCTCAGCCTTTGCAGCCTCGAATGCGATCATCTTGGGATTGCTTACCACCTGAGAATAAAGTGCGTTCAGCTCATTGTTGAGAGCAGTGATGGCATTGGTGTCCTTCTCAGCCTTGCCCATCTCGGTGTTAAGGTCCATTCTCTTTGCGTGGAATTCCATTATCTGCTTCTGAAGCTCCTCGTCCTTGTCGTTTGCGAGCTTAGCAGCAGTGTACTGAATATATCTGGGGTCAGCCTGGAGAGCCTTTCCCAGTTCTCTTGCAGCTTCAATTACGTTCATTATTTTTTACCAGCCTTTCATTTATAAAGCCATGCCGCCTATGGGCAAAGCTGCTTTTATTTTCTGAGAAATAATATTTATTATACCATAAACCTCTTTTTTTGTCAATCATAACATTTATAAAAATCGGCGGTATCCGCAGGTGCAGATACCGCCGCAAGTGTTCTCCATTATCCGGTGCCTCTTATGCTCCTGTTCATTTTAATATCAGATTAGTTCAAAAGCGATATTATGCCGTTCCTGAACACCCTGATAACAGTTATCAGATGGCTGTCTCCTCCGCAATTATCTTACCATACTTTAGTAAAAGCGTTAGTGTATCATTATCAAAAGCAAATGGAATTTTCTTTTTAAAAGCGCTTTTATCAAAGCCACCTTATAAAAGCTGTCTTGTCATTTCTGTTAAAGCCTGCACGCTCGTAAAATCTGAGGGTGCTTTCCTCCTTGGAGCCTGTAAGCAGCATTATCTTGTAGCAGCTTCTGCTTTTGGCAATATCCGCCGCATACTCAAGGCAGGCGGAAGCATAGCCTTGCTTTCTGTACTCGGGCATCGTTACTACATTTTCGATAAGTGCATACGGGTTCTGCCCGTGAGTAAGATTCGGGATTATAACGCAAACGCATGACGAAACTATTTTCCCGTCCGCCTCTGCGATTATGATGTGATGATCGTCGTCAGCGCATATTTTTTTCCACAGCATTGTCAGCTTTTCCGAGCTTTCGGGTATTGGATTTCCGTGAAGATGGGTATAAAGCTCCAAAAGTCCGTTCAGTTCATCAGAATGTATCTCACGTATCGTCATAGCGATTCCCCCTTTTTCAGATAATTAAAACATTTTTCGCACGAAATGTCAATAGCAAAATAAATTTTTGTTATAAATCTCCCCATATTATCAAATAATGTGCTATAATAATATCATCACATCTTGGGAGGAACGCTATGAATATTTATTCTGCAAGATCAATTATAAATACCATAAAGCAGCTGAAAGCAAAGCACGACGCAGCCACCATTACATCAAGGGACGACATGATAAAAAAATTCATCGCCTTTGCCATTGAAAAAAGGCTTGGAAATTATCATCTGCAGCTCACTCCCGCAGATGAGCCATGCACTCTTTACAGCTCCAAGCTGGGCGGAACGCCCTATATGCCAAAGGATTTTGATTATCCTACAAACAGCGGCAACAAGCCTCTCAGGCTGCTGTGCCAGCTGAATTTTGAAAAGCTGCCGCCCATGAAGCCATTTCCCGAAAAGGGCATTTTGCAGATATATCTGTACGATGACGGCAAGCTTGATATGGCGGATCGTCAAACCACATCTGAGCAGGATAATTTCAGGGTAATATATTTTGAAGATATCCTCAGGCGGGAAAGTCTGCTGAAAAGTGCCGAGGAAATGCCTGCATTTGATAATACTTTTCCTTTCACGGAAAAGCTGCTTATTGCCAAATCCCCCACACCGACCATAATTTGCTCCTCCGACTACCGCTTTGACGACACAGTGCTTGAATTTGCCAAGGCATACAAAATGTGCCCCAAATCAGCCCAAAGCACGTACGATATTCCCAATGACGCCGACGAACCGCTGTACAACACATTTACATACGAAAACTTCACCTGCACAGGCGGCAGCGGCATATTTACCGAGCGTGACCCACGAAAGGACTGCCCCGAATACCGTGACTGCGACATTTGCCTGTTTACCCTTGCCGACGCAGAAAAAGACGGACGGCTGAATTTCCTCATGCCGTCCGCCAATATGATAAAAAAGGATTTTTCAAAAGTGCTGTTTGATACTAATCTTTAATCGTTCTATAGGCAAAGCCGACAGATGAAATAAGACCAGTCTAGGAAAGCGACCGCAGGCGGGCTTGCCGCCCGGCAAGGGAGCTTGACGAAGAATGGGCTTATTTCAGCCGAGGATTTGTCTATAGGTTGATTGAGGATTAGTATTATATGAGCATAGACTGATATTCTATCATTACGGCTTCCTTGATGTAAGGAAGCCGATTGCCCTTTCAATGCTGTCCTTGGAATTGCCCCAATCAGCGTCCTTGCCTGCGCTGCGGTAATCGTACATGGAGCAGTATTTTGAAACGTCAGCGTAAAGCTCGGCGATATAGCTTTCGGTAAGTCCGCCGATAAGCTTCATAAAGCCGTCCAGCTCTTTCTTTTGCAGATACTGGGGAGCAACTGAGGCAAGCAGGTCATAATGGGGCAGGCAGATAAACTCCTGCTCGCTCATGAGCTGCCTTGCCTCGCTGTTTTTGTACATCTCAAAAAATGTCCTAAGCAGGCGTTCCATTCCCCAATCCACCTTTTCACACACAAAGCAGCTCTCGTTTATTTCGGAGAGCTTTTTTTGTCTGGCGTTCTTGGGTTCAAAAAGCTTTTTCCTTGAAAACAGACTGCCATGCACCTCGTCCAGATGGGTCTGGAGCATAAGGGCAAGGGAAAGCCTGTTCTTGCATTTGAGCATCTGCGCAAAGTGGGCAGAGCAGAAGCCTGCACGGTTGGTTTCTATCCTCACATCAGGCTCCATCATAGCCGCTCCCATGATATACTCCACCGTGCGCTGCTCAAGCATATCCCTCATTCGGCAGATAGGGCAGCCCTCTCTCGGTTCAAGTATCTCGCTGATAGGTATAGTAAGAATACTTTCACGCATAATCAAAACTCCTGTTAATCATAATTTTCATTGTAATTATCGCCGTTATCAGCCGTGTCGGCAAGCATTTCGGCAGTCTCGTCCTCAGTCATGCCCTCAAGCTTTTCAATGTGATAGAACTCGTCATAGTAGGCGGAGATTATCTCACGTATCATAAACTTTGACCATTCACCGTGCTCCACAAAGCCCGAAAAAGCGATCTCGGGGTCATCTGCGGGATAAAAGCCGATAAATGCCGAGCCTGTGTCGTTCTTGGAGGTCATCTGGGGAGTACCTGTTTTTATGGCTGTCTTTTCGGGCAGATCGGTGAGCAGATAGCTGTCGGTGTAATACTCGCCGAGTGTGGGGTAGGTATATGCCTCAAACTCCCCCGCTTCGACCATTCCCTTTGTTACAGTGTCAAAGGTGTAGCCTGTCTTGTCCTCGATAACAGCCGCCTTTACAGGCTTTGTGCGGGAAACAAGCTCTTCCATATTGTAGGTGTAAACGCTGTCCACCATGTAGGTCTCGTATCTCACGCCCTTGTTGGCAATGGTCATTGCCTGCGCCGCCATTTGCAGGGGGGTGACATATGTGTCCGACTGACCGATAGCCGCCTGGATAACATTTCCTGCCTGCCATTGCAGGCCTCTTTCCTCAAAGGTCTCGGGGCAGGCGATGTAGCCTTTTTTAACGCCTCTGCCTATTTCCAGTCCCATTTCTCCGCCAAGGCCATAATCGGAGGCATATTGTGCGATAAGGTCGATGCCCGTGATACGTCCCACGTCATAGAAGAAGATATTGCAGGATTCTCTCAGTGCCTCCACCACGTTCAGCCTGCCGTGATAGCCCGTACATTCGGGGCTCCAGCCCTCCCAGTAGGTGTAATATTTCTTGCAGGTAACGGTGTCCGTGGGAGTGATTATACCCTCGTTCAGCGCCGCTGTTGCAGTCACTGTCTTGAAAGTGGAGCCGGGGCGGTAATATGCGCTGGTGACACGGTTCGTAAGAGGGGCATTCTCACCGTTTGCCACAGCGGAATAGTTGTTTATATAGTCGTTCAGGTCATAGGTGGGAGCAGTCGCCGCAGCCAGCAGCGCACCGCTTTTTACATCTATCACGGCAATAGCGCCTGCGTCCGCTTCGGTGCCCTTTGCCTTTGAAGATGTCTGGTGCCTGAGCCAATAAATGTGGTTTTCAAGAATGGTCTGCACCTTTCGCTGATAGTCGCTGTCAACAGTGAGCTTTATGGTATTTCCCGGCACCGCCTCCTCCGTTACCTTGTCGCTGATAACGGAGCCGCCCATTATCTCAATGGTGCGTGTGCCCTTTTGACCTCTCAGGGTGCTTTCCATGGCTTTTTCAATGCCGCCCTTGCCTATAACATCGTTGAGGGCATAGCCGCTGTCCCTGTTTTCCTCGTATTCCTCGGCGGATATGGCTCCCACCGTTCCGATAAGGTGGGGAACAACATCGCCCACGTTATAAACTCTCACCGCTTCTTCCGAGATATCCACACCGTCAAGGTCATAGGACAGCTCCTTTATCCTGACCACCGCCGCCATGGGGATATCCTCCGCAAAGGTGTAGCGGTTGGAAACGGAGAAGTCACGCATCACCATGGTGTAGCGTATCCCTGCGATTATCCTTTTTTGCCTGTCGGTGTAGCTTTTGTCAATGCCGTAAAGGGTCTCCATGGCTTCCATACATTCCTCGGCAGTGCCATATACCTGCACGCCAATGTTTTTTCTCAGCCGTGCCACGTCCCCCTCCCTGTCAGCCTCATATTCAAAGGGAGCGTCGGAGGTTATGGGAAGAATGTCCTCCCACTCAACGTTTTCCTCGCCAAGCACCTCTGCCACCGTAAGGATTATGCGGTTCACCGACTTGTCGTCCGAGGGAAAGAACGCCTTTTCTATAACGGCATTGAAGCCTGATTTGTTGCTCACCAGATATTCGCCGTCAGCGTCGGTTATCTCCCCTCTGGGAGCGCTTATCACCTGTGTGGCGATACCCGAGCTTCTGGATTTTTCCAGGTAGCTGCTGCCGTCAACAAGCTGTATTTTCATCAGCTGAACAGCACCCAATGACATAATGCCAAGGGTGGCTGCCATCAGGAAAACAAAACGGAAATTATCCGCAGCCTTGTTCATAGATACCGCCTTTCTGTACCGGAGTTGGAAGATTAAGATTAGTATATACCTCTGTAATAAAGTCCTCTTGTAAATGTGCCGTGGGGCTTGCCGCCTGTGAAAAAGCGCTTTGTCACCCCGAGAGCCTCATCAGCCGAAAGCCCCTGCATATCAAGATATGCAAAGTCCGCACCCGAAAAGCCCTCCAGCTTGTCGGAGATATCAAGGATATCGCTGTTGTAGATAACGGAATATTCCCTGTTGTCGCACTTTACGGGGAAGCTCCTGCCTGTTCTGTCGGTAAGGCAGCCAGTGCATTTGCCGCAGCCCGTCACCGCTCTCACAGGGCAGTTGCGCACTACCATAAGAGGCAGCCTGCCGTATGCGAAAACGCCCACGGGGATATTGCTTTTAAGTCCGTTTATCTGGGCTTCTTTAAGCTCAAAGGAAGCTGTAATGTCCGCAAAACCCATATTTTCGCACTGCTTCACCGAGTAGGAGTTTGTGATGTTCATACCCGTTCCGCCGTGAAGCTTTATGCCCTCCAGCTGAGAAAGCACGCCCATATGAGTAAGGTTTCCGCACATAAAATGCACAAATCCCTTTTCACGGAGCATTTTCAGCTGCGAAAGCAGCCTTTCCTCGTCCGAAACAAAATCGGGCAGGCGGACTATCGCCTTGTCAATGTAACGTTCTTCAAGCTCCTCGCATAATTTTATGGGCACCACGAACATGGAAACGCTGCCCTCCAGCGTCCTCAGCACGCTTATATCCGATACAGCCGCACGGAAATCTATCCTGCCGAAGCGTTTGGGTGCATTTATCTTTTCAAGTTCATTTTCGCTGATATGATAAGCGGGGGTATTTTCGTGGAGGATAGCTTCGTCCCCCATGCTTACAGCTTCTCTTCTCATGCGGTTAAGCTCGGAGGCAGGCAGCATAACGCCCTCATCAATATGACATTCCACACTGTTAAGATAAAATCTTGTGTCACCCAGCTTCGAAAGCTGCTTTGTTACATCTTCTTCGGAAAGGCTTCTGTTCTTTGCCTCTTCGGGTATCTTGCCCTCGATCTTTCCTACTGCATTGCCATTATCAAAGGAAAATTCCAGCACAGACGGCTCATTTCTGCGGGCCGTGAAAACAAAATCAGCCGCCGATGTCTTTTTCTCCTTGGCGTAAAGTGCGGCAAGCTCGCTCAGAACTCCGTCCGCAGAAACAACGTCCTCTTTCCTGCGGTAGCCGAACATATCCGCCCCACGCCTGTTCATAAGATATCCGTCAGTAAAGCCGCTGCGGGAAAATACCGCTTCAAGCCGCTTCATATCAGCATCGGTGTCACCTGTGCCGTCAACAGCGTTCCTGAGAGCCGTCACCGCCGCCGCCACATATTCGGGGCGCTTCATTCGTCCCTCTATTTTAAAGGAAGCGCAGCCGATATCGCAAAGCTCGTCAACGTGCCGCACAAGGGACATATCCTTCAGCGACAGTGCATATTCCTCCGCAGGCTTTCCGACAGCTGAAAAAGGCAGCCTGCACGCCTGTGCGCACTGTCCCCTGTTGGCGCTTCTGGAGCCGATAACTGCGGACATATAGCACTGCCCCGACAGGCACATACACTGCGCTCCGTGAACAAATACCTCTGTTTCCATGCCCGTTTCGCATATTTTTCTTATCTCGTCCAGCGTCAGCTCACGGGCAGGAACTATCCGACAGATGCCAAGCTTTTTTGCAAATTCCGCTCCCAAAGGTGTGTGGACGGTCATCTGAGTGGAGCCGTGGAGAGGCATATCGGGCACAGCCGCCCTTGCTATGAGCAGACCGCCCAGGTCTTGAACGATAAGCCCGTCAATGCCCACTTCCGCCGACCTTTTTACCTCGTCATAAAACTCCTCTGCCTCGCTGTCAAGCACCGCAACGTTCATGGCACGGTACAGCTTTACGCCGTGGATATGGCAGTATTCCGCCGCCGCTTTAAGCTCATCATAGGAAAAATTGACGGCATTTGCTCTGGCGGAGAAGCTTTTCCCTCCGACGTAAATGCCGTCTGCGCCGCATCTTACAGCGGCATATATGCTTTCAGTACCGCCTGCGGGCGCAAGCACCTCAGGCTTGTTATTCTCTTTCATTATCACCGTTTTTTCTTTCTTCCCCTGCGTGACTGCTGCGCAGGCTTTTCGGGGGCGGTCAGGTTATCAGATTGTGTATCGCCGCCATTACCCTGAGCTTCTGCATTTCCTTCTGGGCTTCCGCCAACGACTTCTCCTCTTTCTTCCTGCTTTGCTTCTTCTGTCGCTTTGCCGCAACTGGCACCTTCGCCGTCAGCGGCAGGTTCTTTTTTGTCATTCTTTTCTTTGGTCTCATTAGGCTTGACAGGTTCGTCAGCCGCATCGGCAGGCTTTTCGGGCTTTTCCTCAGCCTTCTGAGCATTCTGCTGTGCCTCAGTGTCAAGCTCATGTGCATAAATGGTCACAGAGGGAGTAACGGTATTTTCAAGCACCAGCTGTTCGCAGTCATAAAGTGCAGGGCGCTTTTTAAGCTCCTTGTTTTCCTTTTCAAGGTCAGCTATCTTCTGCTCCAGCTCCTTTACCTTGGCGGTAAGCTTTTCATTTGCGCTTCTTGCCTTGCCTGCTTCGTTCACATAGGTCTTTATCTGACCCCTGATATTTTCAATGCTCTCCTGAGCCTTTGCGGCCTCGTCAAGAGACGTAAGGGCAACAAACACCGCCGCATTCTGTATGCCGAAATTGGGCTTTGCCTTTACCATATCACCTATCTCTTTATCTATTCTGTCGGCAAGGCCTTTGATATATTCGGGCTTTTCGTCGGTCCTGAGGTTATATTCCTTACCGCAGATAACGACCTTAACTTTATTTTCAATATTCATCTGTCCGATCCTTTCCGAAATGTATTCAAATATAATTATACATCATTATCCGACAGATTTCAAGAGATATTATATTCTATTATCGATATGATTTTTACAAAATTATTTATTTGGGTATGTGTATTTTGCGTAAACTTATCGTGTGAGCATTTTATTCATCTTATCGACCTTTATCCTGACAGTGATATATACCGTCAGCCATATTGCCGCAAATATTATTGTGAATATCCAATACATCACAGAAAGAGGCTTGTCATGTTTTTTCGGTATTCGGTGGGTTTTGAAAGGTGAAAGGCAAATTATCATATTGTATTGGCACGGCATTAAAAATCAACCGATACGCAAAGCGCACTGATATTCAATTTTTGCCCTCAAACACCTTGACAACACCCCCGATATGGAATATAATTAAAAGTAACTGTTAATATACCCCATTGTGGGAAGAAATTTGCCTGCGGGCATAAAAGGTGGTTATTATTATGGCAGCAGAAAAAACTATGGACAAGATCGTAGCGCTCTGTAAAGGCAGAGGCTTTGTATATCCCGGAAGTGAAATCTACGGCGGCCTCGCCAACACATGGGACTACGGTCCCCTCGGCGTTGAGCTGAAGAACAACATCAAAAGAGCCTGGCAGAAGAAGTTCGTTCAGGAGTGCCCCTACAACGTAGGCCTTGACTCCGCTATTCTTATGAACCCCCAGACATGGGTGGCTTCCGGTCACATCGGCGGCTTCTCCGACCCCCTCATGGACTGCAAGGAGTGCAAGACCCGTCACCGTGCAGATAAGCTCATCGAGGATTTTGACGGCACAAACGTTGCAGGCTGGACAAATCAGCAGATGCTCGACTATATCAACGAGCATGATATCAAGTGCCCTCAGTGCGGCAAGAAGAATTTCACCGATATCCGCCAGTTCAACCTTATGTTCAAGACCTTCCAGGGCGTAACCGAGGATTCCAAGTCTGAGCTTTACCTCCGTCCCGAAACTGCTCAGGGTATTTTCGTAAACTTCAACAACATTCAGAGAACCACACGTAAAAAGGTTCCTTTCGGCGTTGGTCAGGTAGGTAAGTCTTTCAGAAATGAGATCACTCCCGGCAACTTCATCTTCCGTGTAAGAGAGTTCGAGCAGATGGAGCTTGAGTTCTTCTGCAAGCCCGGCACCGACCTTGAGTGGTTCCAGTACTGGAGAAGCTACTGCCGTGACTTCCTGCTGGGCCTCGGCGTAAACGAGGAGCATCTCAGACTCCGTGACCATTCCCCCGAGGAGCTTTGCTTCTATTCCAAGGCAACCACCGACTTCGAGTACCTCTTCCCCTTCGGCTGGGGCGAGCTTTGGGGCATTGCGGACAGAACCGACTATGACCTTACACAGCACATGAAGACCAGCGGCAAGAGCATGGAATACTTCGACCCCGAGACCAACGAGAAGTACATTCCTTACGTTATCGAGCCTTCTCTCGGTGTTGAGAGACTGTTCCTTGCTATCGTATGCGAGGCATATGACGAGGAAGAGATCGGCGACGGCGAAAAGTCCGACGTAAGAACAGTAATGCACCTCCACCCCGCACTCGCTCCCGTAAAGGCAGCTATCCTTCCTCTTACAAAGAAGCTCAAGGAACCCGCTACCGACCTTTACATGAAGCTTGCAAAGAAGTTCAATGTTGAGTACGACGAGGCAGGTCAGATCGGTAAGAGATACCGCAGACAGGACGAGATCGGTACTCCCTTCTGCATCACCTTTGACTTTGATTCTCTCGAGGACAACTGCGTAACAGTCCGTGACAGAGACACCATGGCTCAGGAAAGAGTTAACATGGACGAGCTTGTTGCTTACCTTGAAAAGAAGCTTGAATACTGATATCATATAGCTTGATTATGCTCCGATATCCTTATGGGTATCGGAGCTTTTTTGTGTCCTGACACCGCTCACCAATAAAGCTATATACAAAAAGTGCCACACACGTTAAATCCGTGTATGGCACTTTTTATTTGACTATTCAATCTTATTCATAAAGGAAGCAATAGAAAGCCTTGTAGGTCATGTAAACATCGACCTTTGAAACGATCTCAAAGGGAGCGTGCATGCAAAGAACGGGAACACCCACATCAATGGTGTCAACATTCAGGTTTGCAATGTATGCCGCAACGGTTCCGCCGCCGCCAAGGTCAACCTTGCCAAGCTCGCCTGTCTGCCAGATAACGTTGTTGTCGTCAAGCAGCTTTCTTACTCTGCCCACAAACTCTGCGGAAGCATCGGAGGTGCCCGACTTTCCTCTTGCGCCTGTGAACTTTGTTACGCACACGCCGTAGTTGATGAAAGAGGAGTTTCTCTTCTCCAGAACATCGGGGAATGTGGGATCAAATGCTGCGTTAACGTCTGCGGAAAGGCACTCGGACTTGCTGAGGACTGCTCTGCCCTCTTCGCCGAAGCACTCTGCCAGGTCGTGGATAAAATACTTGAGATATGCGGATTTAAGACCTGTGTTGCCGTCGGAGCCTGTCTCCTCCTTGTCGGTGAGAACAACAACGGCTGTCTTTTCGGGAACGGTATTGCCGTCCATAAGAGCGGCAAATGCAGTGTATGCGCAAACCTTGTCATCATGACCGTATGCACCGATCATGCTGCGGTCAAAGCCGATATCCTTTGCCTTGAATGCGGGAACTGCTTCCAGCTCTGCGGAAACGAAATCGTCCTCGGTGATGCCGTACTTTTCGTTAAGGATAGCCATGATATTGAGCTTTACCTTTTCGCTTACATCATCATCTCTGAAAGGACGGGAACCGATGAGAATGTTCAGCTCTTCACCCTTGAGTATCTCGCCGGCGCTTCTCTTCATCTGATCCTGAGCAAGGTGGGGGAGAAGGTCGGTAACGCAGAATACAGGGTCGCTTTCGTCCTCGCCGATGTTTACCTTTACGGAGCTGCCGTCAGCACGGATAATTACGCCGTGAAGTGCAAGAGGGATAGTGCCCCACTGATACTTCTTGATTCCGCCGTAGTAATGGGTCTTGAAGTAAGCGGTCTCCTCGTTTTCAAAGAGAGGGTGCTGCTTCATGTCAAGACGGGGAGAGTCAATGTGAGCGGCTGCAATATGAACGCCCTTTTCCACAGGCTCCCTGCCTATGACCGCAAGGATAACTGCCTTGCCTCTGTTGTTGTAATAAACCTTGTCGCCGGGTTCAAGGCGCATATTTCTCTCAAATTCCTTGTAGCCTGCCTTCTTGGCAGCGGAAACTGTGAAATCCGCAACCTCTCTCTCGATCTTTGAGCAGTTCATAAAGTCCTTGTACTTTTCGCAGAAAGCGTCGCAGTCCTTTATCTGCTCCTCGGTCATTCTGAGAACGCCGTTCTTTCTCTGGGAGCAGAGCTTTTCCTGTAAAAGCTTTGCTTCGGATTTTTCGTTTGCCATAATATAAACTTCCTTTCAAAAGTGGATTTGCCTGTCAATACAGATTATTATATGCGTCATACGCCTGCATAACCTTTTTGACATAATGTTTTGTTACCGATGACGGGATATCGTCCAGCACCTGACCGTCCGAGCTGAGGGAGCTGTCCTCCAGCCATTTGTTCACATTGCCTCTGCCCGAATGATAGGCAGCCAGAGCCGTTTCCTCGTCGCCGTATTCGTTGTACAGCAGCATAAGCAGATACGTGCCGTACTGGATATTGTATTCGGGGACATACATGAAGTCGTAATCCAGCTCCCGTCCGTCCCCCATTCGGTAGCCCACCCAGTCGTAAGCGTCCTCCATGAGCTGCATAAGTCCTCTTGCGCCCACCTCCGACTCGGCTGAGGGGTCGAAATTGCTTTCGGTCTTGATGACGGCGAACACGAGATTTTCGTCCACGCCGTATTCTTTCGAGTATTTTTCCACAAGGTCAGCATATTTCCGTGGATAAACACAGTTCTTGCTGAGCTCGGGCAGCTTGTAGCAGCCTATGACCAGCAGAACGATGATGAGCAGCGGCAGAGCGATGTTCTTACGTCTGCGCACCCGCTTCGCCGTATTTTTTGGCATTGTAGTACTCCTTGATCTTGTCTGCCGCTTCCTCCGCCTTGGCGACCAGTATTTCGGGAGTTTTGTTGTTCTTGATAACAAAATCCGAATGGCTTACAAAGAAATGCTCCGAATACTGTGAATTGAAGCGCTTCCTTGCCGCCTCAGGGGAGATATGATCCCGTGCGGTTATTCTCTCTTCTCTAAGCTTTTCATCGGCGGTGACGCTGATGATAAGGTCGCACAGGTCGTCTGCGTTTGATTCAAAAAGGGTGGGAGCGTCAAGGATTATCAGCTTGCTTCCGCTTGCCGAAAGCTCCTCGATGCACCTTATTATCCTGAAAATGATGTATGGATAGCAGATGCCGTCCAGCTGACGCAGTCGCTCGCTGTCAGAAAAGACGATGCTGCCCAGCTTTTTCCTGTCAAGTGAGCCATCGGGGAGAAGTATGCCGCTGCCGAATGCCTCGGCAAGCTCGTTCAGGCACGGCTCACCCTTTCGGGTGACTTCCCTTGAAATAAGGTCGGCGTCGATAACGTCAAACCCCTCTCTGCGGAAAACTCCGCATACCGTGGTTTTTCCTGCGCCGCTCTGCCCTGTCAGACCGATAACATATGCACGTCCGCATGGGTTCACAGCCTAATCACCTCAAATCCCGCAGCCCGCAGCAGACGGTTATAGACTGCAAGCCCAACTCCTGTTTTTTCGGGGCATCTTGCATATACCTGCTCCATGCCCATATCGTCAAGGCTTCTAAGCACGCCGAAAAGCTCCCTTGCCTGCTCCTCGGAGGTGTCTCCGTAGGTAACGTGGGGATAGGGATATTCTGCGGCATCGGAGCCAAACATCATGGCGCACACCTTGTCACCCTGATGCTCCTTCATAAAGCCGATAAACTGCTCCGCACTGCCCTCCACAATGGTCACATTTGCCTTGGGAGAATAATGCTTGTACTTCATTCCGGGAGAAAGCACCCTTTCGCCGTCGGATATCTTTTCGGTAACGCCCTTGGCGCAGCTTACATTTTCGCTGCCCACAACGCCTGCCAGCTCCTCAAGGGACACAAAGCCCGGGCGGAGAAGCTTCACCTTTCCGTCCTTTTCAAAGGAGATGACCGTGGATTCAACACCCACATGGCACTCGCCGCCGTCAACAATGGCGGATATTCTGCCACTCATGTCGTCCATAACGTGCTTTGCAGTGGTTGGACTGGGGCTGCCCGACAGGTTTGCGGAGGGAGCCGCAAGAGGACATCCGCTTGCCTTTATTATCGCCCTCGCAACAGGGTGAACCGGGAAGCGTATGCCCACCGTGTCAAGTCCGCCGCTGGTAACAAGGGGTATTATATCTTTCTTTGGAAGCACCATGGTCATAGGGCCGGGCCAGAAAGCCTTTGCAAGCTTCAGTGCGTTTTCGGGAACTTCCGTTACATATTTATATATGTCCTCAAACTCCGCAATATGTACGATAAGCGGATTATCCTGAGGTCTGCCCTTGGCTTTGAATATGTCCGACACGGCAGCGGGGTCAAGAGCATTTGCAGCCAGACCGTAAACAGTCTCGGTGGGAATGCCCACAACCTTGCCCTCCGCCAGCAGCCTGCCTGCAAGCTTTATATCATCGTCGGAAGCCGACAGCATTTTTGTTTCAAACTCCATAAAAACCATCTTTCACAGCAGCGCAGTTATTCGTCACCCTGCGCCGATAATTTTGCCGCCTGATCGGCAGTTGCCAGAGCGTCTATCACCTCGTCGATATTGCCGTTGAGCAGATATTCAAGGCGGTATATAGTAAGCCCTATCCTGTGGTCGGTAAGACGACCCTCGGGGAAATTGTATGTCCTTATGCGCTCGGAGCGGCTGCCTGTGCCTACCTGAGAGCGCCTGTCAGATGCTATTTTGTCGTTTCTCTCCTGCTCCAGCATATCATAAAGGCGGGAACGGAGTATCTTCATTGCCTTGTCCTTGTTTTTGTGCTGACTGCGCTCGTCCTGACATTCAACCACAAGACCCGTGGGCAGATGAGTTATTCTCACCGCAGATTCGGTCTTGTTGATGTGCTGTCCGCCTGCGCCCGACGCACGGAAAACATCTATTTTAAGCTCTGTGGGATTTATTTCCAGCTCCACATCGTCCGCTTCGGGAAGCACCGCAACGGTAACGGTGGAGGTGTGGATACGTCCCTGGGACTCGGTCTCGGGAACTCGCTGAACACGGTGAACGCCGCTTTCGTATTTGAGACGTGAATATGCACCCTCACCCTCGATGCTGAAAGATATTTCCTTGAAGCCGCCAAGCTCCGTGGGATTGGCGTTCAGCACATCTATCTTCCAGCCCCTTGCCTCAGCGTACATGGAGTACATTCTGAAAAGGGAGTTGGCAAAGAGCGAAGCCTCATCGCCGCCTGCGCCGCCTCTTATCTCAACGATAACGTTCCTGTCGTCGTTGGGGTCCTTGGGGATAAGCAGTATCTTCAGCTCCTCGGAAACGGAAGCGATGTTCTCCCTCGCCTCGTCAAGCTCAGCACGGGCAAGGTCTTTAAGCTCCCTGTCAGCGCCGCTCTCGTCAAGCATTTCCTGAGCTTCCTGCTCCGTTTTCACATAAGAGCAGTACTCACGGTACTTTTCAACAATAGGGGACAAGCTTTTATATTCTTTCATCAGCTTGGCATAAAGCCCGTTGTCGCCGATGACCTCAGGGTCAGTCAGGCGATTGCTGATGTCCTCAAATTTTTCCTCTGTGGCTTTCAGTTTTTCAAACATGAAACAAACTCCGTAACAAAAAGAATGAACGGTTACTGTTCGGGCTCTTCCCGTTTAACCGCCTTGATATTTTTTTCAATTTTACTGCGGGGGACCATAAATTCATGGCCGCAGCCTGAACATCTGAGCTTGAAATCCATACCCGACCGCAGCACTACCATTTCCTTTGAGCCGCAGGGATGAGTTTTTTTCATAGTCAGCACATCGCCCACACGGATATCCACAAGCATCGTCCTTTCGCAGCAATGGAGGCTGGGGCTCCATTTAAAGATTAGTAATTTTATTATACCACACAGAGGAATAAAAGTACAATATTTTTGCGTCACTTTTTTGAAAATACAGTATAGCACATAAAAACTCACGTTATTTTTGGTAATTCTGACCACTTTAAAAGCGAAAAGCGGCAGGAAAAGCTTCCTGCCGCCAAATATTATGCCGCCTCTGCCGCAGGCTTTGCATAAACAATATCAGCAGATGTTACAGCCGTCCAAGAGCCGTTAACATACGCCTTTACCGCAAAGCCGTACTTTATTCCGTTGGCAAGATTTTCAATGTTGATCCCTATGGCATCGGTATAGCACTGAAATGTCCATGTGCCGTTGATGTAGCTATAGACTGCATATCGGTCAGCACCCTCAACCGCAGTCCATTCAAGATAAACACAGCCGTCGCCCGCTTCCGCCTTGGTTATCACGGGCTTGTCGCTTGTGACCGTGCTGCCCGCAGGCTGAGCATACACCATGTCGGCGCTTGTAACTGCCGTCCATGCGCCGTTTACATATGCCTTTACCGCAAAGCCGTACCTCGAACCGTTTGCCAGACCGCTGACCTCATATGTAAGCTCAGTCGTGTGACCCGCAAAGCTCCACTTGCCGCCGATGTAATAATATACGCCATATCTTTCCGCACTGTCAACGCCGCTCCATGTGAGCTTTACGCTCCTGTCTCCGGCTTCCGCAGATGTGATAACAGGCTTGTCCGCTCCCTTGGGGGATACATACACGATGTCGGAGGAAGCAACGCCTGTCCATGCGCCGTTCACATACGCCTTGACTGCAAATCCGTAGCTTGAACCGTTGATCAGTCCCGTAACGTTCATTGCGAGATCTGTTGTGTAGCCATAGCAAGTCCACTTGCCGTCAAGCTTGTAATACACCGCATATTTTTCTGCGGTATCAACGCCGTCCCATGTGAGCTTTACGCTCTTGTCTCCCGCTTCCGCAGATGTGATAACGGGCTTGTCCGCTCCCTCGGGGGATACATACACGATGTCGGAGGATGCAACGCCTGTCCATGCGCCGTTTACATACGCCTTCACCGCAAAACCGTAGCTTGAACCGTTGGTCAGCCCCGTTACATTCATTGTGAGATCTGTTGTATAGCCATAGCAGGTCCACCTGCCGTCAAGCTTGTAATACACCGCATATTTTTCTGCGGTATCAACGCCGTCCCATGTGAGCTTTACGCTCTTGTCTCCCGCTTCCGCAGATGTGATAACGGGCTTGTCCGCTCCCTCGGGGGAAGCATACACCATATCGGAGGAGGTAACGTCAGTCCATGCGCCGTTTACATACGCCTTCACCGCAAAGCCATATCTTGAGCCGTTGGTCAGCCCCGTAACGTTCATGTAAAGGTTGGAAGTATATCCTGCGCAGGTCCACTTGCCGTTTATGTAATAATACACGCCGTATCTTGAAGCACCGTCAACGGAAGTCCAGTTGACTGTCATCGACCTGTCGCCTGCAATAAGTCCGGTTATCTGCGGCTTCTGAACGGTATTTTCAACGTAAGCCACCGCCGACTGAGAAAAGCTTGTAAGCACATTCTGATATGTCACAGGGTCCCACATCTGCGCCCTTACCACAAATCCGTCGGAATTCTGCAGGTCAGCCACAGTGCAGCCCGTATATGCCGATGAAAACTCGCTTACCTGAGAATATGCGCCGCTGCGGTATCTGTAAAGGGAATAGCCCTGGCAGCCGTTTATAGCCTCCCAGTTAAGGGCTGCGGAACCGCTTGCATTCCTCTCAGCGTCAAGGGTGATGAACAGAGGGTTCGAGTGGCTTGCATCGGGAAGAGTGATGTTTTTATATCTGCTCTCCTTGGGGTTGTGGTATCCCGAGCTGTCGAGAGCCATAAAAACTCCGCTGCCCCTGTTGCAGAACGGGTAATAATATCTGCCCGTGACCTCGTACCTGTCCATCCAGGTAACGTCCAGGTCATACCAGCTGCCGCCCAGGTTTATGCTGTTCCAAGCGTGGTTGTTGCCCACTATTCCAACGCAGTCGATACCGATAAGGTGGCTGAAATATGTAACTGTCATGGCATATCCGTTGCAGACGCACCTGCCGTTCAGCAGCGCACCTGCAATGGTCTGGTTGGAGCCTTCGCTTATGGCGCCGTTCTCGTCCTTGTTGTATATAACGCTGTCGCACAGTTTTTTGTAGATGATAGATTCTTTTTCAAGGTCGTCCCTGCCCTGATTTATCTCAGCCAGCCACTGAGAAGTCGCAATATCTATCTGATTTGCCGCAGCCATACGTGCGGCACCGTTTTCATATCCGTCATAGGTGATAAGATAGATATTATCGCTGTTCCAAGCCAGCTGTGAAACGAAGAAATACTGGGGATTGGAGTAGAAAAACGCCGTCGCAACGGCAAGTGCCTCGTCCTGGGTGAACCGACCCGTAAAGGGCACCTTTGCAATAACGTAGTGTGATTTCTTTGTGCCGTCCGCACTGGTGGTGCTTACCCTGCCCGTGTAGTTCACGGAGTAATTTGCCGCCTGTTCGCAGGCAGCCGCAAACTGCTGATAATACGCCCTTGCCTCTGCGGAAAGCTGGGAGTAAAAGAAGTCCGACTGGAAATTGTAGGAAGCGTACTGATACTCGGTGTATGCCGCCTCCTCCGACTCGCATTCCTCCCGTGCAAGCTCAAGGGAGCTGTCGATAAGTCCGTCCTCTTCCTCGGTAACATCGGCCTCCAGCACCTCAACGGAATAAGGGGAGATACGCTCCTCCAGCGCTGCCATATCCTGAGCTGATATAACATCTTCTGCCGAAAGATCGGCAGTTTTATTATCCTCTGCCATAACGGGAACGCCCCCAAGGGCAAGAGTTCCCGCTGTAAGCACGGAAACTATTTTTATAAAGCTTTTTTTCAAAGCAAGTCCTCCTTTTTCGGAAATATTCATATTGTCATATTATAAATAATTATATCCCAACATATCTTTTTAATCAAGTTACAAAATGGACAAAATTGCAAAGGCAGACAATTCTGTGAACGGAAATTATTAAATTTTGTAATTATCAGCCTATAAAAAAAGTCGGCAAATCACCGCTTTGCCGACTGTCTTGGATATTTTTGTTTTACGTCTGTAAGACCAAGGATATAATCAACGCTCACGTCATAAAAATCCGAAAGTTTGATAAGAAACTCCAGAGGTATATCCCGCCTGCCTATTTCATAATGAGAATAGCTCACCTGCGAGCAGTTAAGTACAGCTGCGATCTCCCTTTGAGTAAGGTCATTGTCCTCCCTGAGCGCTCTCAGTCTGTTTCCGGGAATGGAGTTCATTTGCTTCGCCCTTTCTCGTTAAGATTCCTTTATTTTAATATTATATATTATTTTTTCCAATATTTGGGATTATATAACAAAATGTAATAAAAAAAGCTCTTATCCGCCGAAAAACAATGCTATTTTATCTTGTCCTCCGCTTTCCCCTTGATATTCCCCGCAATGGTCATAAGGAACGGCGGCAGAGGCGTTCCTATATCACGTATATTCTCCAGTATGGATATGACCTCGTTTGCGATCAGCCACACCGCCGCCAGCGAGCCTGCAATATACTCCCCTCCGAGCGATATCCCCACATTTTCCGCCGCATATTCCAGCAGTATATCAAGCATTGCCCCCACCGCAATAAGCAGCCACATACATATTTTCTTTGCTATCCCCCGAAACGACCTGTAGGAGCTTACGTTCTCTTTCCTGTACCCTGCCGCACATATGCCCGTTACATAGTCAATGATATTGCAGGCAAAAAGTATCATTGCAGGCACGTAAAGTATCCCCAGCCACGCAGAAAGCGCCGTTCCGATAACGATAAAAAGCTCTTTTATCCTCTTCAAACAAATCCCTCCTTATATTATTGCGATATTATCCAGCTGTCGGTGTAATTTCCCGCACCCACGCTGTTGTGGTCAAAATCACGCCTGTTTCCTGCGGTGTCACGCTCCGAGCCGTCCTCCCAGTATCTTGTAAGGGAGTAATATATCTTCACCACGCCGCTGCCGTATTCTATCCTTGTTATTTTAAAAAGCGGCTGCTTTGTGGTAGCCTTGTTCCAGCCGTAATTTACCGAAAAGCAGCTGCCTGTTTTGCTCTCCCCCGTCAGCAGGTCTTCCATTTTCCAGTGATAGCTCAGAGTATAATAATCCGCCTGAACAGGGTGAGGCGTCATTTCCGTATAAAAGGATATCCGCACCGAATTTCCGTGGTTTGTTACATCCGGTGGCTCTGTTCCCTTAAATGACAGCAGATAGTCATTTGTATTGTCGGTGCTGCCCGATGCAACCGAGTTCGATAACTCCGCCCCGCCCTCGGTGGAGTTATTCCCGCCGCTGCCTGTGGCAAGGTCATACAGATCCTTGTACTTGCTGCTCACATTCACCGGGTCGAAGCCGTCACAGCCGTAGTCAGATGCTATATACACCCCGGGGTCGGAAATGCTCAGCTCATTTATCGCCGCCTGAGAGCTGACATTCACCGTCACCTTTCCAAAGCCGTCATACCCCTCAGGCGGGAGATACTCGCCGTTTTCCGCAACGGAAATATCCGTAAGAACAGGCTCTCTGCTGTCTGCCAGACCCAGCATATACCCCGCCATGAAGCTCATGAGCTTTCCTCCTTTGCAAATGTGATGTCCGTCTTTTTGCCGCCCTCCGACTTAAAGCTCAACACATACACGCTGCCGCCGTACTTTATCTTTTTCACTGTGTCCGATACTGACTGCACATATTCGGGCATGATGCCGTCAAACATCACCCCGTCAAATTGGGTTATCCTGTCCGAAAGCGCCGAAAAGAACCTGCCGCTGCCTGCCCTAAGCTCATCGCCCTCTTCCACAAAGCCGATACCACGCTCGGTCATCACCGTGCAGCCGTATTTTCTTCCCTCTTCTATCCTTTTGCGCAGCTCATAGCCCGTAAGGTCGGTGTAGTTCGACTCGTCCTCGCAGATATCCGCAGCCCTTGCCTCGGCATAAGCTCCCTTGCCCGTAAAATGCACCACTGTCCTTGCGGAGATAAGCCCGCTTTCATGCCCCGTGAATATGAACTCTGTAAGCCCTTCCGGAGCGCCTGTTATAGCTATCCTTCCGCATGAAAAGGAGCGGTAGCTTTTCTGAGCCACAGCGCCGAGAACTGCCGTAACACGAGCTTTGTCCATAAGCCTGCCGCTTATTTTCAGCACATTTCGGAAGCTGTCGCTCTGACCCGCACCGTAAACCTCATTTGTGGCGGTGTTTTTGCAATACACCGCCGTGAAAGGACCTTTTTCCGAATGAAGATACATTTTTTCGCTCCTGCTGTCCTCCATTCCGATGCTGCACGAGGCGGAAAGAAAAGGCGTGAATTTAAGCCTGTTGTCGTTGGAGCAGTAAAAAGCACCCACTGTATTTTCCGCAATGTGCGCCAGAATTTCACGGCATTTCTTTCCGTGAAGCTCCTCAAAATATATCTTGTCCGTGCAGAAGTTACCGCCGCCGAATCCCGCAAAGCCGCACTGGGAAGCCATATCGGCAAGCACCAATGAAAGCACATACGGCTCGTTTGAGCGGTTGTAAAGGCTGTCGTCAAAGTCATTTTCCGTCACTCTCATTCTGTCCATGGCATGGATCTCCAGCAGACCCCCTCTGCGGCTTATGCGACTGATAAAATGCTCCGAAAACTCCAGCGGGTCTTCTCCCCCTGTTTTTACCGTCACAAGGGCGTTTGGCTCAAAGGTAAGGTCGGTTTTGAGCGCAACTATAAGCTCCGACTGCACAATGCCCTTTATCGGCATATTTTCTGCCGTCCTTATAAGCCTTGCGGACTGTATCCTGTCAGCCGTGATAACATTGCCGCCGATGGTTATAACAGGCGGTCTAAAGACCGTCCTCAGGCACAAAAGCCGCATGGAGCTTTACCTGAGCCGTCCAGAACTTTTCTCCCCTGTAAACACGGTCAAGGGAAAGCGAAAAGCCCGAGCACTGAAATTCCCCTGTTTTCTCCGTGGGAGCAGAATATGATACGCTGCATTTTTCCCCAGAAAGAGCTGCCGACAGCGTCGCCGCAGATGTGTCGTCCACGTCCGAAAGCTCAGCGGATATATCCACCTCATAGCCTGTCTTTTCCCTGACCTTTGCGCCGTAAATGTTCACAAACTCGCGCCGTTGTCATACACCGACGATACGGAAATGCTGTACTTGTTTTCGGTGATGAACCTGCTCACATCGGTGCTGCCTATTTTCAGATATATTCCCATAGCCCCTCCTTACATCGAAAGCGTAACATCTATAACGTGCCCGAACAGCTCGCCGTCCGATACTGAGATATCCGTAACACTCATGCCGCATATCATAGGCTCCTGACCGTGCCCCGCATATACACAGCGGAGCTTTGAGCCGTTTTCCGCAGCCTTGACCACCGCTTTCTGCACTGCATTTTCCGAGCAGGCAGCGAATTTTATGCGCACCTTCAGGAAATCCGATACCGCCCGACTGCTCCACCCGTCAACAAAAGTGATGAGCTTTGTTTTTCGTGAAAGTTCGGCGCTTATGCCGTAAACCTTTTCCTTTACCGCCGTAAAATCCGAATATTCGGCAGTCAGCCCCTCAGAAAGGTCAATGCCGAAAACAAAGTCCTCCCCCGCAGAAAATCCGCCGCCTGTCAGTGCCATAGCCTGTCCGACCGTCATTCCCATTCCTCCCCTGCAATAATAATTATCTCTCTTTCAAAGCGGAAGCTCCCGTTAAAGTAAAGCACCCCCGGCGACGGCGCAGATATCCTGTAAATTCCGTCTCCACGATATCCGCAAAGCACATCTGCCGCCGTGTCAAGAGCTTCAAGAGCGGCTTTCCTGTCATCGCCTGCGGAGCAAAGCACCCCACGCATCTCGCAGAGCTGTCCCGCCGCCATTTTCTGCGCCTTGCCGCTTTTAAGCTCAAAGGAAAGCCCCTTGCCCGCCGCCGAACCGCATACCGCTCCGCTTGCGGCGCATATTGCCGAAATTATATTTTCTGTTTTCACACAGCCCCTCCAAGTCCCACTTCAAGATGATGAAGCTCATCGCCGCCGTAAAAATATTTCACCGAGGTTATCTCATATTCTGTGCCGTTGAAAACAACAGTGCCGATAAAATCTTCCCCCATGAACTCAGCGTCCTCCGGGGAGCTGTTGCGGCAGTCATAATAAAGCACACCGCACTTTTTCACATTCCTGCTGTGAATATCCCTCTGAGCCTTGCCGTAAACGCATATCCGCACATTGGAAAGCACCGTCTGCGAAATAAGCTTTCGCTCACCGAACGCACCCTCCTCGGAATAGTTTTTCAGCACACAGGAATGTATGAGCACCTCTTTTGGAATAGGATACATCTTACACCTCCATTCCCCTGTAAAAAAGCCCCGCACAGTCAAGCACAGCCTCCGCCTCGCCGCAGAGATGTGCGGAAAATCTGTCGCCATGTGAACCTCCGCTCACAGAAAAGCTGCCTATCTTCACCGAGGAATATCCCCCGCAGTCCTCTGCCCTGTCAAGGAAATCCGCCTGAACGCATACCGCAGTCCTGAAAGCTTCATCGGCTTCCGATACATCGACCACACACCCTCTCACGACCCTCTCCGCACTTGCAAGCAGCGGAGAAATTTCGCTTTCATCGCCCTTTCCCCCGTAAATATCCCTGTAATACGCAAAATCTACCGCCATAAACACTCCTTTCCAAGGGAGCATAAGCCCCCTTGATGTTTCGATATAAACTAATTGCTAAGCCGAAAATTCAGCAAACTGATTTGCAAATCAAAGTTACCGAGCCACGATTAAAATATTTCTCACATAACCTCCCAATGGGCGGCTGCGGTGACACGCCGCAATCTCTGTGCAAGTCTTTTGCAAACTGCAGTTACCGAGCCACGAATAAAATATTTCTCACATAACCTCCCAATGGGCGGCTGCGGCGACACGCCGCTTAGGTGGTGGAGTAGTGGCAGTAAATGCCCGCAGCCTTGGAGGGATAAACACTGCACAGACCATAGCTGCGATAGCCGTATTTCCAGCTGTCCGCATCGGGATTTGCCGCAGGGGAAATGATCTTGGGTACAGCGTGCTTGGTGAACTGGAGCACCGCTCCCTTGTGAACTATCATAAAGTTGATGTTCTTGCCATCAGTGTCCTTGGCATAGCCGCCGTCAGTCTCCCCCGATGTGGTGCCGTCATTGAGCTTTATCTTGGTGTAAAATCTGGACTGGGGAACAGTCACTATCTTGTCAAAGGAAGCAAGCACCGCACGGGATTTTGTGGTGTCCATGTCGTCGATAAGTCCTTTCAGCACGGGAGTGATGAACAGCACCCTGTCCTCGGAAGGAACCTCCGCCGCATCAAGAGCAGATACCGCAGTTCTCACCGCAGCCACAGCGTCCGCACCTGTGGAAAGCGCCGCAGATGCGGAGCCAATGCCCGTTGTGCCCGCAAAGGAAGCAAAGCGGAAGGCATCAAGCTCAGGCACAGCCTTTGTGCGCACAAACTCCCCCGCAAGGGAACCGAAAGCAATGCTCTGGCTCTCCTCGTTGTCCATAGCATCAACGCTGAACATACGTCCTCTCTCGTAGTTGAACTGAACAGTCTGCCACGAAAGGGAAACATCGCCAGCCACATATCCGCTTGAACGGGAGTAGTCTGCAAGCCCGTCCATGGTGAGCTTGGGAATAACTATCTCGTTGGCATTTGCCCCCTCTCTTGCAAGGGAAGCGTCCGACTCAAGAACAGCAGTTCTCGCATTTTCCTTGTACGCCTCATCAAGAAGCGCAGCGTATTTCTTAGCAAGTGTAATTGTGTTAGCCATAATTTTTACCTTTCCTTTCAAATTTCATTTTGATTTGTCAGTGAATTACTTAAGTCCGAAAGCCCTGCGCAGTACATCATCACCGTTCCCTTCCCTGCGTGACCTTACTCCCGTGGATATCTTCTGACCCGAGCCGCCGAATTTAGATATCCTGCCGAATATATCTCTCGCCGCCTCTTCAAAGCTCACTCCCCCCACAGCACGGGCGGAAGCCGCACAGATAATGTCCTCCGTCAGCTCACGGGGAATGCCCTCCCTCTCGCAGAAAAGCTGATTGCGAAGCTTTGCATTTTCAGCCGTCAGAGCCGCCACCTGCTCTTCAAGGGCATGGATATCAGCTGCGTCAGCAACGTCAGCAACGTCAACATCTCCATTGCCCTCATCGGGAGAGATATCCCCACCCATATTTGTAATTTCATTTACAGACTTCTCGTTTTCTTCATTCATACCTTTTCCTCCTTTTTGATCCTTTCTATCTCAGCCAGTGCGTCCTCCTCCGAGCAGTCCAGCACAGCCATGACCGCCGAAAGCCTGCTTTTAAGCCCCGCCGACACAAGCCTTACGTTCTGGTCGATTATCTCGCCCTTATCCACCGTCTGCCTGTCGGAAAAAGCCACCCTGACGGAAATATCACCCTTTGGTATCTCGCCGCACAGCATTCCGCAGCGGATAATGCTCTTCACCGTGCTTTCGATAAGCTCCGCCGCAAGGCACCTGTTCTGCTGCATTGTGATCTCCGTGCGTGTCTCCATGCTCTTGACCTCAGCCGCCGTTTTAAGTCCGCCCGAGGTGCTGAACGAAAGCGTTCCCGATGAAAGCCCCGTCTGGAAGCAGAGAATATCAAGCAGCGCATTTATAGCGTCAACGTGCTCCGAAACTCTCAGCTCGCAGGTGTTGTCGGATATTTTCAGGTCCTTTTCCTCGTCGCATTTAAGCGCCTGATACACTTCATCGTCCGTGTCGAAATACCTGCTTATCCTGCCCGTGTCGGGGTCAACCACCGTCCTGATGCAAGATGAGGGCACGATTATCCTCTTGCGCCCCAGCACAAACTCCCGTGAGAAGCTGTCAAATGCTATGTCGAGAGCTTTCAGAGTGTCGGTGCAGTTTGCAAAGCAGCTCAGCCCCAGCATGGTCTCATCGGAGAGATTGTTCGCCCCCGCAGGTCGGAAGTACCCGAAAAGCGGCTCGCAGATGTCATACTCCGAATGTTCCGAAAGCCCATCAACCATCGTCTCCACAGGTATCTGCTCCCCAAGATATCCGTCACGGGAGGAAAACAGCGCCCTGTCCGTGAAAATGCCGCTGCCGTCTGCTCCCTGCCGCTCAAAAAGAGTAAACGCCTCGCCGCCTTTGTAAAATCTGCTGCGAAATATGCCCTCCTTTATGCTGCCGCAGAAGCCGCCCACAGGAATAAAGCTGTCCGCCGATATGTAGTCGATGCCAATGTCCCCGTCAATGAAAACCTTGAGCGCACCTCCGCCCAGCGCATAAGCACGGCTGAAAAACGAGGGCATATTTTCCCAGAAGCCGTTGTCCTGGAGCACCCTTTCAACCAGCTCCTGCTGGCGGTGGTCGGCGCAGTAAATATCCGCCTGACTGCTGAACGTAAGCGCCGCCAAGCATGCTCATACGCCGCTCGCCCTTGCCGTAAAGCCCCGAGCGCTTCACATACGCCCAAGGCGGCTCACCCTTGTAAATATCGGCGCAGGCAGCTATCACCGTGCGGTAATATTCCTCTTCGTGGGGAATTTTCGCCTGGGGGAACGCCCTCTGCGCCTCCGAAATTATGCCCAATCACATCATTCCTTTCTATCTCATAACATCAAGGATATCCTTCATTCTCCGCTCCGTGGAATACTCCTGAGCGTCAAGGCTGTCAATGTTCACACTGCCGTCGTCCAGCCGCCTGTCAAGGCTTCCGCCCTCCCACACAGCCTGAGAAAATGCGGCAATAGTGTTCTTGCACTGTGCAAGAATTTTGTAGCGGCCGTCGCTTAAAACAGCATTGTAAAACCTTATTCTCTGGCTTATCTCGCCCTTTCGGGCGTTGTGTATCTCCACAGGCAGCCTTTCACGTATCGCAGCATTCTGCAGTCCTCTTATAAGCACCTGCTCCGCACTGTCGCAGTAAATATCCCTGAGCATGGGATATTTTTTCCTGACCCTTTTAACAAAATCCGCAAAATCACGCTCCAGCTCCGCAGGGGACATTATCCCCTTTCGGTAATACTCCTCCAGAGTGTATATCTGCCTGTACCCCGCCGTGTAGCCCGTCACGTTGAACGCCGTGGCAGAGCCGTTTCCGCCGAAATCCACACCCATGTCCGCCATGATGATGTTCTTTGCCATTTTGCAGATGAATTTCTCAGGGCAGTCCGCAAACTGCCTGTAAATGACCCCCTCAGCATTTTTCCAAAGCCCCAGGATAAAGCGGTCGTAATAAACCGTCCCCGCATATTCCCTTTTCAGCGCCTGAGCAAATCCCTTGGGCAGAGCCGGATTATCGTCAATAGTGAAGCCCGATACCCTTACGCTGCCGCCCGGCACCCCTTTGTCAAGGAATTTCTTGAACCAGTGGGATGGCGACGCAGGGTTGCAGCTGCCGTCAAAAACCGAAGTCTCCCTGTCAAGCCTTGAACCTATCATTCTGAAAACGCCCTCGCTCCATGTGGTTATCTCATCGCCGTAGCAGCAGGAAAGGCTTGACCCCTGGAGCTTGTCCGCATTGCCGCTGCGCCCCGCACCGATAACAAAGCAGTCCCTTCCGAAAAGCCGCACATATCCGCCTCCCTTGACACGCCCCACAAGCTTCTCGCCGTATATCCCACGCATGGGCGAAAGGATATTCCGCTCAACGCTTGCCACCGTGTTGCCCACTATGGCGATCCCACCCCGAGGGTCGCTGATAAATATTCGCTGGGGAATGCGGTAGTAGTCAAGATACGTTTTTCCCGACCGCACTGCCCCCACCGAGATGTTCCAGCGGCAAGGCTCCCTTATGGTAACGCTCAGCACGCTTTTCTGTTTTTCAGTCAGTCCCAAAGCCGTCCTCCCCGAAAAATTTTTTCAGATTTTCCACCGCTTCCTCCTCAGAGATATCGCCGCCGAACACGCCATAGATCTTGCCCAGAAGCTCCAGCGCACGGAGCTTGTCATAAAGCTTCACCTCAATGCCCTTTGTGCCTGCCTTTATGGAAGCCACAGCCTTTGCCGACTGCCTGTTGAGCAGAGCCGTGTCCGTCACCGTCATGACCTGTCCCCTTTCGGGCAGCGTTTCAAGGGAAACGAACTTGGTGAAGTCGGAAAAAGCCACAGCCGCAATCTCCCCGATTATTTTGTCCTTTGATATTTTCCTCAACAGCGCCCTCCTTTCTTGTTGCACTACGCAAATAAGAACTTAAAAATAATTTTCCCATATGTACTCCCTGAGCAAATGTCCGTACTCCGCAAGGAAACCCCTTATGATATTGTCACGCACATTTTCAACAAGCTCTTCAATAAAGCAGTCCAGACACATTCCGAAGCGCTCGCACTCCTCACGCTCCGTACTTTCCTCACACACAGGGCAGTACAAAACCTTTTCCATACGCCTCACCTCCTTATAATTTAGCACTATGCAATTTTAAACTTGCAGTTCTTATTTGCATCTCGCAAAATTATAATACCACACTATCCTGCGATTGTCAATAGCATTGCGCAAAATTCCTGCTGTTTTTTGCAGATTTGTGGAATATATGCAAAAAATGCCGGTACACTTATTGCATTATGCAATTATATTCTAAGCAAAACAAAAAAAGCCGAGCTTCCGCCCGACTTTTTTATACTAATCACCAATAAAACTATAGACAAAAAAATCATCGCATGATCCATATACGCAAGATCATGCTTGATTTTTTGTATAGCTTTTAATTGGAGCTTAGTATTAACTTCTTTTTCTGATAATGGTATGGCAGGGAAAATCAATTCCCGTTGTGTTGGGCATGGAAAACTTCATCGCCGCATGGCAGGTGTTTTCGACCTGATTGCCCTCAGCGTCGGTTATCTCGGTTACTGTGTATTCCACAGGTCTGCACGAGGGAGCAAGTATCTCCAGCTTGTCGCCCAGCAGGAACTTGTTCCTCTGCTCCGCATATATGCGGCCGTTTTCGCACTTATCCACCACAGCGCACACATCATAGGAGCGGATATATCCGCTGTCCTCATAATACTGTCTGCACTCTGAGGGGTGTCCGAAGAAAAATCCTGTGCAGTAGTCACGGTGGCTCACCTTGAATACCTCGTCCCTGATGTAATCGGGGAGCTTGTAGTCATCGGGATGCTCTTTGTACCAGTCAACCGCCATTCTGTAAGCATTTGTTATCACCGAAACATAGTAGGCGGACTTTGCACGTCCCTCTATTTTCAGTGAGGTAACTCCCGCCTTTACCAGCTTGTCGATGTGGTCTATCATGCACATATCCTTGGAATTGAGAATGTAAGTGCCCTTTTCGTCCTCGAAAATTGGGAAATACTGCCCCTCTCGCTTTTCTTCCATGAGATGATATCCCCATCTGCACGGCTGAGCGCACTGACCCCTGTTTGCGTCACGGTTCACAAGGTAAGAGGAAAGCAGGCATCTGCCAGAGAATGACACGCACATAGCACCGTGAACGAATACCTCTATCTCCATATCCGCAGGGGATTTTGCACGTATCTCCGCCACTTCGTCAAGGCTCAGCTCACGGGCAAGCACCACACGCTTTGCGCCCATGTTGTAAAGCTCATTGGCAGTGACATAATTCACAATGCCCGTCTGAGTGGACATATGGATCTCCATATCGGGAGTGTATTTCTTTATCAGGGATAAAAGTCCCAGATCCGCAACGATGGCAGCGTCAACGCCAACCTCGTATGCGTATTTGATGAACCCCTCAAAATAAGGTATCTCATCATTTCTCGGCAGAGTGTTGCAGGTAAGATATACCTTAACGCCCCGTGCATGGCACTTTTCAACGGCACTTTTCAGCGCCGCTTCGTCAAAATTTTTCGGACCTGCCCTCATGCCGAAGGAGGTGCCGCCCAGATAAACAGCGTCGGCACCGAAATCAACAGCAGCTTCAAGCCGTTCCATATCGCCCGCAGGCGCAAGAACTTCGGGAATGAACAAAGACATAATTTCAACCTTTCAAGTTATTCATCGGGATCTGCCACAAGATGAGCCTTTACAAGATTTGCCTCATGCTCATCAAGAGTGGTGGCAAAGAAGAACTCGCCTGTGTCAAGGTCGGAGCAGAAATAGTAGTAGTCAGTCTCTCTGGGATAAAGCACAGCCTGGATAGCCTCGATGCCCGGGTTGCAGATAGCTCCGGGAGGCAGTCCGCCGCCCTTGTAAGTGTCGTAAGCGTCACACATGGACTGGGAATATATCTCCAGATTGGGCTTGATGACCGCTTCCACATAGTTTGTGGTTGGGTCGGACTGGAGCAGCGGGAACTGGTCGGGATTATTAAGTCTGTTGTGGAAAACAGAGGAAACAAGCTTCATATCAATAGAGCTGGAAGCCTCCGCCTGAACTATGGAAGCAAGGGTGATAGTCTCGTCAAGCGTCATGCCCAGATCCTCCATACGTCCGTACATATCGGGAGTTACCTTGTATTCAAAGTTCTTGCAGACCTTTTTCGCCACGTTCTTGGGATCCTCTTCAAGATAGAACTGGTAGGTGTCGGGGAAGAAATAGCCCTCCATCTTGTAGAACTTTTTGGAGCTGGATTTTACCTGCTTTTCAAAATCAAAGCCAAAGGTGGTGGAGTTGAACACACGGATAAATTCGTCCGCATCGCAGACACCTGCGTCCTCCAGCTTTTGGGCAGCGTCAATTAGCCTTATGCCCTCGGGGAACGTGATGTTCACAAACTCTCTGGGGTTGATAGCGTCCTTCTGCAGCGCCTCGATGATGTCGCCGTAGGTCATGTTGGGGTTGAGCTTGTGGCTGCCCGCTATGTAAGTGCCGTCCGCACCCTTGAGCTTGGAATATATGCGGAAGATAACAGGTCTTTCAATGATGCCCTCGCTCTGCAGAATGTTCGCAATAGCTTCCGTGCCTGAGTTTTCGGGTATCTCAACGGAAAATTCCGTGTCGGAGCGGCCCATTCCCAGTATCTCGGAGGAAACAGTGATGACCGCCACCGCACCCAGTACCGCCAGCGAAATTACCAGCGTTACCATGATAAGCGCAAAAATAAGCCTGCCGTGGGTCTTTTTCTTACGCTTGTCCTTTCTGCGCTTTTCCTTTATTTCAAGGCGTGCAGCCTCAGCTTCTTCGTCCTCTTCACCGTTGCCCTCTTCGTCGTCATATATATCCTCATCATCTTCCGCCACGCTGTCGTCTGTCTCATTGTCAGGAGCAGATTTATTGTCTGCTGATGTATCAGCAACTGATGTATCAGCAACTGATGTATCGGCAGCTGATGTATCTGCACTTGACCTGTCAGCAACTTCGGAAGTCTTTTCGGTTTCCTTATCTTCTTCGGGAGTATCGGCAAATTCTGTAACATTGTCCTTTTTTTCGTCCATTTATCATCTTCCTTTCTTCCCGTCTGTTTTATCAGTCCTGCCCTGTTCAGTTTTGCTCTGATCGGAGCATTTTCTCAGATATTTTTCAGTAGCCAGCATATCCGCACAGACATCGAACCTGCCGTGGATAAGCTCGTTGCATGTGCATGAGCAGTAGCACAGCCCCATTTTTACAAGCCTTGGGTGAGCGGAAAGAAACCTGTCATAATATCCCTTACCGTAGCCCAGCCTGTAGCCCTTCATATCAAAGGAAAGCCCGGGGACAATGCACAAAGCCTTTTCAAAGGCATATGCCTTTACGCACTTTTCGGGAGCAGGCTCCAGCACGCCGAAGGTGCCTTTTTCCAGGTCGTCCATGCTTTTGATGAAGTAAAATTCCATGTCCCTTGTGCCGTCAATGCAGCGTGGAACAGCCACACGCTTTTTGTCAGCAAAAGCCTGTTCTATGATCGCCATAGTATCCACTTCAATGGCAGTGGAAACGTAGGTAAGTACAATGTCCGTGTCCCTGTACGCTCCCGATGATACCACGCGCTCAAATATTTTTCTGTCCTTGTCCGCCTTGACCTCGGCTGACATTCCTGTCCTCAGCTGCTTGCATTTGCTGCGCAGTTCGTTTTTGTATTCACGTATGTCCCCCACAGGAGCCGTTACTTTTTCCATATGATATCCCCCGCCAGTTTTTTTGCGGCATTCACGCCGATAAGTGCGCTGATAAGCTCATAGGAAAATTCCAGAGCAGCGCCCGCACCTCTTGCGGTGATGATGTTGCCGTCCCTTACGGCGGGAACACTGAGCACCTGCGCACCTGTAAGAGCGCTCTCAAAGCCGGGGTAGCAAACAACCTTTTTACCGTTAAGAACACCTATGGAGCCAAGCACCGATGGAGCAGCGCAGATAGCGCCCATAAATATCTTGTTGTTGGTGCAGTATGCGATGATCTGAGCAAGCTTTTTGCTGGCAGCAAGGTTCTTTGTGCCCGGCATTCCGCCCGGGAGAACTATCATCTCCAGACCGCCCACACCGGCCTCGTCAATGGTGATATCGCACTCAACGGGAATGTTGTGTGCGCCTCTTACCACTTTGCCCGTAACGCCTACAGTAAGCACTTCCTTACCGCAGCGCCTGAGCATATCAATAGGGGTTATAGCTTCTGTCTCTTCAAAGCCTTCAGCAAGAAATACATATATCATGATCCATTATCCTTTCATTTAAAGATTTATTTGAATATAACAGTGTGTTTTTCGATCATAAACGCAGGGTGATAGGAGCGCTTCGCCTTTCTCAGCCCCTCGATGCCCAGATCTTCCTCACGGTTGATGTAGGAAAATTCCTCCGATGCGGAACGGGCAAACAAATAGTTTATTGCGGGATATGCTCCCTCAACGGAAGCCTCTGCCTTTTCGATGTGAACGCCCAGTGTGTCCGAGTTTATCCGCTCGCCGATGGTAAAGGCAGCCACATTTCCGCCGACCCTCAGCACGCCGCCCGAAAGCCCCAGCGCATGGAAATTCTCAAAATAGGTGTTTATGGCAAACTGCTCGCAGACCTTCGACCTGTCATCGTAAGCGTCGCTGCGGTTGTATGTGCCCACAGCATAGGTGATGCAGTCGTCAAAGTCCTTTTCTGTCAGCGGTTCGTAGGAATATTCACCGTCCAGCAGCTTTTTCAGATGATTTCGCTTGCCGTGGTATTTCTTTCCTTTAAGCTCCGCAAGGTCGGAAGCGTTGTAAACATAGTCCCAGTCGCCCTCGTCGCAGGTTATCTCATAGCTGCCCTCGGGGAAATTTTCTTTGAACACAGGGAACAGGTCGGGAGTTACCGAATCTATCACAAGAGGAGAACCGTTTGCCTCCGCAAACCTCTTCATCTCCCCCAGCACCTCGGCATAATCGCCGCCGCCCGCAGGGAACGTGAAATATATGCCGCCGTCAAATGAGCATGAAATGTAAAAGTCCTTAAATCTTGTTATCCTTGTGTCGTGCATTCTCCGCCACGCCATGTTGTTTGCAAAGCAGTATTCGCAGCCCCGAAAGTCGGATATTTTCAGCAAACTGTCTATCCACGGCTTGTCGGAAAGCTCAATAACCTTAAATTCAAGCATCTGAACCGATAACCTCGCCAATAATATTGAGGAGCATCTGAGTGACTTCCTCCTGAGAATAAATGTGTCCGTCCCCACCGCAGCAGCTTATAACGTCCCAGCCGCATTTTTTTGCAGCATAAAGAGCGCTTTTGCGGCAGGCAGTCATGTAAGCAATGTTGCTCTCGTGGATATCCTTCTTTGACTCATCACCGTGATAACGCTCCGAAAGGCGCTTCTGAGAAAGCTCCACAGGGATATCAAGGATAATAGTCCTGTCAGGACGGGGAAGCCCCAGCTTGTCATACTCATAGTCCTCCAGCCATTCAAGAAAGCCGTCCCATTCATTTTCGGGCAGCTTTGACATCTGGTGGATAGCGTTGGAGCAGACATATCTGCTGGCAAGGATAAGGTCGCCGTTCAGATAATTTTTCTCCCAGCAAAGCTTGTAGCTGGCATATCTGTCGGCAGCGTAAAAAGTAGAAGCGGCATAAGCATTAACGTCCGCAGCGTTCTTGGAAAAATCACCTCTCAAGTACATTTTAACAAGTGTGGCGGAGGGCATATCATAATCGGGGAAGCTGATGCCCTTAACGCTGAGCTTGGGGGAAAGGATCCCCAGCAGGCGGTCAAACTGAGTAGATTTGCCGCTGCCGTCCAGCCCGTCGATAACGATAAGCCTGCCGTGTGTGTTGTGATCCATTATAAAAGCATCCTTTACTAAATAAGCGATAATAACATAAAGGTATTATATCACATTTTTCGGATAAGTACAACACATTCGGACAATTTTCTCACGGAATTTCGGAAGCATGAGCTAAGGAAAAATCAGCAGCGCCAAAAAGGCGCAGGTACGAACAAATCAACATTTCTATTTTATAAATTTCCACCAAACGCTCTCCCTCATAAATCATTGACGTAATGCCAACAATATGTTATAATCAAAGCACTGAACATTGAAAGGACAGAGTAAAATGGCTGTTTATTATATCCTGATGGCGCTTATACTGGGACTGGCTTATCCCATGTGCATAAGAAAGCCGTCAAAAAAGAAAAATATCATCTACATCGCCGTGGTTTTCGGATATATGTTCGTTATGTCCTCGCTGAGATACGGGCTGGGAAACGACTACTTCAACTACCGCACATATCTCCATAGCGTTATGGATAACGGACTTTCCGTAATTGATACTGTCCGCACCACAGGCATAGAACCCGGGTATGTGCTGCTGCTGAAGCTTACGGGTCTGCTGGGCGGAGACTATCTTATCCTCAACACCCTTACCGCCCTGCTCATACTGGTGCCAACCGCATATATCATCATAAAATACAGCAAAATGCCATGGATATCCGCATGGCTGTACCTGACCGTAACATTCTTCTATAACTCACTGAATTTTACCAGACAAAGCCTTTCCGTGGCGGTCATATTCCTGGGGTGGCGGTTCTTCCGTGACCGAAAGCATATTCCCGCTGTGCTGATAATACTTGCGGCGGCAATGTTCCATGTGTCGGCGCTGATATTGCTTCCCGTGTATTTCCTGTCGCTCATAAAGCCTTCCGCCAAAAGCCTCGGCATAATCGGCGGAGCGGGCGTGCTGGCGTTTATCTTTTCAAGGCAGATACTTTCCTTTGTCACAACCTATATCCTGCCCCGATACGCAAAATACATGGACACCATCTACCTGAGAGTGGGTCTGTCATGGGTGTTCCTGCTTATCCCGGCACTGATGATGATACTCACCCTCGCCGCATATTTCACAGGCTGGAAGGACAAGGCTCCCGAAGCGCAGATGCTTGCAAATTTCAGCTTCTATAACTTCTTTATCTGGCTTTTTATCGTGAAGCATTTCATCATCGAGCGCTTTACAATGCCCATATACATCTTTATCCTGCTGGCGATCCCCGAAATCCTGGACTGCTGGAAGAGCTGCCGACTTGCACCCGATAAGAAAGTGAGCGGCATAAAGGACACGATCTACACGCTCAGCAAGGGCGGAAAGCGCATCGCTCCTGCAGCAGCGGCACTGGTGATAGTATCCACGCTTGCCTATAATCAGTTCTGCGTTGGCGAGGGCGTTCACGGCGTTTTCCCATACAGGTCGATCTTTGTGCCCGTAAGCGGACTTACCGACAAAATGCTGGAGACCGATTACCGTGCGCTTTACAACAACGCCGACTTTATGCAGTTTCTTGGGCTTGCTAACAAAGGCAATTACACAATAGTCGCCAGCGTCAACGGCGATACAGGCGATATGCTGGAATTTCAGTACAGGCATCTGCTGAAAAAGCTGGGCTTTGAAACTGATTTCCGCACCCTTGACGGAAAGAGCTACATCGGTGTGGTCAGCGGAGGAAAAGCAGTTTTCGAGAAAACAGGCGATGAACAGCTTACCGAAAATCTAAGCCTTTACGGAGGAAAAATATCCGTCACCATAACCAGCGGCGGAGCTGTCACAGGCCAGCCTGTGGCAAGGATAATCGCAGACGGAAAGGAATATGCCCCCAACGGCAGCGGCATAAACTTTGCGGTGTTTGACAACAAGCTTCAGAAGATAGTGGCGGCGCAGTCCTATGATACATCGGTATATACCTACACTTACAAGGGCACTGACGCTTTTTATGGGGAGATACTGATAGAGGAGTAAGGAAAATATGTGCCATAGTGGCACAGGAGAATGTCGGCTTGCAAAGGGATTTTGCAGATAAACATTTTTTACCACTGAGGCTACAGCGCCCAAATGGCTCTGCCCTCAGCGGACTTTCTAAACTCTTTACCTCGCTTTTTCTTTTTTCCCTTTGTGGTCGTTTTTAGTCTGATTTTGTCTTATGACTTTTCTATTTTTACCAACATCTTCTTATACTAAGCACCAATTAAAAACTATACAAAAAATTGAGCATAATCTTGCGTATATGGATTATGCGATGATTTTTTGTCTATAGTTTTATTGGTGATTAGTATTATTGACTGCTTTAGGAAAATCCCCTATAATTATTATCGGAAGGAAGGATATGCTTGAATAAAAAAATAACAGCTGCTGTGCTTGCGGCAGCCATGCTCACCGCCTGCGGTGCAAAGGACGAAGCCGTTCCCGCAGCAAATTACATTGCGGTCTATGAGGAAGCTACTCAGCCTACCGAAACTTCCGAGGTCTCCGAAACCATTCCCGAGATCGAGATAACTCCTCTGACCCCAGAAAACGGCTTCACATATCTGCAAAACACTCTTTTTATCGGCGACGGCGTTTGCAGCATCATATCCGAAAGCGGACTTCTTCCCGAAGAACAGGTGATATCCTTTGACGGTGCCTTTGCGGACGAGCTTCCCGATCTGTCGGAACAGCTCTCATCGCCAAAGCCTTACATATATCTTTGGTTCGGCGACAAGTCTGTTGCCGATGAAAAAACTCCCGAGGAATACGGCGCTGCCATTCTGGCTCTGGCGGAAAATATCCGCACTGTATGCCCCGAAAGCATGGTGCTTGCCATGAGCTATCCCCCTTTGCCTGAGGAATACGGCGGCAAGTCGGACGAGCTGAACGAAATGCTTCATATGTACATACGCTCCACTCCCGATGAATATGTTATCTACCGCAATTTTTCCTATGCTGCCGAAAATGCGGACGGATATCTTGCTCCCGAATACGGCACGGAAGAGATAAACGCTGCGGGAATTTCCGCCATGCTGAACGCTGTTGAGCATGACCGTTTTTACAGCGATATGACCTCTGACAGCGACGAAAAATACGAGGATATAACCGCTTCACGCCCCGAATACACCGTCACTGACGGCAAGGTGGCATATCTCACCTTTGATGACGGTCCCTCAAAATATACTCCGCAGATACTTGATATCCTCCGTGAAAATGACATTAAGGCGACGTTTTTTATCACTGGATGGTGCATTGACGGCAAAGAGCACATCTTAAAGCAGGTGGCAGATGAAGGCCACACCATCGCACTCCACAGCTATTCCCATGATTATGACAAGATATACGCCTCGAGACGTGCATGGCTGGATGATTTTGCCAAGGTTTACGGCAAGGTATATGCGGTAACGGGGCAGAAGCCGTGGGCGTTCCGCTTCCCGGGCGGCAGCTATAATTCCTACAACCGTGACACCGCCGACGGCATAATTGCCGAGATGCAGAAGCGAGGCTTTGCCTATTACGACTGGAACGCAGCCACTGCCGATGCTTCAAGCTCCGCCACCTATGACAGCTGCATGGATTATCTGCAAAACAGCATTGATTCCGACCATGAGGTTGTTCTTATGCACGATTCGCTGGAGCTGACCCCTCAGTATCTTCAGGACGTTATTGACTACATCAAAGGCGAGGGATATTCTTTCGAGACCATTGATACAGCCGATGAAGTACATTTTTGATTTTTATATTGGTACAAGCCATTGTCTGAAAAATCGGCAATGGCTTGTGTTTTTTATTATGGGCTGAAAAAGGAGTAAAAAAGCGGTTTGTTTGTATTGAGTATATGCTTATCAAAATTAAAAAGTTAATTTGTCCGTGCCTGCGCCTTACGGCGGAAACCAAATTCGACGTTCCTGACGGAACATCTCTTGGTTTCAAGCCGCCTGCATGATATAGTTTTAAGATGATTTGAGAAGTTAAGTTTATATGCAAGGTTTTGAATTCACTGTGCAGGCGGCTTTAGGACTTTTAAATTTGTCGGCTGTTGTTTTAAGTGCTTTTGCCGTCGGCAAAAAGATTTCGCTGCTTGCGAGCAGCGACCAGAAGGCTCTGCCCTCCTGTGGACTTCCTAAACCCTTTACCTTGTTCTTATTTGTGCTGACCCCTTCTTTTGTCTTTCGCTCTCTTATATGTAAAAAGCCATTGTCCGTTTTTGGACAATGGCTTTTATAATGCTTATATCATTCATCTTTTAAAGGCTGAGCCTTGATAAGCGCCTCGATATCGCTCTTTTCGGGCATTGCGGGAATAGCTCCCTGCTTTGATGCGCAAAGCGCTCCGCAGGCGTTGGAGAACATCGCCATTTCCTTTATATCGTCGCTGTCAAGCTCTTCAATGCTCTTTCCGGTTTCAAGGAACTTATAAAGGAACGCTCCGAAAAATCCGTCTCCCGAGCCCAGTGTATCGACCGTCTTTGTCTTATATGCGGGGAACCTGTTTATTCCCTTTGGCGTTGCGATTATGCAGCCCTTTGCTCCCTGTGTTACACATATTATCTTAACGCCCATCTGCAAAAGCTTTGCCACTCCCGGGATAAGCGCTCCGCTGTCGCTGAGCAGCTGAAGCTCCAGCTCCGACACCTTTACTATATCCGCATACTGGGCTGCGCTGCGCATAGTGCGTATGGCAGATTCCTTATTTTCCCAGAGGTGCGGTCTCCAGTTGGGGTCATAGGTAACTATTTTTTCCTGCATCTTTGCATATTCCACTGCGTTGACCGTAGCCGTTCTTGAAGGCTCATCTGTAAGTGAAAGTGAGCCGAAATGGAATATCCTGCAGCTGTCGATAAGCTGCCTGTTCACCTCACCGTACCGCAGATTAAGGTCTGCGCTGGTCTGGCTGCTGCGGTAGAAAACAAAGTCACGGTCGCCGTCGGCGCTGTTGCGCACAAATGCAAGTGTAGTGGAATAGTTCGGGTCAAGGATAAGTCCGCTTGTATCCACCTTGTGCCTTGTAAGCACTTCTTTAAGGTAAAAGCCGAACATATCACGGCCTATTTTTCCTATAAATCCAGTCTTTGCGCCCAGCTTTGCAGCCATGCACATAACGTTTGCAGGCGCACCGCCTGCGTTCTGCTTGTAAAAAGTGTCCCCGTTCTCGCCGCTGACATAAGTAAAATCCACCAGCAGCTCTCCTATACTAACGATATCAGACATAATTACCTCCCATTATCCGAGCATATATTCATCATTCTTTTTTACTAATTATATCACCTGTCACTGCCGTATTTTAACAAAATTTGTTGCCTGATTACTAATTATTTGTTAAGATGAATAAGACAAAATTTCCAAGGAAAAATATAGGTATATTATCTCTTTGGAGGACGGCAGAATGAAGATACCCAATACCTATGAATTTGAAAATGTTCCCATAGAAAAAAGCCTTGACGCTAACCTTGAAAATATTAAAAGGATACTCGGCAATACCGCCGACCTGCTCATAAGCCCCATAACCGTTTCGGGCGTGCGTGCGGCGGTCATATGCTTTGAGGGAATGGTCTCGGGCTTCAACACGGCTCAGGTGGTGGTAAAGCCCCTGATGAGGGTAGATATCCCCGACTGCACCTCCGAAAAGCTTTACAGCCATGTAAAAGAGAATATGATACTCTCCGTTGACACCACGGAAACGGACAAATACGGCGATGTTATCCGCACCGTGATGAGCGGCTTTGTTATCCTGCTCATAGACAATATCCCCTCGGCAATGTGCTTCGGCATACAGGGCTATTCGGTCAGAGGGATAGACGAGCCCTCCTCCGAGGGAAATATCATGGGCTCCCACGAGGGCTTTGTGGAAACGGTAAGAACAAATATGTCACTGGTGCGCAGGCGCATAAAATCCCCCGTCCTGCAGTTCAAGCTTTTCCCCATATCCCCCCGCAGCAAAACGGACGTTGTTGTGTGCTATATGGCAGACCGAGTGCCCAAAGCCCTTGTGGACAGCATTTGTCACAAGCTCAAAGATCTTGACCTTGAAACAATACTTGGCAGCGGATATGTCACTCCCTTTCTTGACAGCGGTGCGCCCTCGGTCTTTTCGGGGCTAAGCACCACCGAGCGCCCCGACGTGATGTGCGCCAAAATACTGGAGGGACGTGTGGGCGTGATGATAGAAGGCACGCCCTTTGCAATAGTTATCCCCGCCATGTTCACCGAAAATTTTCAGACACTTGATGACTATAACTTCCGCCCCTATTACGCCACATTCCTGCGATATATCAGGTATATCGCATTCTTTCTTGCTGTGTTCTTCCCCGGCATATACGTGGCAGCGGCGCTTTTTCACCCGGAGATGTTCAACAGCCGCCTGCTGATGAACCTTGCCGCCGCCGAGGAAGCCGCTCCCCTGAACCTTATGTGGGAAGCACTTATAACCCTGATATTCTACGAGATAATACGTGAAGCGGGAGTCCGCCTGCCCAAAAGCGTGGGCGGAGCAGTCTCCATAGTCGGCGGACTTATCATAGGCGATGCGGCAGTCTCCGCAGGCATAATCTCCAACCCCATGCTGCTGGTGTGCGCCATTTCCGTGACCGCCTCATTCGTTATCCCCTCCCTTGACCAGCAGGTAACAGTGTTCAGGCTGGCGGCAGTGGTGCTGGGGGGCTTTGCGGGACTGTACGGCATCGCTCTCCTGACCGCATTTTTGCTGGCAAACATCTGTGCCGACGAAAATTACGGCCTGCCCGTAATGGCACCCGTCTCCCCCTTTACACGAAAAGCAATGGGCGATGTGGCAGTGCGCCTTGGCTTCAGGCGAATGGGCAAGCGTGGCTTTACCGTTGAAAAGCTGAACGGTGCGGATATAAGGTCCGCCGCAGAACGTGAAGAAAGCGGTGATAAACACAATGGATAACAGATATATAGGAGCAGGTCAGGCGGCGGTGATAATGGCAGCCCTTGGCGTTTTCGGACTGATAATATCCGATTTTACGGACACGGGAGCCATGCTCTCAAACGCCGTCTCGGCAGTCATTCTCATCACCCTTGCCCTTATCCCGCCGGTGATACTCATAAAGGACGGCAGCGGAAGCGTACCGCAGATAGCTGTAATGCGTACAGGCTTTATCGGCAGGCTCATTTCCGTTCTCTACAGCATATTTTTCATTTCCGCAGCGGCGGATTTTATCGCAAAATACTCCGTTTTCGTCTCCGAAAGATATTTTGAAGCAAGCGCCGCAGTGTGCGCAGTTTTTCTCGGCTTAATATGCGGGTACATCTCCCACACAGGGGCGGAAACCGTCAGCCGAATGAGCACCGTCCTTATCTTCATGCTCATATTGACAGGCGCAGCATATGTAATAAGCGGCTTCGGTGATATCATCTCCTACGACTATGCAAAGATAGTTCCCGAAACCATATCCCTCTCAGGAGGACTTGAGGGCATATTCCCCGTCGCCGCAGCAGGAGCGGCAGCCCTGTGCATACTCAGCGGAGGGCTTGGCGAACGTACCCGGGCAGGCGTTTTCGGCGGAGCAGCGGCAATGCTCATCGCCCTTTCGCTGGTAATAATCGGCGTGTGGGCAGTGCTGGACGACTTTGTTTTTGCCTCAGACTATCCCATGGCGGACGCAGTTATCTACGCCTCACGCCAAATGAGCTTCCGCCCCGACGGAGCATTTTTCATGCTCTGGACAATTATCGCCGCAGCGGTATCCTCCCTTATGTGCGCCTGCGCAGGCCATTCCCTTACCGCCGCCGTGCCAAAGTTCAGGTGGTGGGGCATACTGACGGCAGCCCTCGCCCTCATCGGCGCCGAAGCGGAGCTGTGGGGAATAAGCGTAGGAAGCATCTACCGCTCCCCCGTCTGCGCATTTATCCTTGTGGGAGCGATCCCCTTGGCGCTTATATTCACACCCGAAAAAAGGAGGAAAGCAAGGTGAAAAAGCTATTTTGCGCAGCCGCAGCCCTGTTCATGGCGCTGACCATGACCTCATGCAGCGCAGTCCAGGTAAACGAAAGAATGTTCGTTCAGCTCATGGGCATATCGGAAACGAACGGACTGTATGAGCTGACCGTTCAGGTATATAACAGCACCGACAGCGAGGATTCAGACCCACAATACAAAGCGCTGAGCGGCAGCGGCAGGAGCATAAGCGAGGCAGCGGACATGATAATGCGAAACAGCGGCAGGCAACTTTTTTTCGGTCACTGCACCGCCATATACGCAAATGAAAGCATAATTCGTGACAGCGGCAAACTGAAAGCACTGGCAGGCGAGCGCATATCCGCAGGCTGCCCCGTTTTCTTCACTCATACCCCAAAGGAAGCCGTTTCAGCCGTAAGCGCCGACGAACTGTCAGGCATCGTCAGCCATTACCAAAGCGAAGGTCTGGCAGAACGAGCCGACCTTAAAACCGTCACCGCCGCCGCCAAAAACAATACCATCGCCATAATACCCATGTGGGACGATAAAATATGCGGCTCGGCAATAATCATGCCAAACAGCACTTCGGAGCTGAATATATCCGAGACCGCCGCCCTTGACCTTATGCGCAGCGCAAAGGGCATACGCCTGAGCGTGCTGGGCGGCAGCATGACCCTCGGAGAAGCCGAAGGCTCCGTCTATTATCAAAGCAAGGAAAACGGCGGTGAATACGTCATAGATATGTCCCTCAAGTGCCGTATAGACGAAACCGGCAGCTCTGCCAATGCCGAAGAATACGCCCATGAAGCGGAGCGGATTATCTCCCTTTCCTCGGAAGAGATATGCAGGCGTGGGTTAAGCGAGGGCTTTCTTTCCGTTATCCTCCCCCAAAGCCACACCTCCGAGGAAAACATCACCTTTGCGGTAAATGTAACGGCAGAGGTGTCATAGCATTCCGCATGAGCTTTCATAAGCAAAGCACACCTCTGCAATTTTTTTCAAAAAAGGCTTTACAAACCCTGCCCGATATGATATAATATTCATATTGCCGAGGTGTGGCTCAGTTTGGTAGAGCGCTTCGTTCGGGACGAAGAGGCCGTGGGTTCGAGTCCCGTCACCTCGACCAATAAAAACAGCCCCTTAAACCGCTATAATGCGTGGTTTAAGGGGCTGTTTATTTTTAATATTTGCTTGTATGCTTTGCTCAAAACAGTGCTTTTTTGCTCACTTTTTTGCAAAGATGGGTGTCAAAATGGGTGTCAAAATATATGCAGGTGTGTCTATTTTTTATTGTTGTACTATTTTACACCATTACGCATATCTTATTAGAAGAATTATCAATGCGATTGTACTTACTTGCATATACAAATGATGCTCTATCACGCTTATGCAATGTGATGTATAATACATTATAAATGTTATATAATAAGAGCAATCAGCTAATAGTATTATTCCCCTTGACAATTATTGTTTTTATGATATAATAAAAAAAATGATTGATTTATGGCAATATTTTTTTATGTGGTGAAAAATATGAATATTAAAGTACGCAATTTTGGAAAAATCTCATCTGCTAATATAGATGTGAGTAACTTTTCGATATTTGTAGGAGAAAATAATTCTGGTAAATCTTATTTAATGCAACTAATTTATGGCGTGATTTTTTCATTTTCAAATGACAAGAAATTTACTGAAGCATTACAAGATTTTGAAGAAATTAATATTTCAGAAAATCCTATAAGTATAGATTCCTCTGATAAAGGATTTCTGCTCAGCCTGCAAGATTGTATCAATATGTTTCTTTACAACAATAAGGATAGAATTATTAAAGAGATATTCCATACCAAAAAATTGAAGATTGAAGAATTGAGTATAGAATTAAATGATTTAATATTTAATTATACATTAAGCTATGAAGGCTTATCTCCAGTAGTTGAAAAAGATAACAGTCAACATTTTGAAACGTACAAAATCACAAGAAGTGATAGCAAAACACTGACAATAAGATTTTTTGAAAGTTATCCCAAGTCACTCATTGAGGGAACTATCAAGCAAGAACTTTTATCTTTTATTTTATCAGATAATATTGGAGTACAGATAAATAGCAATCGAAAAGCCGAAAATAATTCAATTATTTATTTGCCAGCATCCAGATCAGGTATTATGTTGTTATATGCTAATTATTTAGCAAATGATTTAAGAAATAATGAAACTACCAGCGACGTAGTATTTGCAGAAGATGAAAAGGATGAAGTAGAAAACGAATATGGGCTTACTGAACCCGTATATAATTTTCTTATGTTTTTATTAAAGCATAAAGCTAGTGAATTGGCTTCAAAAGGAAATAAAAAAATATTATCTTTTATCACTAATAACATAATTAACGGAAATCTCACCAAAGTCGGTAATTCTATGGTATATACACCTAATGGTTCTGAGGATACCCTTCCTATTTATCTATCCTCATCACTAGTATCAGAACTAGCCCCAATATGTCAAGTTCTAACCAGTAGTATACGTCCAAATATGATATTATATGATGAAATTGACACTTGTCAACATCCAACAAAGCAATTACAGTTAGCGCGTCTTTTAATAAGAATGGTAAATGCTGGTTATAAAATGATCGTAAGTACCCATAGCGATACCATGGTTGCAGCAATCAATAATCTTATCACAATGTCTGCCAAAAATAACAAATACGACTTAGCATTAAAATTAGGATATGACAATGATGACATTCTTAATAATACAAATGTTCACGCTTATCAATTTATCATAAAACAAGGCAAAACCATAGTAGAAGAAATACCAAACAATATTTTACTTGGAATCGGCTTTGATTTTTCTTTGTTTAACAGTACTAATGACAAAATATATCAGGACGCTATAAAATTAGCTGAGGAAGATTAACAATTATGAATCATTTACGTGCAAAATTATTTAAAAAAGCCGAACTATTACAAACAAGCTGTTTAACCCTTAAGAAAAACACACCAAAGCTTATCGACAAATCATGCAATAGTCATGTTATTTTATTAAAAGAAGAAGAAGAAAACGAATCATTATACATTCATTCTGCTTTTTCTGGCGATGAATATGCGTTTATCGGAAATGAATTTCAATTAAACTTTTTGGAGAATGCAAAAAAAGTTGACTTTATGTATATATTTTTCTCCAAAGATAAAAAAGCCCATGCCTACTTATATGATATGAAAAAAACATTTTCTGGAATAGATGTAATACTTAAACTAGTAGGGCAATGGAAAAGTAGTATAGAAGATGTAGTATATTGTGTAGGTAAATTAGACGAATATGAATTAACATGTATAAAAATCGGCGTAATTACCGAAAAAGATGACAAAGATCAGCGTAAACTTGATTTAGAACCTATTCTAAAGATTGATGATATACCCGCTAAACTTCCAACATTTATGAAGAGTAAGCATTTAGCGGATAATACAACCAATGCTATACTTGCAAAAAAATTATCTGGATTTCTCGAAGGAAAAATTACTATAAATGGTCATACTTATAAATATGATATACGTAAATTTGTTGATAAGAAACATGATATGTATTTTAATGATGGCATTTTAAAAGAAGAATTTGAATAATCAAACGCCGTCGGTAAGAGCTTAGTCCACTCTTACCGACGGCGATTTTTTTGTCTTACATTGATTTAATAAATGCACCCGGATAATCTTTTTTCACTGTTTTAAGGTATGCCTCAGCATTCTCCCGAGACTTAAAAGCCCCGACCTGCACATAAAACATCTGATTGCTTTCGGCAGCAGGCATAAACATCTGCCGGAACTTCTTCCAGCCCTCAAGCTCTGCCTCCGAATGTGTCCACATCGCAGGGCACAACTTGCCGGTCACCTGGTGGTGCATTATAACATGGTCAGCTGAAATGCCGTATGTTTTCATCAGATGCTTGACCAGCTCAGCAGCCAATGCCAGCTCTGCATCGGTGAAATACCAGTCCGTGTCATCTGCGCTCAGAGACTTCCTGTTTTTCTTGTTGCTGCAAATCTCAATGTTGATGCAGTTGCTGTTCCTGCACTTGCCGTAATATCTGCCGCCCTCTGACGTGGACATCTTGGTGTATTTTACCCCGCCTGCGCCCCATGAATAACGGTTTGCAATGTCAGGATTATAGCAGACAACATTTTCGTCGTCCACAATAAAATCAGCGCTGGCAGGATTGGCGGGATTTGCTCCCGCCCTGAACCATGCCGCAAGATTGTGTGCGCTGCCCGCAGCCGATGATGTGCCTGCCGTGTAGTGGATCACTATCCATTCAATGGATCGCCCTTTGGCAACAGTGGTGTTGGCAGTGCCTGTATCCATTTTGATGTTAATGCTCATCGTCATCGTCCCCCTTATTCTCAGCTGACTTCTTCACATTCTCCGCAATTTTCATAAGAAAAGGCGGCAATGGCGTGCCTATATCACGTATATTTTCGAGAATTGAAATTATCTCGTTGGCGATGAGCCATACTGCCGCTACAGAAGCGACAACAAAATTAAGCCCGATGGATATTCCCGCCGTGCCGACGGCATATGACAGCAGCCAGTCGAGCATAGCACCTATCGCAACCAGCAGCCACATACAAATCTTCTTAGCTATCCCACGAAACGATTTGTACGAGCTGATAGCCTCACTGCGGTATTTGGCAGCACACAGCCCAGTTATGTAGTCGATGATGTTGCAAGCAATAAGTATCAGCATGGGTACATACAGGATACCCAGCCATGATGCGAGCAGCGCTCCAACCGTGACGGAAATTTCTTTTACTCTTTTCATTTTTATTCCTCCTTACACCCTCAGAACGAAATTGCCATACATACTAACGTACGTATCGTCACCGATTGTGAAGATGCTGCCGCGGACGGGTTTTTCCATTCCGCCATCAGCGTGCATAACGTGGCTTTGGATTAAACCGGAAGCTGCGAATGTAAACGGCTTAATGCAGTACGATGCAGTTGTCCCCACTGCGTCAGCTCCATAGTAGGAGAGATTGCCATTGATAATCCCGTTTCCGACAAACCAAATAAAACCTGCACTAGATGTATCAACTTCAACGCCACACTCGGTGCCATCGAATTTGGTGGCAGAATGAATGCTGCAACACCAAGGGGTCGTGCCAAAACCCAGTCCAACCATATCTGTATCAGAGATGATATACAAATATGGGTCGCCGCTCAGTGCGACACTATGTGACTGCCAAGCAGGAGACTGATTGCCTGTCTTGGTTGACACTATGTACTGACTACTACTGCTCACCTCAATAGCAATAACCTTGTCGTTGATATTGGCAAACTTCGGCGTCAGTGTGCAGCCTGTTTCCGTATATGTGATGTCAGCAACCGTTGTCAGGAGATTTTCCACAGAATGTAACCATGCAATAATTTTGGAAGTGTAGTTAGCCTGTGTCCTGTCATCTTTCGACATACCCAGCGTAGGCTGATATTTGTAAAGCTTTCCCATTATCCTATAACCTCCGTATCTGCAATATCAACAGCTTCTCCCACCGCATAAATTGGCAGGACCTGTCCGTGCAACGTTATACCGCCTGTTTTCATGCCGCTTCCACCCCCTTTCTGAACAGCCTTAAAATTTGCCGCTGCCTCGTTTTTAGCCGCCACAGCCACAGCACCCGAACCTGTGATATATACAGTGTCCAGCCCCATCATGTGCATATAGTTGAACGTCTCGCCGTCTCCAATGGTGATAACGCCATCATCGCCCTTGGCAGCACCTGATTTCAGGGATACTGTGATATCCTTGCCCGACTTGTTGCGGATATCAAATCCGTTGTATTTGGCATCAAATTTCACAGCACATTCAGTGCCGTCAAGGGTGATCTCGATGACCCTGTTGCAGCCTTTTACTTCTTTTATCATAAATAAAATATCCTCCTCTACTACGCATAAACCGCCTGAAAATATACGGGCGATACAAATCCGTTTGGTATGCCAACAGTAGCCGAATTAAATTCCGCGAAAAAGGAGTTCCACCAACTCTCAGCACCGCCCCACAATTCGCCATTACGCCAAACTCTTCCAGGATAAAATTGAAAATACTGACCATTAGCTTTAATCTGATAATTCTCAACAGTAAACCAGACGGATAGTTTTTCCGTCACCTTTATTTGATATCCGCCTCGCAAAATATTATCATATGTTACAGTCTGTCCTGTCGTTAAATTTGTCATTGTTGCGCCAAGATACTTTGTGACATAGGTATTACCGTCGGTTAAAACCTGGGGGTCACTGTAGTGCACAAATAGTTTTAACTGCAATCCTGTACTGGGACACGTAATAGCCGCCGAACCCTCATTCAGTGTGATACATTTTACGATGTCCCAATCCGTTTCAATCGCATTATCCAGTACAATTTCATTGCCGTCAGGGTCGGTAATGCCCGTGTCAATGCTATCGCCAATACCCAGCGCCTGCTCGTATAGCTTTTTATATTTGTCGCTTACGTTTACCGGGTCAAACCCGTCACAGCCATAGTCGGACGCATTATACACACCTGGTTCCACCACGGTCAATGGTTGTATGTTTGCTGCTGCTTGCACATCAACCGTCACAGGCGCAAATCCAACATACCCCTCAGCCTTTTCAGCGTCGGAAACATTGTATGTGCCGTTTTCCGTTATAGTTATGGGCTTGACCTTTCCGCCCGAGCTTCCCCCGCCCGCCAACGCCTGTAAAATAAGCCCCCCGTCTAAAATCATCCGCCCGCCTCCTTATACACCCTCGTCCAGTGCGCATTTTTCCTTTTCCCGCCGTCAATATCATACGTCACTGTAATAATGTACGGTCCATATTCGTATATTGCTTTGCCCGAAGTCTCGCCATCAATGCGTTCAAATGACAGACAAGGATATCGACAGTGTATGTCCCCGCCGTCAAAAAACAGCCCATCGCCATAGGACACGAAAGGATATCCGTCGTTATCAGCCACTGTTAACCTTCTCCTCTCCGTCCACCATCACGACACCCTGATATTTTGTGAACATCATGGCACCGCTGCGTCCATACCTTACCTTGCTGTCGCTCTCACGCAGGTTGCGTCCTCTCATGCCTATCTCGGAATCCGACGGCTCAGGATTGCTCACCTCCGCAAATATTCCCGCCTTGCTGATGCTTGCCGTAACAGATCCTGCACGCATGATGCCGCTCCCCGCAAAATTTACCGTTCCACCCGTAGGCGGGATACCGTCAAGTCTGCACCTTTGGCAGGAATATGCAGCGTGGGTATAGTTTTCGGCACGTCCCCATATCTCCTCGCAGCCGCTGTCAGTGATAAGCTCTGAGGCTATGCAAATGCTGTCGTACTTCCTCGAAGCGTCGCCTCTTGTGATAACATTTCCGTCACCGTCAGTGCATTTGATGCCAGTCGCCGTAAATTCACAGCCAACGTCAAGCGCCGTGTGTACGTCTGCGTTCACCTGCCCGGAGGTATTGCCGTAAGGAAGAAACTGCAGGTTCTGCTCATCTGTTATGTAGAATACGCCGCAGCACGCCTCCGATATCTTTGTAAGGATATCGGAACAAGTCTCTTGAAGCTCAGTCCTGGAAATAGACGTAAGCCATGAGGGAATGCCGCCCCACCCGGTAAGCTCTCCTACAGTCCGTACGATAAGGTCCATTACGGTGTTTATGGGAACATTCTTAGGCACCGAGCTGTCTATGGAAGCATATGGGAAATCCTCATCGGAAAAAGCCATGCGGTCAAGGCACGTCACCGTCACCACGCCGCCACTTTGCGACCTGCTGTCAATATAGTATTTTCCTACGCCCGAAACTCCCGTAAGAACAACAGGAGCTGCCCTGTAAGCATTAAACGGAGCAGGGGTCTCGAACGAAAGCTGAGAAGTGCATATTCCCGACGTTCCCAGCCCGTCAACAGCCTTTGTCACAGTGATATTGCCGAACCTGGTGACCTCAGTGCCTCCCGCAGTAAGCACCAGGCTAAAGCCCGCCGCCGAGAGGCGTGAGCGCAACTGCGGCGGCATTGAAAGATACCGAATACCATTTTCCGAGACTTTTTGCGGCGATAAGCTCAGCCGATACGCCGCTTATTTTTACATTTCCCTTGTAATCGGGACACTCTATGCTCACCAGGCGTGGAGCCAGAAGATCAAGCAGAGCGCTTTTATCCTCTTCCGAAAGATTTCCCACCTTGAACGCCGCCGAGAAGCGAACACCCTTTAACTGAGTAAAATCCGAAAAGTCATAGTTTTCAAAGTTCTCGGCCTCTTCCTCCGCCCAGGACGGATAGTATCCGTTCAGCAGCTCCCACTCCGTACCGTTTATCTTGATAGTGTATCCGCCGTTAAATTCCTTTGACATACTTTTCACCTCCTGCTGTCAGCCAGCTTGCCCTTGCGGATAAGCTCCTCAATGGTGCTTACTATCACATTCTTGCCCGCAACATTGATAACGATCTTCGTATCTCCGCTGTAGAAGCTGCTCTTGCCGCCCTGTGCCGTGCCCGACGGCGAATAGGTGCTGCCCGAGCTTCCCGATGCAGCCGACTGCATTTTGCTGTTCTGGCTCCGCTCCCCGAAATCCGAGCCCATAGACCTGAGCGCATCAGCGTCCGCCATGGTCTTGTTAATGCCATCAATGTACGACTGTGCCGTTTCAACGCCCTTCTGATATGCGTCGGCAGGCATACTGCCATATATGCTTTCAATGCCCTCTTTGGCTATCCTGTCCGCCTCGGTGAGATCGTCCTGCACCTCGAATGCGGCAGTCTTGTCAGCCTCGGCATAAAACGCATCAACGTCCTTATAATATTTTTTCCTCTGGCTGTCACTCATTTTCAGCAGTTCGGAAATATATCCCTGGCGTTCTCCGCTGTCATAGCTCAGGCTCATTACCTGCTCCATAAGGTCGTCGGAAATGCCCGTCTCTTTGAGCTTTTCCAGGTCCTTGCGGTATTTTGCAAGTTCCTTGCGCTTTTTCTCAAAGTCCGTAAGGATATATCTGTCTGCTCCCGATGTGTCCGTGACCTTTTTGTCAATGAGCTTTGCCGAAGAAATAAGCTGACTTTTCGCCTTTTCATATGCCTGTGTGACATTTTCATAGGTCTTGGTTATTTTGTCCGTTATTTCCTTTGAAGCTTTCTCCCAGGCGGTCATTTCCTCCTTGCGGACTTTCTCGTCATATGATGCTATCTTATCTGCGGCATATTCCGATATGTCTATCTGTTTCTGAGCAAGCTCTTCCGTAAGGGCAGCATATTCATCATTGAACTGCTCCCGTGTGATCTTTTCATCGCTGAGCTGAGAGTACAGCGCATCAAATCGCTTCTTGGCCTCGGCGGTATCTTCTTTCAAAGCCGCTTCCTTTGCCTTTTTCTCAGCCTCCGCAAGCTTGGTATAATGCTCAGTTACTTTGTCGTATAGAGCATTCCATTCCTCACTGTCATCATCACGGTATTTTTCAAGAGTGCTTTTTCTCTCAGCCCAGTATTGCTCTTCCGTTACCTTGTGGGTCTTGTACTTGTGTTCAAGCTCTTCAAGCTCCTTGTCGAGCATATCAGACTTCTGATTTACACCGCTTTCATCGCCGCCATTTTCGCTCTTTGTCTCCGAAACACCAACATCAGCCGCAGTCCCTGCCGCCTCAGCTATCTCGGTGCTTGTGTCCGCCAGCTTGTCAGCAGTCTCTTCCGCTCCCTTTTTAAGCTCTTCCTGTATCTGCCTGTACTCCTCGGGTATCTGACCACGCTTTTCTTCAAGCTCTTTCAGAGCAGCATCAAGCCGTGCTTCCGCCTCGTCCTGAGACCCCAGTACCTCATAGCCATCATCGGCAACTATCTTGTCTGCCCATATTTCCGATATATTCCACTTCTCTGCCGCTTTATCAAGCGCTGCTTTGAGGTTTCCTATAGCCTTGTCTGCACCGCCCGTCCAGTCATATCCGCCAAGACCATCAACAATGCCGTTAACAATAGCCTCGGGCACACCGATGATAATTTCATACGCTGCATCTATCAGCGCCGTACCAAGCTTGGCAATGATCGTGGGCGCTTCCTGTAAAAGCCCGGGCAACGCCCTGAAAAGCCCCTCGGTCAGCCCCTCGATGATCTTTAGGGCGGCATCGAGAATAACGTCTATGTTGTCGAGCAGCGATTCTGCTATTTTAACAACAGCCTCCACAGCCGCAGGGACCAGGTCGGGCAGCGCCTCGCCTATGCCGTCAGCCAGGGTCGTAACTATAAGCACAGCACCGTCGGCAATAGCAGGCAGTGCCTCTGTAAGCTTCTGCGCAAATGCCGTAAGCAGCTCTACCGCCATGTCTGTAATGTTCGGCAGCTGTGCTTCCAGCCCCTCTCCCAGTGCGGCGATTATCTCCTCCGCCATTCCCGCAACCTCGGGAATAACCTCGGGAATAGCCTCAACCAGCTCCTGCGCCACCTGCGGAAGAGCATCAGACACTGCCTGCAATACAGGCATTACGTTATCCTTTACACTGCCGAACGCATCAATAACATTCTGCGTCAGATTGACGATATCAGCCTCGGAATTTCCCAGCCCTGCCATAAGGCTTTCTATCGAGGCGGTAAGCAAACCGATAGATCCGCTTACAGTCTCTCTCGCTTCACGCTCAAAGTTGCCCGCATACTGCTCTGTATTCTCAAAAAAATACTGCATGGCTATTTCAGCCTTCTGGGCGTTCGAGGCGCTGTCCCAGGCAACGTCAAGCCCCTTGGAAAGCGTGTATGCTTTCAGGGTCGTTGCATTCATGGCAACACCCAGATTATCCATCATGGTGTAGTTGCCTTTTGCCGCTCCCGTCACTGCCTCCAATGCCGCAGAGGTTTCAATACCCATAACAGATGCCATATCCGTGGCACGCTGCATAGCCTTTTCGGTAAGCTCCAGCGACTTCTGCTGTTCCACGCCCGAACCCTGGAAGAGCGCACCCATCTTGTTTGCCGTTGCCAGATATTCCGACTGGGACGTTCCCATGGTCTTATATGCGTCCTCGGCGGTCTTTTTGATGCTTTCCGAATACTGCCCGAAAACAGCGTCGGCACCGCCCAGGTTCTGTTCCAGCTCTCCATAGCTTTCAACAGATGATTTTCCCAGGTCGATAAGCGCCTCTGCCGCCGCTTTTGCGCCCTCTGCCAGTCCGATAATAGCCTTGGAAGTGATTATGGCCTTGACCGTGTCCCCAAATCCGCCTACAGACTGGGAAGCGTTCGGAGCCTCATTGCCAAGCAATTTTAACTCAGCAGTTGTGTTTTCAATCTCACGCTGGAACTCCCTGTATTCTTCCCCTGAAATATTGCCATTCTCAAATGCGCTTTTCATTTGTTCCTGCGCATTTTTAAGCATTTCAAGCTTGGCTTTGAGTGCATCTGATGCAGTTTGTAAAAGCTGCATTTTCTGCCTGAACAGCACCGAGGATTCTCCAGTGGAGTTCATAGCCGAGCGGACTTCTTTAAGTTCGTTTAAGGCGTTTGTGTAAGTCTTATCGAGGTCGGCACTTGAACTTTTCAGCTCTTCAAACGCATTACTCTGCTTTTGGGCAGCGTTTGCCGCCTGCTCATTTGCCTGCCTGTACTCTTTTATGGTCCTGCTGCATTTTTCTATTTCACGCTGATATTCTCGGTAATCACTGTCGGATATCTCACCTGCATTAAGAGCCGCATTCATTGCTTCCTGCTGCTTCGTCAGCTCTGCCAGCTTCTTTTCCGCCTGCTCTGCGGACTGCTTCAGTACCTCCATTTTCTGTGCTGCAAGCATGATATTTTCCGGGTCAAGCTTAAGTGCGCTGTTTATCTGCTCCATCTCAATTTTGAGTTCTTTGGAGCTGCTGTCGATTTCTTTTAAAGCCTCCCTCAGTGTGTGAGCCGGATTTTCCGCTGCCTTTTGAGCTTCCGCCAGTGCCTGCGCCGAGTCCTCTGCCGCCTTTTGAGCCTCATTCTGTGCCTTTGTAAACTCTCTTACAGTCCTTTCGGCCCTTTCAATCTCCCTCTGATACTCCCTGTAATACTCAGCGCTTATATCCCCGTTCTGCAGAGCCTTGTTCATAGCTTCCTGCTGGGATTCCAGCTTTTCGATTTTTTTCTGCGCTTCCTTTGCGGCATCGCCCATGACTTCAAGCTTCTGCGCCGCAAGCACAGCATTTTCGGGGTCAAGCTTAAGAGCGCTGTTTATCTGCTTAAGCTCCGAGTTGAGCTTCTTGGAGCTGCTGACTATCTCCTTCATGGCGTTGTTGAGCGCCGAATAGTCGGCACCTATCACCGCAGTAAAGCCGAATTTTCCCATACGTGCCTCCCTGTGTCAAAAAAGGGACAGCCGCAATGAATGTGCCTGTCCCTCCCGCTTTACATAAATTTATTTCCTTATCAGCCCTGATCTTTGCCCGGCTCATATATGGGCTTGCCCGCCATGTGCTCGCTCACCTTGTACAGAACGCCTGTTGTGTCAATAGCCTGAGCCGCATAGGTGCAGTTCAGAGGCGTTACCTGGTTGGGCTGGAACTGCAGCGTAAGTCCCGAAATATTCTTGCCCAGGGTATAAACACAGATATCGCCCAGATCGGTATCGGGGTGTACAAAAAGGATATCGTAAGCCGAATCGTCCTTGTTGGCAATACCGCCCAGGTTCGTGAGCTTTATGCCCGCTTCTGTGTTTTCTGCCGCCTTTGCCAGAGGGTGGATCTTCGAGATGGTCTTTGCATTGGCATTAAAGAGTGCAAATGCCGCATTGCCCTTTTCATCCTGGATATCTGCCACCTTAAGGCGGCCCATGTCATCCTGATCTTCCAGGGGCGTAAGGGTCTCGGTAATAGTAATGCCGTTTTTAAGATATCCCAGCTCGTTGTCCGCCACCGCAAGAGCACGGATATATGCGTCAATAGCTTCCGCCTCTACCTTCGTCATCGAGGCCATATCTGCCACCTTGGGAAACGATACAGATGCGCTGTGCTTTCTTGCAAATATGTATCCCGATCCTTTGAAAACTCGTGTAGTAACCTGTTCGCTCATGTTATCACTCCTATTCCATGATCTCAAACTCTATTGCCGTCAGATAGAGACGGTCGGAGGAGTAGCTTACTTCCTCTTCATCAAACTCCCCTGCAGGGATAGTGCTGTAAATAAGGTCCTTGAACCTCTCTCTGAGAGTGTCCGCCTTTGTCTTGGTGTACAGCTCTATCCTGTATCTCTGGGTCCTTGCGTAATATCTTCCCATATCGGGAGCCGAGACCCTTGCGGCGGGCGTAAGCACTGCCGCATAAGGTGCCTCGGTCTTTGTGTAAAATTCCTCAGCCGCAGGGATCCCGAGCACATCGCCGATAAGCTTTGCTATCTCCTCGGCGGAGACATTGTCCATCACATAGCCTGCCATGCCTTACCTCTCCCTTTACTTTTTGCCATCTTCGGTGGTAGTGCTCTCTGTCAACTTGTCAAGGGTCTCGGTAAGCGTGGTAACATTGTATCTGAGAGGCTTGAGTTCCGAAATGTCAAGGGTGATGAAGCCGTTGTTGTCAAGGGGCATACCGTTGCCGTACATCTTGATGGCATATACACGGTTGTCCTCCATAAACTGCACGCTGTCATCATACTCGATCTTGCCGTTTTTTGCAGACCCCAGAGCCATGAAGTAGCGCTTTGCCATTCCGAGATATGCCTTGCCCTGTGCGCACTCCTGTGACTGGATAACCTGTGTGGGCACAGGGAAAATATCACGTACATATACGCCCGAGGGTGTGAGCATAGTTGTGGCAGGCATGATGACCTTGAGGTAATCCACAGGATTTACAATAAGAATAAGCCCTGTTACCGTTCTTGAAAGTCCGCTTTCGGAGTTTGTCGCCAGGCGTGAGCAAAGAGCACCGTAAGATGCAGGCTCAAAGCTTGTTACCTTGATAGCTTCCTTTTCGGAGTAAACTCCTGCGGAAACGCTGGAAGTGCTGCCTACAACACGGTTGATGCCTATAGGCTCGTCCTTGCCCGTTCCGGAAATGATCGCCTTCTCAATGCCAAAGAAAAGTGCTTCCGAGAGGATAGTGCGAATGTATTTGTCGAGCCATGCAGGGCCCAGGTCAAGCATAGCCTTTGCAACAGGGATAAATGCCTGTAACTTGTAAAGTCCCGCATCTATCTCCTCAATGGAGCCTGAAAGCTCGGTCTTGTAGGAGTCGGTGAGCTTGCCCCATACCGCCAGCTGGATACCGCCCTTGTTTACGATCATCTTTACAGAGCCGCTGGTGTTCACAAATGTGATAGCCGCCAGGAGAGGGTGCTCCTGCACAAGCTCGTCAAAAACGCTGTCAATGTAGGTAATGGGCATTGCCACCTCAATGTTGGTCAGTGCCTGCTTTACATTATCGCCCTTCATAGCCTCAATGGCCTGCTCAAAATACTTCTGCTCGGTGCTTGTAAGCTGTCTTACGCCTCTTGCCGCAAGAATGCTCTTGTCCGCCGCACTCTCTGCATTAAGGGCACGTGCCTCGCTGATAATGCTCTGCTGTATCATGTCAGCAAATTCGGTCATGGCCTTTGCAGCCTCTTCGGTGTTCTCCGACTTCATGGCAACGGAAAGCTTCTCGCTCATTTTTTCCTTGTCAAGCTTAATAAGGTCTCTTGATTTCTCTGCACCCATTCTGATCTCCTCCTTCATTATGCGCTACGGTGCGTGCGCCTCTTTATTTCAAGAATAACATAAACCCACGCACCCTTAATACCAACTTTTAGGGACTATTCTCTGCCAAATATCCCGATTATGCTTGCAAGCATATCCTCTCTGCTCATAACAGCCCCGGGCTTTTCTTCCTGCTCCGCTCCCTTACCGTTTGCGGGTGCATCGCCCTCAGCTTCATCATGAGCCTTTCCGCATACCGCATTTTCAATGGCGCACAGCCTTGCTTCTATCCTCGATATCCACGCCCCCGTGTTCATGAAAGCAGGGAATGCGGAACGTAATGCCTGCTTGGCTTCTCCGTCATCATTTGCCTTTTCATCGGATATCCTGTCGCAAAGCCCGTACTTTCTGCACTGCTCTGCCGTGAGCCATGCTTCCGCCCTCATAAGGGTAGTAAGCTCTTCCTCGGATATCTTGCCGCCCGAATGCTGTAAATACGCCGTCCTGCTTGCCGAGGTTATCACGTCCAGGTCATCCGCAGTCTTTCTCAGCTCCTCTGCATTGCCCGATGTGCCGCTTATCCAGGCGTCGTGTATCATCATCAGCCCCGCCATAGGCATTATTACCTCATCGGCAGCCATCGCTACAACAGTGGCAGCACTTGCCGCCATTCCGTCGATGTATGCCGTTTTCTTGGGGCAGGCAAAAGCCTTTATCTGGGAGTACAGCCCCATAGCCACCTTCACCGAGCCGCCGCAGGAGGAAATGTGGATATCAAGCTGTGAAACTCCCTCAAACTCTGCCAGACGGTCTCTGATAAACTTCTCCGAGGTCTCCGAGACAATGACAGCACCGTTCCACCAGTCGTAGCTGTCGTTCTTTATTTCGTCGTAAATGTAAATAACACCCTTTTTGCTTTCCGCCGCCTGCATTATTCTGCCGTCTATCCTCATTTTTCCTCTTCCTTTCCGCTGTTGCCGTCATCGGACGATGCGCCCGACCCGGGTATGTTCTCATAGTTTTTGGTCAGGCTGTATTCGTCAGCCCATGGCTTGTTGATGCGTGGCTCTCCCACCTTGCGCCTTATCTCATTGGTGCTGAACAGCCCTGCGGATTTCAGCTTGTCCAGGTCTCCTGCGATGCTCAGCGCATCAAGATGCTTTATGCAGCTGGTGTCCGCCTGTATGTATGAACCGTTGAGCACTTCCTTGCCGTATCGCACAAAGTTAATGCTTTCCGTTATCATGTCAAGCAAAGGGTCAGCACAGAATGTCAGCATATTATCCACTGCCGTCTTTGTGTCCGCCACCTCTCCCAGCACAAGCGCAGGCGGTATCTTCATGCTCTGCGCCGTTACCTCTATCGACTGCCGTATGATGGAATTTATATCCCCCACAATGGAAGTTTTCTGACCCGAGCTGTTGGTGTACTGGTTATATTTTGTGCCCGCATATAACGGCATCACTGCGGATTTTGCGGCAAAATAGTTTTTGAAATCCTCATTGAGTGCCTGATTTACAGCATTGTTGTAATCATCGTCACCCATGCGGTCAGCGTCATATTCAAATGTTCCTTTTTCTCCGCCCTCGTGATTATACTTATCCACCGCCTCGGAAAGCGTGCCTTCCAGAATGTCAGTCACTCCCGACACAAGCGGCCCCGGAGCAACATCTCCCGGCAGGGATAAATATATAGCCGTCTCGCTTGTGAATGTCTGCCAAAGGCTCAGCGTTCCTCTGCCGATGTTCGTGAATATTGTCGGAGCAATAGCCAGCTCTTCCTTGGAGAAATGTTCGGCGATTATAAGCGAACCGCCCACAGGAACGATAAGCGCCTCCTTGTCTCTGTAGAGCCTGAATATCACCTCCCGCCAGAACTCTGTTGAGGTCTGGTTGGCATTGGGCGCTACATTCCACAGGTAATATTCCTCGCCTCTCACTTCCTTGCCTTCAAGGAACGTGCGGAACTCGCATTTTGCCACAGCCGAAGCAATGTAGTCAACACATATGTTCCACGCCAGTCTCTTAAGCTGAGCGTTCATGTCCGCAGGCACATACGTGCCGCCGCCCGCTACGGTTACTTCCGTCCTTACGGGGTCGGCAGTCTTTGTGCCGAATACCGAACCCAGCAGCTCTTTAAGTCCCATTCCGACCGCCTCCTTTACCTTCTCGTATCAATATCCCAGTCAGACAGTGCCATCACAGCCACGGGAGGCACAGCAGTGAATATCTCCTGAACCGTCTCCACCCTGTACAGCCTGTCGCCGATGCGGGCGCAGCGTATGTTCGCATACGCTCCCTGTGCGGTCAGCGGAATGCCGATTATGCGGCTGTATTCCGTCATGATCTGCCTTGCCTCCGCAATGCGCTTGTAGGTGATGTTCCGCTCCCCGAAAAATCGCCTTATCCGTGAGCCTTCGTCAGGCTCTCCGTCACTGCGCAGCTGATAGAGATACGCTATCCCGTCGGAAAAATGCTCGGAGGCGAGGGTGTTATTGATCCTGCGCAGCGTCCTCACTCCCTTTCTCAGCTTCAAGTTCAAGCTTGCCTGCAACTGCCATGTTCCTCAGGGCGATAAGGTCACTCCTGTATGCCGAGGAGAATTTCTCGCAGCAGTCATTCCGTGCGTAAAAGCAGTAGTTGTACAAAAGTCCTCCCGCATATTCGTCCTTTTCGTAATCAACGCTTTTCCCGCAGGCGATAAGGTCAAGCTTCTTCCTGCCTTCAAGGATATAACCCTTCATAAGCTCCCTTTCCTCGGGGTCGCTTCGCATTTCATCGGGCAGCCTCATTCTTGCAAAAAAGCTGTCAGTAAGCTTTGAAATACTCTCTTCGTTCATTTTACCGCCTCCCTTTCACTTGGATAACAGCCGCCGTATCTCTTCATAGACCTTCTGCCTGTATTTTTCCTGTATCTGCGAAACTATGGGATTTCCCCCAAACGTTCCGCCATTGGGCATTCTGTGCCCGAACTCCAGAAGATGAACAAGCCTGTAGTCCTCTCCCTTCTGGTATGCCGTGGCTGCTATCCTTCCTCCCATGCCCTTTTTCCTGTCGCTAAACTTTACCTTCCAGCCGTGCTTGTAGCTTCCGGGGCTTGCACCGTACTTTCTGCGGCTGTATCGGTATCTTTTGCCCTTGTATTTCTTCTCTAAGAATTCACCGTCAGGCGATTTTTCCTCAAGCTCTGCCTGCATCTCGCGGCCCAGCCGCCTGATTATCGTCTCTATCTCATTCTGTATCTCTGCCGTAAATGTCGTGTAAGCGCCCACAAGGTCTATCTCAACATTTCCGTCATCGGCTTTGGTAAGCCCCGTCCTTCCCCAGTTCGCCATAACATCACCTTTTCACCGTTATTTTCGCACCGCCCGAAAGAAACGCACTGCGGTCATATTCCGAAAACATCTCCAGATGCGCCGCATTAAGATAATCAATGCCCTTTTCCGTCCTGCCGAGATTGTATTTCACCGCATCGGCAAGATACAGCCTGTACAGCAGATAATCAAGATCGCCGACCCGGAGGATACTCAGCCCCGTGTATTCCGCAACAAGCTTTTCCGGAAGAGTTGAAGCAGGAAATGAGCATTCCGGAAGAGAATTTTCAAGAGGGAATGAGCTTTCGGGAACTTTGAGATATTCCCCCCAGTCCTCAATTATCTTCGTAATGCCGTCGATATATACCCCCATGAGCCTGCTCAGCTCCGCTTCGGGCATATTGTCAGGGGCATTACCCGAATATTTTTTCAGCATCTCTCCGAATATTGCAGTTGACTGCAATTCGCCGTTCATCAGCATATCCAGCTCATTCTTGGTGCATATCTTTATTCTGATTTTACCACACAAAGATACTGCGGTAATATCAAGCTGCGAAAAGTACGCCGCCGCACCTGTCAACTTTTTGCTCACCTTACAGCCTCCTATCTGTATATTTTCAGTTTCGGGAGTACTATGCCCGAACTTTTTTTCTTATCGTATTTTTCAAGCATGGGCGCAACGGTCATAGCCGCAAACAGTGCCATAGCACCATCAGTCTTTCGGCTCTTGCCCTCTATCTTCTCAAAGGTCGTGTTGCCCTTGCTATCCACCACACGCTTTACGTTGTTTAGGTACCAGCGCATTATCATGCTGTCACCGCAGTAAAACATACGCCTGTTGAGGTCGAGGGTGATGTCGGGTGCAGCCTTTGCAAGGTCAGAGGGACGGGTAAAATATATATGCCCCGTGTCTTCTCCGTAATGGTTTGCCGCCTTTCTCGCCTCTCCCGTTATGCCCAGTATCTGTTCAGCGTTCCTCTTCATGTAGGGAAATCTGTAGCTGTCCGCCGCTCCCGCAAGCACTCTCTGATTTTTTGTCTCTTCCTTTATCCACAGAAACGGAAGCTCCGAGCCTATCTCCGAACCCTTGACCATCTCAGCTTCCCCACGGGCAACAGCCTCCATGTACGGAAAGTTTATCCTGGGCAGGTCACGGCTCTGCTCGCATATCCATGTTTTCTGCCTTACGTAATATATCCCGTCAATAAGATTTACGATCACCGCCGACATAAAGTCATCTACAAGGCTGTAGTCCACCGCAATGATACATGGGCGCTTCAATACCTCAGGTATCTCCGAGGGCATAGCCCCACGGCAGCAGGCTTGTATGTTCTCCCAGCCCGTCACCGCTCCCTCACGTACACCGTCAGGGCAGTTGCAGCGCTTTACCGCAAATGCCCTCTTGCGTATAGGGTCTTCCTTGTACTCTATGTAGTCACGCATCATCTGCTCCCTCAGCACAGGAAACTCGTCAAGGCTGGGCACCGCCATTATCCAGTTGTCGGGGTCATCTATCTCCGAAAGCTCCATGTGGCACATAAAGGGCAAAAATCCGTTGTCGGGGCGGTCTCCTCTGAGTATAGCCCTCGCCACTTCCTTTTTTGCGTCAAGTACACCGTCCCTCACCTCTCCGTCTGTGCTTGTGTACAGCTTTCGGGGGTCACGCACCTTGCCGAGGCCGCCCTCCGCAACGTCTATCAGGTCGGAATTTTCAAAAACGTGTATCTCGTCAAAATTCACCTTTCCCGGCCGTCCGCCGTCCTTGGTCTTTGGGGCGGACGTGTGGTATGTCCATACGCTCTTTGTCTTTGTGCAGGTTATCTTCTCCATGTTCCAGGAATAAAAGCGGGAAAGCTTGGGCTTGTGCTCTTCCAGAACATCATTGCGTACCTCCTCAAAACTGGTCTTGGCGTTGTCCTCAGCCGCCGCAAAGGACTGTATGTTGTAATTCCTTATGCCGTTTGCGGGGGAAAGAAGCGCAAAATCCTCAAAGCTCACATATCCGTTCTTTCCCGACCCACGCCCCATGTATCCCAGCATATCGGGCCACCTCGGCATTCCGTCCGCACGGTACGTGCAGCAATGGAGCACAAAGCAGAATTTCTCCCAGTCAAAAAGCTCATATCTGAAATATTTCTGCAAGCCAAAATATTTATCAACACTCAGCTCGTCAATGTGTATGTCCTCTTCTTCAAAGGCACGCAGAACCAGCCTGCATAGCTGCTTCTGCTCCTCGCAGCTGCGTATCTCCTCGCCAAGTATCTTGTCACAGTACCGTTTTACGTATTTCATGCCATTTCATCACCTCGTATCATTTCTTTTGTGTACTCCTTTCATTTTGCACAATGCGTACAAAATACGCATATAATATTATACATCATTTTCTTTCCCATCTATTGACAAATACGCATAAAAGGCGTATAATATATAATAGAAGGAGGGAGAAAATGAAAAGGCGGGAATTGATAAAGCTTCTTGAAAAGAACGGCTGGGAGTTCAGAAGATGCGGCGGAAATCACGATGTTTACACCAAAGGCAAGGAAGCTGAGGCAATACCGAGACACGCCGAGATCAACGAGAACCTCGCAAAAGCAATAATCAAACGCAGAAACCTAAAATAGCGAACGGGGAGCAAAGCTCCCCCAAAAGCTGTTTTCAAATATACCAAAAGGAGTGCTGACCATATGAAAACCTGTTATCCTGTAATACTCACCAAATGCGATGACGGAAGCGGCTACCTTGTAACTATCCCCGACTTCGATAATAACACTTTCGGCGAGACCGTTCCCGAAGCCATTGAAATGGCAAGAGATGCCATAAACCTTCTTTGCGTGACCTATGAAGATGACAAGCGTGAGCTTCCCGCTCCCTCGGATATCACCGCACTTAACTGTGCCGCAAATGAGATCAAGACCCTTGTCGATGCAGACCCCGACGCTTACCGCCGTATGCTCGATAACCGCAGTGTCAAGAAAAACTGCACTATTCCGTCATGGCTGAACGAAAAAGCCGAACAGGCAAATATAAACTTCTCCGCCGTTTTGCAGGAAGCCCTCAAAGAAAAATTGCACCTTGCCTGATGCGCTTTTCCCCGCAGATGCTTTATGTGTCTGCGGGGATTTTTTTACATTTTCGATTATACGCCGTTCCGCCTCAATGCCTTCCTGCATTGGTCTCAGAGCATCAAGAACAGTCTGCTGATCCTTGATATCAAAATAAAACGACAGTTCATAGTATCTGAATAAATCGGTCTGAATGTTTATATTGCTCCCTATATACCTGCAAAAAAACTCTTCCGCTGTGTATTCCAGAGCCTCCCGAAGGAATAATGGGATAACAGGTACTTTCGGACGTACTGCTGCATATTTTCCCTCAAGCTCACACTCCGTCTCTGTGATGTGCCACTTTTCAGCGGAATTTTTGGCACAAGCAGAAACTTGTATGTAAACAGTCCCCATAGGATAAACAATACCACTCCCGCACCGCTCAATGTCTGCAATGCCGTAAAGCTTCACATATCCGCAATTCATCTGTGTTCAATCATCTCCCTGAATATCCGCCGAACTTCTTCAAGCTCAGCCCTTGTTTTTTCGTCTCTCGCCGTAAGCTCTGCAAGGCTTGCATATATTTTGGCTTCGCAATGTTTTATTTTCTGCTCGTTTTCATACAGCTCCTTTGTGACTGCCACAATGTCTATAGGCTGTGGCGGGTCGTAAGTATCAACATACCTTGGAATATTCAGATTATAGTCATTGTCCTGTATTTCCGATATGTCAGCTATATGCGAATACCTTTCGACTTCAAGGGCATTTTTCAGCGTGCGCAGTATCTTGTCGGCATCTCCCCGTCGCAGACGGTTCTGCTTGCCGATTTTTTCAAATTCCTTTGATCCGTCAATAAAGATAACTTTTTCGACAGAATTTTTCCCGAATATGATAATTGCAACAGGTATCTGTGTGTTTAAAAACAGCTTTTCGGGCAGACCAATAACGGCGTGTACATTGCCCTTCTTAATCATTTTTCGCCTGATATTCAGTTCTCTGTTTCCCCTGAATAATACGCCGTGCGGTAAAATTGCAATTACCTGCCCTGTTTCCTTCAGCCGTGATATTCCATGAATAACAAATCCCATGTCCGAAAACTGATTTGGTGGATACCCGTATTCCGCAAATCTGCCGTCCTCTGGCTTTTCTGTAAAATCATATTTCAACGAATATGGCGGATTTGTTATACATACGTCCACAGGCACATCGGGAACACTGTCAATCTTAACAATTTTCCCAAAGTGCTCTCCCTGAACTATCTGCCACGCTCCGTAAACCTGACCTGACAAGACATCTTTGTTTATTACATATCCTGATATGTTTCGCACCGAAAGATTAAACAGTAAAAGCGGCAATGCCCTTTTTGAAAGCTCTTCGCAGTAAAATTTGCATTCGGGTGCAACACCGTGCATAGCTATGGTCAATCCTCCGGTTCCTGCACAAACGTCAAGGCAGCTTTTTACATCTTCCCCCACAATTCGCGCCACAAGCCCCGTCAGTTCCTTTGGCGTGAAATCCTGCATCATAGCCTTGCGGCTGCTGTGCTCTTCCTGAAAATAATCGGTAAATCCGTCATAGGACAAATCACCCTGCATGTCACAATATTTTTCAAATATACTGTATATCTCTTCAGAGAACAGTAGCCCCATTAACTTATCGGGCAGCATGAAGCTTTCGGTAACGCCGAATAATTCGTTTATTTCGTTTGCATTTATTCTGTTCATTCCTCTCGCCCTCCGCTAAATCCCCAAAATATTCGACGCAGTCATATCCGCCACGTGCGTATATAGCACATTGGGATATTTCTTTACAGCCGCACTGTAATACTTCCAGTTCTCTCTGTCGTCAAAGGCTCCCATATGCCATCTGATGCACATGATTTCTTCCTGCGTCAGTGTGCCTAAAATATGCTGTGCGATAATTACGGACTTTTCTCCATGTCCTGGTAAAAGCATATCAGTGTTGTACACCCACTTGCCCTCGGTTTCACACACCACGCTTCCGTCAGCCGCCTTTTCCCGAACAATTTCACGACTGTAGTCGTCAGTCTTGCATATGTCATGAAACATTCCGACAATGTAAATGCTGTCACGTCTCCCCCACCTCAGACCGAGCTTTTCCGTAAGGTTCAGCAACTCCAGCGTTACCGCCTTGGAATGTTCATACAAACCGCCCGTAACGTTTCCGTGATATCTGATTGATGCAGGCGCAGAAAAATATCCCAGCTCCTCGAGACGTCCCGCTATTACATCAGCGTCCCATATATGACCTCCGACAAATTCAACGAAATCCTCTATTCTGTTCATTTCTTTTTATTCTTCCTTTCCGCATCGCCCGAAGCTATAACGCAGGCAGCAACTCCGATCAGTACCGCTGCCATAGAACACCCGATAAGGAAGCCCGCCACAAACATCATCATACGCCATTGCCCCCCTGCCTGCCTCTGCCCGTCCTGCTGCGGGAACTGCGGAATGTCTCAGGCTCATTGTCATTGACAGAGACCGCTCCCACCGTATCCTCAAAGCCTGCATATCTCACACAGTCAAAATTGATAAGCAGCTTGTCGCCTGTGCCCATCTCCATGACAATCACATTCCCAGAAGCGTCAACGCCCATCATAGCACAGCCCTTGACCTCCGCACTGTCGCCGTCACGGAACCTGATTATCGCCGTATGTGTATTTTCCATATGTACCTCCCAATAGCATTATTGCCTTTTCTTCCTGTTTCTTCTCTCGATGCACCTTGCCACGTGCTCGGAGTAGCCTTGAAGTGCAAGCCTCTCTTTCAGATGCGCATTGCGCTTCTCCGCATTGCTTTTCAGATATTCTCTGTATTCTTCACACTGAGCGTGACAGGACTGAGACCGCCTGCCGCACCCGAAGCAGCAGCACGCGCCGCTCCCTTTGTTACCGACTGCCATGTTATCACCTCTTTCAACGGACACGCCTGTCACATCTCCTCATCATCGTCAGCGCAGGGATTATTGAGTCCAAGCTTTATAAGCTGAGCCGCCATTTTCACAGTAGTGCCCTGCCTCGCCGCCACCGAGGGATTGACTTTGTTCCATGTGTTTCCATACTTGTCCGTCTCGCAGACAAAATACCCTCTCTTTGAAATGTCTTTTCTGAATGCCTCTCTTTCCCTCCACAGGTCAAGATAAGCGTCCACCATGTCAATGTAATACGGAGTGTCCCTGCCCGAGCTTCTGAGCTGTTCAAGCAGTGACTCTCTTATGTCCGTGATTTTCTGCCTTTTGGCCGCTCCCATATACTGTTGCCTCCTATACTATTTACGCGCGCGTGCGCATGTGCGCATATGTGCGTAGAACAAAAATTTCCGCTCCTCCCGACATTGTCCTGTCCCTATGCCCGATATGAAAAGGCTCAAAATTCCGCCTTTTTTTGAAAGGGGGGATACCCCAAAAAAACGCCCTACCATCGCTCCGGATATCCTTCTGTCGCCTTCATTGTCTTGCTTTCGACAGCTGCGTGACAGTCATTGCACAAAGGGATAAGTTGAGCCTCTTTTTTCCCTGTTTGTGCATTAAAAACAAACAAAGACAGGGCATATTGAGGGTATTTTTTTACAGGTTTTACATGATGTACCATCGTTGCAGGCGTAAGAACACTTGGAGTTTTCTCATGCTTGCATCGCTGACATTCCCCGTGATAGTACTTCATTGCCTTTGCTCTGGACCTCCGCCACTCGGTAGAGATATAAAACGGGTGTACATCGCCTGACCGTATAAGACCTACAAGCCATCTTAAGAATTCAGATGTCACTTTCTATTACCTTGCTTCCGCACAGGAGTGCCAAGACCATATATGCGATACCCTCGGTAAAGGGTAGATATGCCGCAGTGATATTTTAACGACACCTTGACCAACGTGTCACCATTGTGCTGATCTTCCCAAGCCTTTTCTATCTCTTCCTTGCTAAGGCAAAAATGCTGCTTCTGCTGTTCTATCGTCATTCCTTACCTCCTTATCGCATATCCTTGTCTCACTTAAATCCTCTTCACGTCCGATATTTTTATCATCGTGTAGCTCTGGTACGGATATCCGTAAACATCAACGCCGTTGTAAAGCGTGTCCTCTTTGATGCGCCAGCCTTTTGGGGCTTTGGGGTTTATGCGCCATGTTTTCGCAGGAACTATCTCACGGACTGTTACAGGACGTTTCAACCCATGTGACGGTATGTATGACCGCATACCCTTTGGGTGCGGCTCATGCTTCGGGTCGGCTATCCAGTACCACGCCAGCGTATAATAATCATAGCCCCTATAAAGGCTGCGCCCGACGGAAACACTGCCCCATTTTGCCCACAGCTGCTGTATGACGTGCAGCGGGATATCCTTGCGTAATATCATGTGGTGGTGGATAGCGCCTCTGGCTGTCGTAGTGTGTGTGCAATACAGATAATCGAGAGAATATCCGTCAGGCATATTCTGTTTGCACCATTTTTTCAGGTCCTTGCAGAATGCAGCAACATTTTTCTGCGCCTGCCACTCATCGAGGGGTCTGTCACCGTTTGCGCAGTAATGCAGCGACAGGTTATAATCGCCCTCTTCAAAGTTCAGCTGCATGAGCCAGCATAAATTCTGAATGCTGACCTTTTGGTTATGCTTCTTCACCTTGTCGGCAGTCTCAGCGGACTTCTTTGCTCTGCCTTTCAGTCCGTGATTGTTTATCATGCCCGATGAGTAGGTCTTAACGATGTGCCGCTCGTCGTTAATGTCTGTTACAGCCATCAGATACCCACGTACCACGTTATCACTTCCTTCCGTTCATAATCTCAAAAGATAATACTATAAACGAGTTTTTAAAAGCCTTTTTAGGCCATTTTTATTTTTGCGAAAATGCGAGGATATCCTATACTATATAAATGTAATAGTATAGGATACGTTGTTGATATAGTGCAGAAGAGAATGCTCAGAGTTCGGTCTGCTCAAATTCCTCGTCCGCATCTTCTTTGGTCTGCTCTTCAATTTCACGGGCTGCAGCAAGAAGGTCATGCCGCAGAGTGTTTGTATTTCTAAAACTGCCCTTGAAACTGTACGGAATGGCCGCTCCCACTGTGATAAGCCCCTCCTTGATGATTATCATGGCCCCCGGCGAAAGATCGGGAGTAGGTCTGTAAATAAACTCAACACCCTGCCCCGAAAATGGCCTGATGCTTTCCGCTTTTACAAACTCGCAAAGAGGAGCATTGCTGCTCTCACCTCTGAGCACGACCACATCACTGAATGCAAGCTTCGTGGGGACCATAAGCCCATCGCCTTCACAGGCATTGCAGTATATGTATTTCCGCAAGATATCCTTGTTCTTCCCATTGAAATAGCTTACGTTGTATGATGCACTGGTTTCACTGTCAACACCTATGAGAGGCAGGACATTTTCACAGTTAATGTCAGGCAGTCCGCTTACACTGTATATGGCTCCATCAACTATAAGCCACTGGTCACTTTCGTTCGGCTGCCAGACATATATCGTTTTCTTCTTTGCCACTGCGGCATAAATTTTTGTGTAGTTCATATGAATGGCTCCTTTATAAGCTTTCCTTCTTCAGATCACCGAGAATGGCTTCTACAAACTTAATAGCCGCTCCCTTGAATTTTTCTTTCTTCTCGGGATCCGATACTTTGTCGAGTGCATTAAGGAACTTTTTGAGGTTGTCCTGTGTCTCGGCAAAATAGAATTTGAACTCGATAAGCTCCGAATCGGCAGGCTTTTCGGCTGACTGCAATTTGCGTTCAAGCTCTTTTATTCGTTCATCAGTGGCTGCCTTGTCCGCTCCCAACGATGCGGACATATCATCAAGCTCCTTTTTATGAGCTTCTTCTATCTCCTTGACCCTGCTTTCAGCCGCTTTCTTTTCTTTCTTAAGCTCCTTAATTGCTTTCTCATATTCAGACTTTGCAGATACCATGTTCTTTTCGGCTTCCTTGGCAGCCTCTTCTCGGATTGACCTCAGAAGTTCCTCGGAAGGCTCTGCAATGACTGTTTCCACAGGTCGGCTTTCAAGTCCCTTCATTTGCTCGTAGTATTCATCACGTTCAGCCTTGAAGCTATTGCAGTCGGCTGTAATTTTTTCTTTTTCGACAGCTATCTTATCATTTTCGGCAGTCAATAGACATATCTGCTCATTGGCTGCTTCAAGCTTGGCTTTCAGCTCCTCGGCCTCCCTTTTGCTCATAGCATTAAGTTCTCCACTGTCGTTGAGCTTTTCAAAATCCTCTTCCGGGATATCTCTGAGAACGTCGAGTACCTCAATTTTGGCACAATTAAGCTTGTCAAGACGACCGCCAAATCGTTCGTACACCCTGATATGCTTCCGTGCCTGAGTATATTTAAACTCAAATGTATGCGCCGATGCGTCTTCCATATATTCTTTAAAGCTGGAATATCCTTTTTCGGTGTACTTTTTCCCGTCTTCAATGGCCTTGAGAGCCTTGCCGATCTCCAGTATAGAGCGTGCCATATCATATGAATGTGCTACAATGGACTGGTCTATCTGCTCAAGACTCCAGTCCAGGCACTCATTATGCTGTGAGCTGATTATTGTTGTTTCTTCCATTTTCGTTACCTCCGTTATCGGCAAGCTTCATTGCCTCTTTTTCATATTCCTTGTCGCTCAGCCTATTGAATACATGATCCAGGAACAGCCGATACTCTTTTTCAAACTGCTTGATGCTGTCTGGCTTCTTGACCGTTCTGTTATCCTTGTATCCGTAACACTGCCGTATATATCCTTCCGCCGATACCTCGATGGTGTACCACCGTTCCTCAGGGTTCCAGCGCTTACGAATAAAAAATATGTGTGTAGCACCTCTGGCATGGCGCTCGGCGTATGATGCCACACAATGGTCAAGGACTTTGCCCTCATCTCTGATATCCTGCATATCCTTAGGCAATACTATTTCATACAGCAGATTGCTGTAGATGAGCTTTGACAGCTCTTCCTCCTGTGCCTTGATTTTAAGGTCATTGGGGACGTCCTGAGCCTTTCTTATACGTTCTTCCGCCGCATTGGTCTCGTTTACGAGACGGTCATGCAGCTTTCTAAGACTTTTGGGAAATCTCAGAACGCTTTCCTTGGGATATCCGAGCGTATCCATCATTCTGTTGCAGTCGCTCCATTCCAGCGCCCCTCCGTATCTGTCAGATTTACAGTGCTTATAGATATAGTTTCTGACCTTTACAAACGACGCCCTCATTTGACGGGAAAGCTTGATCTCTTCTTCAATAAGACTTATTCCGTCGGCTTTGAGAATGTTCATGCACTCATCGAAGCTGTTTATGCCTTTTATTTTTTTCAGCAGCATATATCCGTATATCTGCCGAAGGGAATAGTAACAGCCATTGTCATGAAATTCTTTCATTTCCTTGGCATCAAAGCCCAGCGCCTTTTTTATCTCTGTGCATTTCCAATTTATCATTTTGGAAAAGACGGATTTACCGACTGCCATATCTGTTACTACCTTTGAAAATCCACATTTCCACAGCTGCTCGCATAGTGCGGGATTTTTCGCACATAGTTCAATAAATTTTACCGGGTGAATATCGTCCGCCGATTGACAATAATCGTAATATGGCACGTATCTGAGGAATGTGTCACCTATTGCATCATCGTTGATGCAGGTGTATGAATGGGTATATTCCATGCTGTCTATGCCCATATTGTACATTCCGAATACAGGCTCGTTTATTGCTTTCATCGCCGTGAAGCCCCCACTCTGCCATGTCCAGCGCATTTCCTCCGAACCGTATTCGGAAAATATATATCGCCTGTGGTACTCATAGTCGATATACGGTTCTTCAATGTGCGACCATGATACTATGACTTTTACGGCATTTATATACAGTACATTGTCTTTTGCAGTGAATACAGCATAATTTCCCCACGCCCTAAGGCACTTATGTCCTCTGCCCTCGCATTTGTATGTAACTTTATGACCGCACATCGGGCAGGTGCCGACATCATTGTGTTTAAGGCGTTCCGGAACATCACTGCCGCCTATCCGTATTCCGTCAGCATACACATCTTTTTGGAACACATCGCTGCGGCGGCAGGCAGTGCAATAGCACCATGCTTTGCCACGCTTCTTTTGGTAGAACAGGAATTGCGGCAGCGCATCATATACGATCTGGTCCTCGGCTTCCCTGCTTAGCAGACAGGGAAATTGCCGCCAGAGCTCCGCCAATTTGGCATTATCCTTTTTCATATTCTCACCTCACAGCCCGAGAAGGTCATCAAGTGACATATTCACACTTGACTTTTCTTCCGATTTTTCTGCGGAGGTTCCCGAGGAAGCTTCCGAAAGATCATTATTGCCTTCAGTGTTTATAGTCATGGAAAAGGATATCGTTGCTGTAGGAAAATAGAATTTTACAGCCTTTTTGTAGGCATCAAGATCAGACAGTGCCGAGCCTGCTCCCTTTTCGACCGCCTTCATGCACTCCTCGAAGCTTCCGCCCTGTACTACAGCCTGTGCAAATTCCTCAGACTGCCTGCAAAACGACTTAAGTGCCTCGCATACCGGGTCCTTCATGATGTTTATTTTGCTGCTCGATGATTTGATTTTTTCACCAAGCTTTTCCAACGCCTTACCGCTGAAAATTTCGTAACTCATATTACACCTTGACTTTCTTCTGAATATGTGCTATACTCAGACCATAAACATTTTATTTTTCCGCTCCCTCAGGTGTTTTGGCCGCCTGTGGGAGTTTTTTTATCGTATATCTCGGCAATAGCTCTTGACAGCCGCATTCTGTAGTTAATGATATCGAACAGCTGTTCGTACAGCCTGCCTGTGACCATTTTATCCAGCCTGCTTTTATCTCTGGGGAACTTCGGGTATTCCGGAAGATGACAGCGTGAACAGCTGAACATACATTTATCAAAATACTTCCATACCATAGCTTCCCATTCCCTGCGCTCGGTGTCTGACATCGGGCGTTTTATTTTTTTGACAGCTATATGATACTCGTACAGTGCGCCTATCATGGTGTTATATGGGTTAAGCTGATATCCGTATTTTGCTGATTTAGGCCCGCTGAATATCTGAAGATTATCCACGTCCGACCTCCCGAACCATCGTAAACAGCGCCGCTACCGATAGTGCAAGAACGATAACCAGTGAGCGTCCTGTAACTGTACCGTTTATCAGGATATCCAGTGCTGTAATGGCTGTCTGTGTGCAGCCGACTGCAAAATACGATAGCCGCTTAAAGTTTATCTTGCTGACCTTGGGCGCACGCTTTTTAGGGCGTATTGCCTCTAACTGCTCCGCCGAATGGGTGCTGCGTCTGATGTTGTCAATATCCTTGCGGCAGTATGCACCGATAAGTTCTATTGCCGCTTCCGCTCCCCAGCATATCGCTACGGCGTGTCTTGTGCCTTCCAGCTTTTCCAACCATTCTATCTGCTTGTCCGTGGGCCGTCCGCCTGTCTTTTTGAGTTCTATCGCCAGCCCGCTGTATATCAGTCTGCCGTCTGTGTCGATTATCGGCACGGGCAGAAAGAAATCGGGAAATCCTGCACGCATACCCGCCTGCTTTAACTTATATCCTGCCGCCGCCGAGCGCTTTCCCTCGTTGGGAACGTGTACGGCAAGGTCAAGCTGAGGATATGTGTTCTGAGCCCATGCACACCATGCCATCATATGTGCCTGCTCCGCTTCCTCACTTACCGATGCGGAGACTATCTTTTTATACTCGTCCGTTGTCATTAACCCTCTCCCCTTTTTCATCGTACCCTTCTGCTTCCAGTAAGGGCTTGAAATGATTTATTATCTTTGTCTCGAACAGACCTGCCAAAAATACTACTGCCGCTCGGGGATTATCCGTCTGCAATAAGATCTCTCCGTCACGTGTGACCATAAAGATATCGTTTGCAGGGTTGATGAAAAGGATATCCCCGAATTTCTGTGGATTTATCATATAATCCGCTCCCCCAGATACTTGTGAAGCTTCTCAGGACTTTCAGTGATATATGGAAGCGGTGCATAGTTATCGGGAGACATATCATCATCGACAAGCACAATGCCGTTGAATACGCATTTGTTATATGTCCGCCAGTCCTCCGGGGTCGCAACTGTCACGTTTTCGTGACCACGGATATGTACTACCATACCGGTCACTGTGTAGCTGTTGCAAAATGTAGGATACTCAGCCCTTATCTGTGCCCTGAGAAATTCCTGCATATTCTTTGCCTGTTTATCCGTCGGCATGATGATAAGCACCTTTCGGCATTGTGTAAGGAGCAGGAGCACCGCCAGCTCACGCTTTGTCAGCATTTTTCTTACCTCTTTTCCTGTTGAAACACCCGTCGTCCGCCGTATCAATAATGTACTGGGGTGATTGGACGTACAGCCCATACGTCATGCCCAGCTCATCTGCACGGCGGCTTACCGCCTCGATGCTTGGGGCCTTGGGCGGCTTTTTCTTCTTTGATGCGGCCATCGGTTCATATTTTGCTTTCCTGCCCATGTCCTGCACCGTCCTTACTCATTGCCCATGCCCTGGCCGTCTGCAAGCTGTTCTGCAGCTCTGCCGCCTTGGTCACTGACACCTGTTTGTTTTTGCGCTTCTGACGCTCCGAGCGGTCGAGCTCCGCCGCTGTAGGCGCAGACTGATTAAATATATCCACCACTGACGGCGGAAGCTGATATTTGGCACGGGTCTTGATTATCTCATGCAGCTGTGCAGCATATTTCTCTCGCTGACCGCCTGTTTTATCGTCAATAACGCCATCGTCCAGCATTTCGTTATACTTTGCCGCCTTATTCTGTACCGAAAGCAGGAACTGCATAAGCCGCTTCTCGCCGAAGCCGTATTCCTCGTGAAGAACGTCCAGAACGGTCAGCAGGTTATCTTCCATTGTCTCGAAAATAGTCCGCCAGTTCTTTTCCCTAAATGCCTTTTCGCTGTTGGCCTTCATATTACCCCGCCCTTCTCGTAAAATTCCATAAGGGTCTCCTTGGATATTCTCCAGCCTGCGTCCGTTTTTAACGCACGTATCTTGCCATTTGCGCACTTCTGGCGGATAGTCTCACAGCATATGCCTAACAGCTTACTGCAAAACGGGATATCCACAAACAGCGGAACCTCGTCCCAGCTGTAGATATACGGCCTTGCCTTTTTCTTGTTCATATTCATGTTCATGCTTAGCCCTCCTTACGTATTAGTGCGTTACGACCTCGAAGCCCTTAACAGGCGAAACAAACCTGTAAATGATTACCTGGCACTCGCCGTCAGTGTCCTCAGCGTGCTCCTCCGCAGCTTCTCTCGCTTCTTCCTCGGTGTCAAATACTCCTACGACATCGTCAAATCCGTCGTATGTATCAATTACCTTATACATTGTCTTACCTCCCGAATGTGTGTCCGCTGCGGCCCATTGCTCCCAGCATTATCAGCTGCGCCTCGACCCTTGCCTTCTGTGGGTCATTGGGAAACTTCTTTCTGGCCGCTTTTAAGGCTTTGCGCTCCTGCTGCATCTGCTCGACGGCAGAAAGGCAGGTGCGCTTATTCTGGGTCCCCGATGTATGCTTGCGTCTGCTCATTTGATTTCCTCCTTGCTGTTGACATCTCAGTTGCCCAAGATGTATAATTTGACTAATGAATTACCGAAAAGGCACATTTTCTGTAGTTCAGACCCTCTTACGGAAAGGGGGTGTTTGCTTTCTTCTTTTTTGATAGCGATATTCTCATGCGAATTGAAACCCTGCATGAAGAAAGAATGTCTATTCCTCGTTCAACACATCTACAAATCCAAAAAGCTGTGCTGAATGCGGCAACACCGGACATTTAACGCTTATCCGCTCCCGTGGTGTGCCCTGCGGGGGCTTTGTTTTTGCCTTGACATCTGCCGCTTACTGCGGTATGATGTTTTCAATGAGCTTGCGTTCAAGGCACATTGCCGCAGGCTCAGACCCTCTTACGGAAAGGGGGTGTTTGCTTTCTTCTTTTTCTTTTTTGACTTTGATACCGTTGATCGCTGTGAATCTGATTGGCGTATCTCTGAACGCATCGAGAATATGCACGAGGACCTATCACGCTTCCGAATGCCAACTAACGATGCTATAAGAAAAGATATTTACCGCTCTGCTGCCTGTGGCAGTGTCCCCTCTAAAAACACTGCTTATGGCTTTGCCGATTAAACGGTTATCCGCTCCCGTGGTGTGCCCTGCGGGGGCTTTGCTTTTGCCTTGACATCTGCCGCTTACTGCGGTATGATGTTTTCAATGAGCTTGCGTTCAAGGCACATTGCCGCAGGCTCAGACCCTCTTATGGAAAGGGGGTGATAACATGACCAAGCCTACCAACGAACAGGAGCTTCTCAAAGCACTCGAAGCTATTCATAATACATTTGCCGAAAGCACTGATCAAATTGCAAGGCGTGATTCAGACGACCCTGTAACTCACGGCGAACTGTATAATGCTATGCACAGCATCAGCTTAGCTCTGCTTGATATAGGCACTGCCCTTGACAACTATTTCTACAACAAATAGTTTGTCTTAGCTTCCGCTCCCGTGGTGTGCCCTGCGGGGGCTTTACTTTTCTGTTTCCTCTTCCGATACCTTGATAAGGTCGTCGCTGTCGCAGGAAACAAATTCGCCGCTCATGCTCCTCAGCTCTTTTATAAGCCTGTCAAGCTCCTGCGCCTTCTCATTGATCTCCTGCACCTTTGCAAGCATTCCTTCACTGTCTATCTTTACTTTAAGATTTGCTATTGCCATTGATTTCATCTCCTTTATTTTCATCGCTGTGTTTTATCCCAGTGTTCCCAATAAGAGCCTTTACCAGAGCCGACTTTAATGTCGGCTTTTTCTAATGCCGCCATAATTCTTTCGATATCATGTTCGACATTGCGAAGCCTTTTGCCGATTTCACATAACTCGCCGAATATCCAGCAAGCTTTTCCGCCGAGTTCCTCTATTCTTTCAATAGCTCTGTACAGCCTTAAGAGTCTCTTCATTTCCGCTCCCCTCCTTCTCATATTTATCTGTCCTAATTTTCACCCAAATGCGGTGCTATACTGAAAATAGACATCATCTCTCTATTCCCAGCACCTGGGCGATGCAGTTTGCCATGCGCTCACTTTCACGTGCGCCGCACATAAACGCCTCTATTGTTCCTACAGTGTAGCCCGTGGCTTTTGAGAGGTCAGCGTACTTCCAGCCACGTATAGATAGCTGCTTCTTGACCTCGGCGATAAAAAGCTTGTAAATAATTATCACCTCTTTGCAAAAATGTAAATATTAAATTATTTTTGTTCGGAAAGCTTGACAAAAGTAAATAAAAGCGTTACTATATTGTTAGCGAAACAAATATAGTGTGTGCTTGGTAAACTTAACTGCAATTAAATTTACCTGTACTTCTTATTGCTTATGTGTTATGTTTTCCTCACAAACACATAATAGCACATAAAATCGTTACTGTCAATACAAAAGTCACGAGTTTATACACTTTTGTATTGCTGTACAATTTGGAGGTAACGAAAATGTGTACTTTGCACAAAATAATTGAATTATTGGACAATAAAGGTCTAAAACAAAAAGACCTTACTGACTTTCTTGGGCTAAGCAAAAATGCGTTTACCAACTGGAAAAACGGTAATAACAATTCATATATGAAACATCTTCCTAAGATAGCCGATTTCCTTGGCGTATCTGTTGATTATCTTGTAGGAAATGAAAACCAAAAAGAAGAGCAAAGTGACAACGAGAAGCTTTCCTTTGCTCTGTTTGGCACCGCCGATGTAGATGAAGAGGTTCTGAACGATGTCCGCAAATACGCCCAGATAGCCCGCAGAATGAGGGAAGAAGACAAGAAGAAAGAAGATTGATAAATGACAAGTTATGTTGAGCTCTGTGAGCTTGCAGAAGCCGATGATATTCTTATGATCGACGCTCCTCTTCAAAAATGCCCTTCAATGGCTATCAATGACTGCGGAGACTGCACAGTAATAATAGATCACGATCAGATTGCAGGTGTTGCAGATTTACTGACTGTGCTTGCCCACGAACTGGGGCACTGCGAGACCATGTCGTTTTATACCGAACACAGCCTTGAGCTTCGGGAACGTATGGAATATCGGGCCAATAAATGGGCAATAAAAAAACTCGCCCCGAAGGACGAGATGGTTACAGCAATGAAAAACGGAAATACAGAGATATGGCAGCTTGCTGAGTATTTCGGCATTACCGAGGATATGGTTAAGTTTGCTATGTGGGTGTATTTTGATAAACAAATTATATAATGAACAATGAGGTGATACTGATGTCAAGAAACAGCTACTCAAATCGCTCCAAAGGCGCAAAAATATTTACTGCCGAAGACAATTATACTGTATTCGACCTTGAAACAACAGGATTCAATCCTGCACGTTGTAAAATCATTGAAATATCAGCTTTAAAAGTAAGAAACAACACTGTAACAGATGTGTATTCAACTTTGATAAATCCTGAAATGCACATTCCGAGTGAAGCTACAAAGACTAATCATATAACAGATGAAATGGTAAAAAACGCACCAACCATCAAAGAAGAGTTTGATAAATTTCTCGACTTTATCGGAAACGATATTTTAATCGGACACAATATAGATTCATTCGATTATAATATCATCTACGATCTTCATATGGAATTAAAAGGCACTCCTTTTACCAATACATATATTGATACTTTTCATCTTTCCAAAAGATGTCTCCCTGAACTGGAGAACCATCGTCTTGAAACTATGGCAGATTATTTGGGGATAAACGTTGTTGAAGCTCACAGAGCTGAAAATGACTGCTACACTACCAACTGCTTATATCAGGCTTTGAAGCCATTGATTGACCTGAATAGCTCACGTACCGTTTTAATAAAGTCTGATAAATCTCAGAACCAATATGCAGAAGTAAAAAGTACCCCATTAGCGCAAAATCCGTTTTACGGGAAAAGCTGTATAGTGTATGGAGCTTTCAAAAAAATAGATACAGATAAAATCAAGAGCTTTCTTAACGCTTTGGGCGCAGAGTATATTGACTATTTTTGCTATTCTGCCGACTATCTGATACTTGGAACAGATATGCACAAAAAATATGCAAATCGCATAGCTGATGATTTGATAGACAGCATTGCAATCCGAACCAATGTGCGTGTTCTGTCCGAAAGTGATTTCATCACTTACTCCGAAGCACTTATTTCAATGAATTCAAACAGCTTAAATGTGTCTTTCTCGTATGATGTATCGGGTAAAACCGTTTGCCTTACAGGAAATTTTAAATGCGGAGAGCGTGCGGCTCTTGAAAACACCCTCATTGCAAATGGTGCCATAATCAAGGCAAATGTTATAAAAAAGTTGGATTATCTTATAATCGGCGCGCATGGAAGTGATGACTGGAAAGATGAAAAAGGCGCTAAACGAATAAAGGCAGAAGAATACAATAACAACGGCGGTAAAATAGCAATAATTGAAGAGAGTAACTTCATCACTGAAAAGGAGTAATATCATGGATCAGCTCACTTTTGATATGAATGACGGCGAAACATTGTCAGAAAATATAATTGACACACTTGACCATATTATTGAAGAAGTGTGTAAAAAACAAGATATCGACAAAAAATACATAAAAATTTACGGCTTGAACGAACATAAAAAGTCAAAAAAGCAAGTACAAGATAACAACAGTGATGAAACTGTAAAAAATGAATTAGAGAATGACTCTTCGCAAAATAAAAGCTACAGCGTTTGGATATTGGAGCCCTTGATGCTTGAAGCTGAATTCAAAGAAGTTAAAAGCGACAGATGTTTCAAGCTTACTCGCATAAACAATTCTAAATCAAGCCGAATAGAAGTTGAATACCTTTATCAGCGCAAGGACTGCATAAAAAAACCTGAAGATGCAGTTGAAAGAATATACAATGTATCAACAAAAGATAAGAAAACGGGTGAAAAGTTTACCAGAAAGCTTTTATGCCATAAATTTGATGTAAACAGCACTACGCTTATTCCATATCTTACAGAGTTAATTGACTTTACATTAAAGAATTATCAACCTTCCGACAAATTCGGCTGCTGCAGCAAATATATTGCTTGCTCCGATGCGCTGAAATGTCTGCACTCAAACAACTTTTACGCCCGCTGCTGCCAGTATCGCAAGAACCTTGAGGCTGGCAGGATTTTTTACGGGAAGAACAAGAATAATGGATAAAAAAATCCCCCGAACCATACGGAACGGGGGAAAATCATATTTACTGAGAGATTTTAACCATAAGAGCATCCTGCAGGGTCTGCGAGAAGTTGATGCCTTTTTCAATGGCTGCATCGTTTAGCCATTCAGGAATTGTCAAGGTCTTTTTAACAGCCTTTGCCCTCTTAAAATATGCTGAGAGGTCAATATCAACAAGCGAAGCAAAGCAACCATTTTCGATAGAAAGCTTTGATATTTCGCTTGGTGCTGGCATTTCTTCCTTGTTTTCAATCAAGGATATTGCATATGCCTCCAATGCTTCCCTTGCGTTGTCAAGTGTTTCTGTGAGAGAAGAACCAAATGACTGGCAACCTGGAAGATCTGGAAACTCAACCCAGTATGCGTTATCTTCAAAATGGAACACTGCGGGATAAATCATTTTCATATAAACAGCTCCTTGTATATATTTGAGGAGTGAGGGGCTTATTTCAGCCCCGTCCTCTTTAGTATTGCGTTTAACAGTCCTGTCGGAACGTCCTGACCATGAATTGGTATAACCTCTGTCATGCCGTCCTTTTTAAGAACGTGATGACTTCCTTTTACTCTGTCAAGCTTCCAACCGTTCTGCATCAGCAGTTTCAGAAGGTCTTTATCTTTCATTATTATGTCCTCCTTACATTATATATTATAACACGTATGCACGTATTTGTCAAGTGCTTTTCGGAAAAAAGTTTTGAAAAATCAAAGTTTTTTTCGGGAAAACACCCGATAAGAAACCGAGCCGCTCCCTCTGTATTTTTCGGTGGGTGACGGCATTGCAGTCAACTGCAAAAGGAGGGTTAAAAATGGCACGAGCCAAGAACACTAAGCGCTCCGACGGACGATTGCAGTCAAAAGTCTATCTCGGAGACGGCAAATATAAATACGTATATGCTGACACACAGCGTGAGCTTGACCGCAAGGTACAGGAGGTCAAGCTGAAAATCGGCAAGGGCATTGATGTTTCGGCAGAACGGGACACCTTTGGCGAATGGGCTGAACGCTGGTTACGCAAGAAAAAAGGAAAGATTTCCGAGGGAAGATATCAGACATATGCAATTAGGGTAAAAAAGATGGACGATATCAGCAATATTCCAATTTCGGAACTGTCTGTATCTGACTGTCAGGATATCATTGATAAATATACCGCCGATGGAGCAGCGCATAAGACATTAAAAGAATATAAGTCGGTAATGTCTCAGATTTGCCAATATGCTATTGTAAATCGTGTAATGGACTTTAACCCTGTTCAGGGCATCGAACTGCCCCCTGAATATATTCACGATGAGGATAAGGAACCACGAAGAGCATTGACTGAGGAAGAACAAAAGTGGATAATTGCCCCGACAAATCATCGGGCACATACGGCTGCAATGATAATGCTGTTTGCAGGTCTCCGACGTGGTGAGCTTCTTGCTCTGAACTGGACCGATATCAATATCCCCAAGCGCACGATCACCGTAAACAAAGCAGTGGCAATGGAAAAGGATATTCCCAGAATAAAGCCGTGCACAAAAACTAAGTCAGGTATGCGCACTGTGAATATTCCGCCTATACTTGCAGAATACCTTAGGGATCAGCGGAGCAAAGCAAAGACAATGCTTGTCTGTCCGAACACAAAAGGCAGTCTTATGTCTGGCAGCTCCTGGCGTAAACTGTGGAACAGTTATCTTAAAGAATTGAATTTCAGATTTGGAGACTTTGACGGCATATTGATAACTGACAGCAAGGGCAGTCTTAAGGAATTTAAGAAACCCCAAAGCCTGAATGCGCCTGAAAAAATTCCGATGGTCATTCCGCAGATAACAGCACATTGGCTGAGACATACATTTATTACAAATATGTACCTTGCAGGCGTTGATGTTATGACTGCCAAGGAACAGGCAGGACACGCAGATATTACAACAACAATGGAAATATATACTCATTTGAACGCCGAGCATAAAGAAGAGCAGATGGACAAGCTGAATGATTATTATAATAGGCTATGGGTGTCAGATGGGTGTCAAAAGTGTAATTGATGTGTCAACTATTCACGCTATTAAGGGAAAAAATAAGCTATATGCAAATTCGTTCGGGACGAAGAGGCCGTGGGTTCGAGTCCCGTCACCTCGACCAATAAAAGAGGCTGTTGCAGCAAACGCTGCGGCAGCCTCTTTTATATTTATGAGCTGTTTTATCGTTGACATTTCACTTAAGGAAATACCGCAGGTAAAAAGAGAAAGGTTACGGTTTATCATTGAGCTTATGCGTGCAGGATTTACGGAGAGCACAAAGGTCAATATGATATCCGCCACCAGCAGTACCCGCACTGCAATGAATGCAATATCCGTCCTGCTCCTGCGTGACGGTGCAGACGTTGTTTTTATCGCCCCGCCCAGCATTTCGGAAGTTATCTTACTTTTCGCCATTTGTGACACCCCATCGTTTTTAATTCAGATATCAACATATCAAATTTGTACCATTCTCAAAAGCAACAAGTTAAGATCAACACATCAATTTCCCAAAATCAAGTATTATCCTGAAATTTATGTGATACTAATCCTCAATCAACCTATAGACAACTTCTCGGCTGAAATAAGCCCATTCTTCGTCAAGCTCCCTTGCCGGGCGACAAGCCCGCCTGCAGTCGCTTTCCCAGATTGGTCTTATTTCATCTGTCGGCTTTGTCTATAGAACGATTAAAGATTAGTATGAATTATACAAATATAATTTGACAGATATGATATTTGAACCTTTATGCCCGATACTGCTCAAAGCATTAAATCAAGTTCAGATACAATGATCCCCGTCCAAATATACACCTGAACGGGGATTTTGATACTATTATACTCAGTTTCTGCGCCTGTTTGGTTTCAGGCTCTTCTCAGCATACATTCTTTCATCGGACTGCTTCAGCATGGCATCGAAATCAAAATCAATGCGTGTGCTGCACATTCCTATGCTGGCAGTTATGGGGTAAGGTTTTACATGATCCTTGTTAAGACAGGCAAGGAAGTTCTCAACGTGCCGCCTTATAATGCCCTCCGCTCCATCGCCGACATTATCGGCAGCGGCAGTAACGGCGCATACCACAAACTCATCGCCGCCGAAGCGTCCGCATATCTTATTTTCAATAGGGATACTGCGTATAGCATCTGCCACGGAGCTTATGGCAAAGTCGCCCTCGTCATGGCCGTAATGGTCGTTGATGTTTTTAAGTCCGTCAAGGTCAATGGAGGCAACGGTAAAATTCCTGCCCGCATTCTTCCTCTGGAGCCACGAAAGCTGCTTATAGAAGCCGTTTCTGTTGTAAATTCCTGTAAGATAATCGTTTTCGGATATCTTTTCAATGCTCTTTGCCGTGTATTTCAGGTGCATGGCATTTCGGTATCCGCTGAGAGCGTTGTTGAGAGCATACACATACTGGGGTATCATGCAGTAGCCGTTAACATCAGCCGTGAAATGTACGCACATATATCCCATAGGAATGCCATATGAGCTGATCACATTGAACACAACAGGATTTTTAAGGGTCATAACATAGTCGATGTCAATAAGAACATCTTTGCGCATGATGTTCATGGGATATTTTTTTGAATCATCATCTGATTTATAGAGAATGCACATCTCATCGTCAAAGCCGTTCCATTTTTCCTCCAGTGGATTAAGTGCCTCATTCCAGAAGCTCTGATTTACCATAATACAGATGTTGTAGAAATTATATCCCTTGAGATCTTCCACAATGCAGTCTGCACTGTCTCCCGTAACTATTTCCTGTGCCAGTTCGCACAGAAGAGCATTGTCGTCCTGATACTTGCAAAATCTTTCCCGAACAGTTTTAAGAGTGTTGCCCACATTATAAGGAGGGCGGTCAGGATCGCAGCCGCAGGAATTATATACATCAAGAACAAAATCCACATAGTTATCATGAAGAACTTTCCCGCCTGCAAACACCTTTTCAAGAGCGTCGGCAATGGCTTTTGCCGTGTCGGAATAGCTGCACCTGCAGGTGGTTATGGGCGGAATGCATTGTTTTGCTTCTTCAGTGCCGTCAAAGCCCACCACAGCCACATCATCAGGAACTTTATATCCATGCCGGTTCAATACCGCACAGGCAGTTATCGCCATCATATCATTGGCGCAGATTATAGCCTTGGGCACACGGTTCTCGGCGACCATATCCTCAACAGCCTTCTGCGCAGGGCCTGACCAATAATCGCCGTAGCTCAGCATATTGTCATTAAAGGGCAGACCATTTTCTGCAAGCACCTTTTTATATACCGCAATACGCTGCTCGGAATGTTCCTCACCTTTAAGTCCCGCTATCATCGCCGTATCGGTTATGCCGTGATATTCGATGATATGGCGCACTGCCTGTTCAAAGCCCGCCTCATAGTCGAAAATAAAGCTGGTGCATTTCTCTGACCTGTTGCCCAGAATAAAAACAGGCACATTGTGAGCCTCAGCGCCCATACGCAGTTCATCGACGATGGAAGTGTCCCTGAAAGCCTCGCTGAATATCACCACAGCATCTGCAATATTATAATCTATCAGGGAATAGACCTTTTTCTCAGCGTTTTCGAACCTGTTGTTGCGATAAAAATCAGTGCAGGCGTTATATACAAAAAGCCGATAATCCTTGGCAACAAGAGCCTTATTAAGTTCAGCCACTTTGGCAGTGGTTTCATCATTGCTAAGTCTGGTAAGACATAACGCAATTATTTTCCGCCCTTTGAACATCTTACATCAAACCTTTCGGATATGGTTATATCATTTTATATTTTAACACAAGCCAGCGAAAATTTCAATAGTTTTCCCAAAATTGCAATATCATCGCAAAACATTTTTGTGCGCCATGACATACTTTAATATTGACAACCACATTATAAAATGCTATTATTATCATACCAAAAGATATTAACCAAGGAATGATATACGTGCATATGAAAAAATTACTGCCGCCCGTAATGGCGGCACTGCTGCTGGCTTCCTGCGGCAATAATACTCTCGGCACTTCCGAAGGTGCGGTTTCCCAGGAAGTAACCGTTACCCTTGGCACCTCCGATACCGTGCAGACATCGGAAGCTGCCACAGTCACGGAGGAAGTCACCGAGCAGACGACAACAATGCCCCAGCTTGAATTTGAGGACACTCCCCAGAACGCCTACACCCGCCTTACCATGTCCTTCCAATCCACAGGCAAGACAGTTTATCCCGATGATTACGGCGGAGTTTACAGCTACGGCAAGAATCTTTTTGTTGCCATCACCGAAAAGGAGCCGTCGGAGTATTACACAAGCCTGCTGTCTGAATACACCTGCGTCCGCTACCAGACAGTAGCTCACTCAATGAATGAGCTTACCGCCATCGGTGAAAAGGCAAAGGAAGTCCTTGACCCGGATTTCGGCGTAAAGGAAGTTTTCATTGATGTTCCCAACAACAGGGCAGCGGTGTCAATCACAAACGGCGACCCCCGTTCCGCACAGGATTACATCAAGACACTCGAAGATGTGGGCTTCACCCTCAACGAAGTGGAAATAAGCATGGCCGATACGGAAGAATAAAAAAACAGCTGCCGCACACAAAGTACGGCAGCTGTTTCATTGTCTGCAAATCCGAAAAATTATTCCTCGGTCTTTTCTTCAGCGGTATCGTCAGCAGCTTCGGAAGCAGCTGCAACGTCCGAATCATCAGCACCGTCAAGAGCCTCAAGCTCCTCAACGTCGCTGCTTACATCGTCAGCGTCATCGCAGTCGTCCTTTTCGGAGCATGAGCGGCAGTCACAGCCGTCATCATCGCCGAAATAGATCTCGTCATCATCATCAAAGCTGTAGTCATACTGTTCCAGCTCCTCACGCTTCTTAACGGCGTAAACAGCGGCAGCAGCACCTGCAGCGGCAGCGATCATAGTAAGCAGAGCAACACCGAATGCACCCTTCATAAATATCAGCTCCTTATTTTTTCACAAAGTTATACGAAGTTTTGACTGATGAAAACTTCCCTGTGACATTATTATAACACACTTAATTATGAATTACAATAGTATAATTCAAATTTTCTCCAAATTCACACATTTCACAGGACAGATATTTGGAGAATATTTATAGTACGTCATAAGCCAGCCCAAATTTCGAACCGGTTTTCAGGCATATTTTACGCAGATACTATAATAATTAACACAAAATCTGCCGAATTGTGGCTTTTGCCTCTTGATTTTTGGCACAAATGGTGCTAAAATATTATCGGTATCATCGTTAGATGTAAAAATTGATATAGGTAAGGTGTTATTATGTTAGTTTTAGTAGTTAACGCAGGCAGCTCCTCTCTTAAATACCAGCTCCTGAACATGGACGACGAAAGCGTTCTTGCAAAGGGCAACTGTGACAGAATCGGTATCGACGGTCACATCTCCCACAAGACTGCTGACGGCAGAAAGGTTGACGAGGACTGCAGCTTCCCCACACATACAGAGGCTTTTGAAAAGCTGGTCGAGGTCCTTACCTCCGGCGATGGCAAGGTCATCGACTCCATGAGCGAGATCAAGGCAGTAGGCCACAGAATCGTGCAGGGCGCTGAGGTATTCAGCGAGACAACTCTCGTTACCGATGAGGTAATCGACAAGATCGACGGTCTGGCAGAGCTGGCTCCCGTTCACAACCACCCCCACGCACTTGCTCTGAGAGCCTGCAAGAAGGTAATCCCCGCAGACTGTCCTCAGGTAGTTGTATTCGATACAGCATTCCACCAGACAATGCCCGAAAAGGCTTATATGTTCGGTCTCCCCTACGAGTGCTATGAAAAGCTCCACGTAAGAAAGTACGGCTTCCACGGTACTTCCCATCGCTTCGTAACAGCAGCTCTTGCTGAGGCTATGGGCAAGGACCTGAAGGATCTTAAAATAGTTTCCTGCCACCTTGGCAACGGTTCCTCCATCACAGCAGTTCAGGGCGGCAAGTCCATTGATACCACTATGGGCTTCACTCCTCTTGACGGCGTTCTCATGGGCACAAGAAGCGGCTCCGTTGACCCCTCCGCTGTTGAGTTCGTTCAGAAGAAGCTTGGTCTCACCGCTGACCAGATGAGCGATTACCTCAACAAGAAGTCCGGCTTCCTCGGCATTTCCGGTATCTCCAGCGATAACAGAGACATTGCCGCTGCCGCAGCTAAGGGCGATAAGAGAGCTCAGCTGGCAGGCGATATGCTCCGCTACGAGATCAAGAAGTACATCGGCGGATTTGCTGCTGCTATGAACGGTCTTGACGCTATCATCTTCACAGGCGGTATCGGTGAGAACGCTCCCGAGGTAAGAAGAGACGTTTGCGCAGATATGGACTTCTTCGGAATCAAGCTTGACAACGCTAAGAACGACGAGATCAAGGGCAAGCTCTGCAAGATCTCCGCTCCCGATTCCAAGGTAGAGGTTTGGGTAGTTCCCACCAATGAGGAGCTTCTCATTGCAAGAGATACTCTGGCACTTATCTCCAAGTAATAAAAGCTTAAAATACGAAAAGCCGACAGTATCTGTCGGCTTTTGTTTTAAAAGGAGACAAAAATGGATAGCGAAAGACTTAAAAAGCAGCTGGATTTTCTTATCGAAGCCGATAAGATGAAAAGCCTTTACAGGCAGACATATATCATAAGCAACGAGAGCCGAGGTGCTTCAATGCGTGAGTTTGAGGGCGAGGAGCAGAAGTACAAACGCCGTGAGAACGATGCGGAGCATTCATTTCATCTTGCCCTGTTCGTGATAATGCTTGCCGAGTACGCAAACGAGCCTATAGACGTGCTTAAAGCTGTGAAAACCGTTCTTATCCACGACATTGTGGAGATAGACGCAGGCGACACATATTTCTTTGACGACAAGGGCTATGAGACCAAGCGTGACCGTGAAACAAGGGCCGCCGACCGTCTGTTCGGTCTGCTTCCAAATGAGCAGCGTGACGAATACCGCACCCTGTGGGAAGAATTTGAAGCGGGCAGCACACCGGAAGCACGCTTTGCCTCCTCCGTTGACCGTATGCAGCCCATGCTGCTGAACTATCTCAAGGACGGCATAAGCTGGCGTGAGCATAACGTAAGCTATGAGCAGGTCAAGGAGCGTGGAAAGTGCATAAAGGGCGGCTCCGAAAAGCTTTGGGAGCATATGGACGCTCTTTTTGATGATGTACATAACAAGGGTCTGCTGAAATAATATACTGATAGATTGTCAAGTCAAGTGCAACAAAATCAGAGAAAAAATTTTTTGAGCACCTCAAAGGGAGTAAGGAAATTGAGACGTTTTCTCGGACGA
>NZ_JAOQKB010000005.1:0-62310 GCF_025567215.1 Huintestinicola butyrica
CAATCGTCCGAGAAAACGTCTCAATTTCCTTACTCCCTTTGAGGTGCTCAAAAAATTTTTTCTCTGATTTTGTTGCACTTGACTTGACAATCTATCATTATTATATCATCGGCAGGCGGGAATGTCAATATGCGGGCAACGTTCATAATTCTTTTACCCGCAGAAATGCCGTCACCGCAATACCTCTGTTGACAAAATCGGGCAAGTGTGGTAAAATATAAAAAAGTGTCGATTATTGAAAGGACGTGACAGTGTTGATCTGTAAAAAGTGCGGCAGTGAATGCCCTGACGGCAATATATTCTGCGAAGCCTGCGGAGCCGAGCTTGATGCTCCTGTGCTCCCTGAAAATATAGACGATAAGGGTCGGGTAAAAAACAAGAAGCCCAAAAAGGAAAAGGCGGCTAAGGAAAAGAAGCCCAAGCCCGAAAAGAAGCAGCGCAGCCCTGAAGAAAAAGCTGCCCTTGCAAAGAAGCTGAAGCTTGGCGGCATATGCCTGCTGGTCATTGCGGTGATTGTGCTGATAGTGGTGCTGGTAAACATTTTCGGCGGAAACGAGGGCTACAACGCAGCCCAGAGCATTCCTCTCGGCAGAAATGTTGAGTATGCTCAGTCGGAAACGGGTCTTACCTTTACCGAAAAGAGCACAAACGGCATGATAAACAATATGTGCGATTTCGATTATATCTGCATCTCCGACAAGACTACCACGGTAAGCGGCTCCGAGCAGCCTCAATGGGTGATAATGCTCACCGTTGACAGCGATGACATGATAACCGATGTGGAATACTACGATTTCAGGCAGCTCAAGCTCAACTGGAAGGGCAGAAAGATGGCTGAAAAGCTTGACCAGAACACCCTTGAATACGGCATGAGCATCAAAAACGTTAACAAGACACTGGGTCTCAAGCCCTATTACATCAAGCGCAGTGTTTCCAACGATTCACTTTACTGCTACCGCTATTATTTCACTGACCCCAATGCAGGCTATGACCGTGCATACAACTACTATGTTGAATTTTCCGACATTGAGCTGGCTGTAAGAAACGTAAGCTACAGCGAGATAAACTATGCTCAGACCATTCTTTCCGCAAATCCTCCCTCCGCAGCGGGACGTGACAGCAATCCTGTTGTTACCGAGGAAGCTCCTGCCGAGACGGACGTGACCGATGAAGCTGCTGAGACATCAGCTGAATAAGAAAATAAGGGTACCGAAAAGGTGCCCTTATTTTTACATATGCCCCATAAAATAAACGCCCCCGAAAAGCATCTTACTTTTCGGGGGCATAACAGCTTATACTAAGCACCAATTAAAAACTATACAAAAAATTGAGCATAATCTTGCGTATATGGATTATGCGATGATTTTTTGTCTATAGTTTTATTGGTGATTAGTATTATAATTACTTCTTGTTCTTTTCGATCTTTACATACTTGCCTGTGGCAACATCATATGTATAGCTGCTCTTTCTCTTGAGAATAATGAGGAACACAACAATGATGATAACGATGACCGCAAGGGCGGAAGCAAGAACTACGATAAGTGCAGTCTTATAAGCCTCTGCACGCTCGGCATCGGTCATCTTGATGTACATATTGTCCTCGCAGTTGGTGATAGTGCAGGACTGAACGGTAAGGTTCGCATTGGCTGTTGCGCCGATGTTAAGTGCGTCAACGCCTGAGAAATCGGCTGTTCCGTATGCTGCCACCATATCGTCATAGCTGAACTTTGCGTGAGTGTCGTCCCACTCGTAGGGAGCTACCTTTGCCCACACGCCGCCGCTGGAGTTTGCCATGGGAGTGTCGGGGAATGACCAGCTCTGCACGATAAGCTCAATGGGACATTCCTTTTCGCTGCCCTCGGCAACGGGGGTGACTTCTTCATAGGTGAAGTTAACGATGACCTCGGAAGCGGAGGTTATTTTGGTGGGATCGTAATGCTCCATTGAAATGGCGTAGCTTGACCATGGCTCAATAACGGGAGCTGCGGAAACGTCAAAGCTTACAGTGTTGTCGGCTGCCGCAAAGGCTGTTGCAGACAGGGCAAAAACGGACGCTGCGGAAACAAGCACAGCTGCTGCTTTCTTAAAAAGGTCTTTTAACATAATAAATTCTCCTCCTATTATGCTTATGTTTTCCATAATGTGCATAAATTAGGATATCATAAATATATGTGCAGTTCAACAAATTTTCTGTGAATATTTTGTGCAAATAGCAAAGCTGACAAGCCTTTTTGCGCTTGACTTTTTTAGTGTGCACTGATATAATCAAATAAAAGCAAACGGAGATGATATGATGATATATACACCCATTACCAAGCTTGCTCTGAACACCGCATACAAGGCCCATGAGGGTCAGCTTGACAGAAGCGGTCTGCCATACATTTTCCACCCGTATCATGTTGCCGAGCAGATGAAAGATGAGACCACCTGTGCCATTGCGCTTTTGCATGACGTGGTGGAGGACACGGACATGACACTTGAAGAGCTTGAAAAGCTTTTTCCGCCTGCGGTCACAGAGGGAGTAAGGCTGATGACCCATGACAACAGCACCGATTATTTTGACTATGTGCGGCGAATAAAGGGCACGGTTGCCGAGCCTGTCAAAAGGGCGGATATTGCGCACAACAGTGATCTTTCACGAATGGACACGGTTACGGAAAAGGATCTTTTGAGGATAGAGAAATATAAAAAAGCTCTCCGCATACTGGACGGAGAGGAGTAAAAATGGTTGGAGGCTAACGCTTCACCACGCTATGATTTGTGCATTTAAATAGCCTGCCATATAACAAAAAGCCTGAGAAATGTTGATTTCTCAGGCTTTGTTTTTTTATTCAATTATAAGGATTTAAGCTTCTTTTCAAGCTCTTCCTTAACAACCTTAGGTGTAGCGGCACCTCTAAGCTCCTTGTTGCACTGACCCATAAGGAAGCCAAATACCTTTACATCTCCGCCCTTGTACTGGTTTACTGCCTTTTCATTTGCAGCCAGAACCTTTTCGATAACTTCAAGCACCTTGCCTGTATCGCTTACGATGAGCATTCCCTCACGCTTTGCAATATCCTCAGGCTCGCCGCCCTTTTCAGCCATCTCACGGAATATCTCCTTGGCATCGTTCTTTGTTACCTTGTCGGTATCGGACATCTCAACCAGCTTTGCTACCTGAGCAGCGGTGAACATGGGCTTTTCAATATCGATTTCGCCCAGGTTCATTCTTCTCATTATCTCGCCGTTGATGAAGTTAACAAGCGACTTGGGGTTGTTGTAGCACTTGACAGCTTCCTCGAAGAGGTCGGATATCTTCTTGGTGTTTACGATGACCATTGCTTCCTTTTCGGGAATGTCCCAGCTGATGTACTTTGCAAGTCTGTCCTTGGGCATCTCGGGCAGGGAGTTCTTTATTCTCTCCAGATCCTCGTCATAGAAGTTAACCTGCAGGATATCGGGATCGGGGAAATACTTGTAGTCGTGAGCATCTTCCTTGGTTCTCATGGACTTGGTCTCGCCACGGTTAGCGTCGAAACGTCTGGTCTCCTGAACGACCTTGCCGCCTCTGTCAAGTATCTGCGCCTGACGCTTTATCTCGAACTCGATGGTACGGTAGATGGACTTGAGGGAGTTTACGTTCTTTATCTCGGCTCTTGTACCAAACTCGGTATCGCCCTTTCTCATAAGGGAAACGTTAACGTCCGCACGGATAGAGCCCTGCTCCATCTTACAATCGGAAACGCCTGTGTACTGGAGAAGCAGAGAGATCGTCTCAACGAGAGTTCTTGCTTCCTCGGGGGAGGACATATCAGGCTCGGTAACTATCTCGATAAGGGGAACGCCGCAGCGGTTGTAGTCGCAGAGGGAAACGCCGTTCAGGTCATCGTGGATAAGCTTGCCTGCGTCCTCTTCAAGGTGGATACGGTTGATCCTTATCTCCTTGTGCTTCTTTTCGCCGTTCTCCTCGTAGTCAATGGGAACAACGCCGTTGATGCACAGGGGAAGGGGCATCTGGGATATCTGATAAGCCTTTGGAAGGTCGGGATAGAAGTAGTTCTTTCTGTCGAAAACAGAGAACTTGTTGATGCTGCAGCCCAGAGCGTAGCCTGCTCTTACAGCGTATTCAACAGCGGTCTGGTTTATAACGGGGAGAGTACCGGGCATACCTGAGCAAACAGGGCAGCAGCGGGTGTTTCTCTCGCCGCCGAACTCAGCGGAGCAGGTGCAGAACACCTTGGACTTGGTAAGAAGCTCGGAGTGGATCTCCAGGCCGATAACAGGAATATAATCTGAAACTGACATGAGCTGCGCCTCCTTATATATTTGCGGGCTTGCGGCTGAAGCTCTTCTCAAATGCGTCAGCTGCGCCGATTATCTCTGCTTCGTTCCACATTCTGCCGATGAGGGACATTCCGATAGGCATACCCTTGTCATCGTAGCCGCAGGTGGTGGAGATAGCGGGAAGTGAGGCGATGTTTACTGTAACTGTGCAGATATCCGCCTGATACATCTTCTTGGGGTCGGAAATGTTTTCGTGTGCGCCGTATGCAACGGTAGGAGCGGTAGGAGTGAGGATAATATCGCACTTTTCAAAAATTTCCGCATATTCTTCTCTTATCTTCTGCTTGAGGGCCATTGCCTTGCCGTAGTAAGCGTCATAGTAGCCGGAGCAGAGAGCGTAGTTTCCGAGGAGGATACGTCTCTTTACCTCGTCGCCGAAGCCTTCGCTTCTGGAAGCGGTAACAAGTTCGCTGTAGTTTCCAACGATATCGGAACGGTGGCCGTACTTGATGCCGTCGTATCTGGAAAGGTTGGAGGAAGCCTCAGCGGAGGAGATAAGGTAATATGCAGCAACTGCATACTTCAGTGAGGGCATAGAGCACTCAACAAGCTCTGCGCCCATAGCCTTGTAGCTGTCGGCAGCGGCAAGAACGGTCTTTCTTACAACATCGTCGATGCCCTCTGCATAGAACTCAGCGGGAACGGCGATCTTGACGCCCTTCATGCTCATGCCTATCTTGGAGGTGTAGTCATCAACGGGGTTCTTGGAAACTGTGCCGTCGTGAGGGTCATAGCCTGCAATAGCGTTGAGGATCATTCCGCAGTCCTCTGCGCTCCTTGCGATGGGGCCTATCTGGTCAAGGGAGCTTGCGAAAGCAACGAGACCGTAACGGGAAACTCTTCCGTAGGTGGGCTTTAAGCCTGTAACGCCGCAGAAAGAGGAAGGCTGACGGATAGATCCGCCTGTATCGGAGCCGAGAGCCGCAGCGCAGAGGTCAGCGCCCACAGCAGCAGCGGAGCCGCCCGATGAACCGCCGGGAACTCTTGCGGTGTCGTAGGGGTTCTTGGTCTTCTTAAAAGCGGAGGTCTGTGTGGAACCGCCCATAGCGAACTCGTCCATGGAGGTCTTGCCCAGCATTACGATGTCCTGAGATTCAAGCTTGTCCATAACGGTTGCGTTGTAGGGAGGGATAAAGTTTTCCAGCATTTTTGAAGCACAGGTTGTCTTAACGTCCTCTGTGCAGATGTTATCCTTTATAGCAAGGGGGATACCGCAGAGAGGAGAAGCCTCGCCTGCGTCTATCTTAGCCTGAGCAGCCTCGGCAGCTGCCATAGCCTTTTCCTCGGTGACGGTGATATAGCTTTCAAGCTTTCCGTCAACGTTCTTTATTCTTTCAAGATACGCTTTTGTAAGCTCGGGGGAGGATATTTCCTTTTTATCGAGCTTGCTGCGCATTTCCTTCACGGTAAGGGAAGTAATGTCCATTAAAATGCTCATCCTTTCATATGGGCAGCACGGCTGCGGCTCATTTTATTCAATAAGGGGCTTGCCTGAATTATTCAACGACCTTGGGAACAACGAAGCAGTTCTCGCTGCTGACAGCGTTCTGAAGGAGCTTTTCAGTAGGAAGAGAGGGCTTAGCCTCGTCCTTTCTGAGATCCTTGAGGTAAACGTTGTGGTTATCCTTCAGGGGATCATAGGTAATGTCTATTTCCTTGATGGTATCCATAATTTCGATAATGCTTGTCATATCCTTTACAGCCTGTTCCAGCTCTTCATCGGTGAAGCTGAGCTTTCCGAGCTTTGCGAGATACTTGACCATTTCAAGATCCATAAGTCTTTCCTCTTTTCTGAATTTTAGTTGCATATGGATAACTTTCCTTATCATATGCGGCAATACAACAATAATTATACCATACATGACTTTGTTTTGCAAGTACCGAATGAAAAAAAGTCATGGATTTCGGAAAGATGTGGGGATAATGAGGAAATCGGAACCGACAGTTCCCACTTGATAACCTCACGATTATGTGCTACAATATAAGCAATGACCGCAATAACCAAAGATAGGAACGATCTGATGAAACGAATTGTTATAGGTATGACTGCCCACGCCGATTCGGGCAAGACTACCCTTTCCGAAGCCCTGTTATACCTTTCGGGCGAGATACGCAAGCAGGGCAGAGTAGATCACGGCGATGCTTTTCTTGACACCCACTCCATTGAACGCAGCCGTGGCATAACCGTATTTTCCAAGCAGGCTGTTATCCACGGTGATGACGCTGTATTTACTCTCCTTGACACCCCGGGGCACACGGATTTCTCCGCTGAGGCCGAACGTGCGCTGTCGGTAGTGGACTATGCTGTTCTGGTGATAAGCGGCACTGACGGCGTTCAGAGCCACACGGAAACTCTCTGGCGGCTGCTGGGCAAATACAACAAGCCCGTGTTTATTTTCGTAAACAAGATGGACATTTCTCAGTTCGACCGTGATTATATCTTATCCGACCTGAGAAAGCATTTATCCGACAAGATCGCTGATTTTTCCGTTTCGGACGATGACCGCAACGGTGAGCTTGCGCTTCTCAGCGAAAGTCTTATGAACGAATATCTTGAAACCGACGCTCTTACCGATGAGAGCATTGCCCGTGATATTGCAGAGCGTGGCATTTTCCCATGCTGGTTCGGCTCTGCTCTGAAGCTGAAAGGTGCCCGTGAGCTGATGACGGGTCTGGAAAAGTTCACCATTATGCCCGAATACGGCGCCGATTTCGGCGCAAGGGTATATAAGATAACCTCGGAGGGTGGGGCACGGCTCACTCACATGAAGATAACCGGCGGCGTTCTGCGTGTAAAGGACGCTGTGGGCGAGGGCAAGGTGAACCAGATACGGATATATTCGGGCGCAAAGTTCAGCGCTGTGAATGAAGCTCCCGCAGGCACGCTTTGCGCTGTGACGGGTCTTGCGGACACCTTTGCGGGGCAGGGGCTGGGCGCTGAAAGCGAAGCGGACGACCCTGTTATCGAGCCTGTTCTCACCTACCGTGTGCTGTTTCCCGCTGACATTGACCCCCACGATATGCTTGACAAAATGCGTTTGCTTGAAGAGGAAGACCCCCAGCTCCATGTGGTATGGAACGAACAGCTGGGCGAGATACATCTGCGGCTCATGGGCAAGATTCAGCTGGAGATACTCCGCACGCTGATAGCGGAGCGATTCGGCATTGATGCGGATTTTGACCATGGCAGCATAGCATACAAGGAGACAATCTCCGCTCCCGCTGTGGGCATAGGTCACTATGAGCCGCTGCGCCATTATGCGGAGGTACATCTGCTGCTGGAGCCGCTTGAGCAGGGCAGCGGACTGGTATTTGCCTCCGACTGCTCCGAGGACGTACTGGGGCAGAACTGGCAGAGGCTGGTCATATCGCTGCTGAAAGCCACGACTCTCACGGGAGTTCTCACAAACTCCCCTCTTACGGACATGAAGATGACCCTTGTGGCAGGCAGGGCACACATAAAGCACACCGAGGGCGGAGATTTCCGTCAGGCGACGTACAGGGCGCTGAGAATGGGTCTGAGAAGCACTCAGAGCGTACTGCTTGAACCCTTCTACAGTTTTCGTCTGGAAGTGCCCTCCGACTGTGCAGGCAGGGCGATGACTGATATCCAGCGAATGTGCGGCGAGTTCTCCGCTCCCGAGATAATGGGTGAAAATGCTGTGATAACGGGCACTGTCCCCGTATCGGAGGCTGCCGATTATCACACTGATGTGGCAGGCTACACCAAGGGCAAGGGGCGCTTTATCTGCGAGCTGAAAGGCTATTTCCCATGCCACAACTCCGAAAAGGTCATTGCGGACATAGGCTATGACCCTGACAGCGACCTTGAACAGCCTGCGGACAGCATTTTCTGCGCTCACGGTGCAGGGCATCTTGTAAAATGGAACGAGGTCAAAAGCCATGCTCATGCACAAAGCGGCGTATATCTTGCCGAAGCTGCCGATGATGAGATACAGCTGTCAGTCCGTGAAACCCAGCTTGTGCGCTCCCGATTTGAGGACGACAAGGAGCTTATGGAGATATTCGAGCGCACATATGGCAAGATAAAGCGTGACCCCATTGCGGCGCTTCACAGAGACTATGAAAAAGCACCCAAATACAAGCCTTCCCCCGTTCCTACGGGGCCTGTGTATCTGCTGGTGGACGGATACAACATAATCTTCTCATGGGACGAGCTGAAAAAGCTTGCGGAGGATAACCTTGACCTTGCAAGGAGCAGGCTTATCAGCATCATGAGCAATTACCGTGGCTTCCGCCCCTGCGAGGTGATAATCGTATTTGACGCATACCGTGTCAAGGGCGACCACAGGGAAGTGGAGCAGACAGGCGGCATTTCCGTTGTATATACCAAGGAAGCGGAAACGGCGGATATGTACATTGAAAAAACATCTCACGAGCTGGCAAAGAACAGCCGTGTAAGGGTCGCCACATCGGACGGAGCGGAGCAGATAATCATTCTGGGCAACGGCGCATACCGTGTCACCGCCTCCGAGCTTCACGACGAAGTGGCTGCCGTTGAAAAGGCAATAAGAGAAATGATCGCCGAAAGACCTATGGCACAAAGGAACATCGGCTCAATAAAAGTAAAGGAATGATATTATGCTGAGCGAGAATACAAAAGCCCCCGATTTCACCCTCTGCGACAAGGACGGAAAGACCTATTCCCTGTCGGATTTTGCAGGCAGGAAGCTGGTGCTTTATTTTTACCCCAGAGACAACACTCCCGGCTGCACAAGGCAGGCGTGCGCATTTGCAGCCGCATACAACGACTTCCGCACCATGGACGTACAGGTGGTGGGCATAAGCAAGGACAGCGCCGCTTCCCACGCAAAATTTGCGGAGAAATACGATCTGCCGTTCATTCTTCTGTCCGACCCTGAGCTTTCCGCCATAAAGGCTTATGACGTATGGCAGGAAAAGAAAAACTACGGCAAGGTATCCATGGGCGTTGTGCGAACGACATATGTCATTGACGAAAACGGCATTATCATAAAAACCATGCCAAAGGTAAAGCCCGACACCAACGCTGCTGAGATAATCGCTTTCCTTAAAGGGTGACGATATGCCTGAGATAAAAATAATCGCACACATTGAAAACGACTTTACCGAGAAATTCGGCATACCCCGTCAGAGCGGTCTGGCGGACGTTCCCTCTCGCATCGTTTTTGAGCCTGAGTACCGTGCGGCTGAGGCTTTCAGGGGGCTGGAGGGCTTTTCACATCTGTGGATACTGTGGCTTTTCTCCGAAGCCATGGGTAAGAAATGGTCGCCCACTGTCCGTCCACCGAGGCTTGGGGGAAACACAAGAATGGGCGTTTTTGCCACACGCTCGCCTTTCCGTCCAAACTCCATAGGGCTTTCCTCGGTGAAGATAACGGGCATTGACCTTAACTCCCCCGACGGCCCTGTGATAACCGTAACGGGGGCGGACATTATGAACGGCACGCCCATAATCGACATAAAGCCCTATCTTGCCTACACCGATTCCCACCCGGAGGCGCTTTCGGGCTTTGCACTTACGGACAGGTCGGACATTCTTACGGTAGATTTTCCGCCTGAGCTGCTTGAAAAAGTTCCCGAGGAAAAGCGTCATGGGCTTATAAAAATTCTGGCGCAGGATCCCCGTCCCTCTTATCAGAACTCCCCCGAAAAGGAATACGCCATGAGCTTCGGCGGGTTTGATGTTTCTTTCACTGTTGACGGAAGCGAGCTTTATGTTAAGGGGATAACGGTGATTAGCAGATAAATTTTTGACTATTCGCTTTTTCTATGCAGCTGACGATATTCTTTTGGCGTCATATTTTCGTGCTTTTTAAAAACAGTACAGAAATATCCGCTGTCCGAAAAGCCTGACATTGACGATATTTCATTGATCGGCATATCCGTTTCGGACAATAGTTTTTTCGCTTCCAGCAGTCTGCGGCAGGTTATGTATTCATTCGGACGGATATTCATTGTCCGCCTGAATATCCTGCACAGATATTGCTGTGAAATCCCTGATATATCCGCAAGCTCGGAGACTGAAAAATCTCTGCGGAAATTATCGTCAATGAAATTCAGAGCGGGCATAAGTATTTCCGAGCGGCAGGTCTGTTCTGTCATACTTCCCGATGAAGCAAGTCTGTGATATTCCAGAATGTATTGATATACAAGCCCCGCACAGGTGTAATTGCCGTGTATCTTATCGGTCTTGAGCGCCACGAACATTTTGTTGTACAGCCCCTGCATTTCTTCCAAACTGTCCGGAATTATTGCAGAGGGCTTTTTCATATCAAGCTCATTCAGCAGCTTATCACAGCCAAAGCCGTCAAACACTACCCAACGCACGTCCCACTTCTTATCGTCCGGATAATATTCGTGGGGATAATATGCAGGCAGGAAAAAGAAGCATCTGTCGGGGATCTTAACGGACATATCATCAAATTCAAGCGTTCCGCCGCCTTCGGCAGAGAAAAGTATCTGATGCCAGCAATAACCTTCGGGACGGGAGATATGTTCCTGAAATTCTGTTCCGCCTATTCCCGCAAGATATACAGGCAGGTCTTTTACCTGTCCGATATAAGGATAAAAATACTGATTTATCTTAGCAGACATACCGCACACTCCTTTATGATAAGGATAACTCAGCATACGGGAAAAGTCAATATGATTGTAATATTTTAAATAGCATTTTACTGTAGATCTGCGGTATTATTTAAGCCGTAAAAGAATTATTTTGTTTTTTGAAACTAAATCAGAAGTTTCGGAACGATAATTTAAAATTGACTTGAAATGCTGAAAATGTTATAATCAAGCTATAATAAAACTTATGGGGAGAGTGTCAAATGAAAATAAAAAAGCTTGCGGCTGCGGTTATTGCAGTCATTATATGCGGAACATTTTCTCAGGCAGCATACTGCGAAGATGCTGCCGCAAATGTAAATGTTTATCCGTCAGAAGATCATAAAAACATCTCTCCGTATATTTATGGTGTAAACAGCGGTGTTGATCTGAACACAGTGTCGGCAAAGTCATTCCGTCTGGGCGGAAACAGAATGTCTGCTTACAACTGGGAAAACAATATGTCCAATGCAGGCTCCGACTGGAAGAATATGTCCGACATGAACCTTATTTCATCTGCCGCTGAACAGTTCAGGCGTGTTCCGGGCGGGGCGGCACTGAACGCTTCCTATGAAGCGCAGAACGGAAATGTGCCATACACACTGCTTACTCTGCAAATGCTTGGATATGTTGCATCATCAAAAAAGGGACAGGTAAACGAGGATATGGCTGCGCCGTCCGAATACTGGAAAAAGGTCGTTAACCGCAAGAACGGCGAGCTTTCATCAGAACCCGACAAAAAGGACGATTATGTTTACACAGACGAATATCTGAATTATCTTATTGAAAAGATAGGCAAATCGGACAGCGAGACAGGCTTCAAAGCGTATGCTCTGGACAATGAGCCTGCGCTGTGGCATTCAACGCACAGCCGTGTACAGACAGAACCGCTCAAATGCTCCGAACTTATTGAAAAATCCGTTGATCTTGCTTCGCTTGTAAAGGAAACAGACAGCGGTGCGGAAGTGTTCGGACCGTCGCTTTTCGGTTATTCTGCGTATGATTCCCTTGCAAGCGCTCCCGACTGGGCAGAGCTTAAAGCCGCAAATAATTACCGCTGGTTTATTGACTATTATCTTGATGAAATGCACAAGGCTGAATCGGAAAGCGGCACACGTTTGCTTGATGTGCTTGATATTCACTACTACACCGAGGCAAAGGGAGAGTGTGGGGAACGTTCCTGCAGTCATTATGACAATGACGGCTGTGTAAAAGCACGGCTTGACAGCGTTCGTTCGCTGTATGATGAAAATTATCACGAGGACAGCTGGATAACCGATACCGGAGCGGTGTTCTTTCCGCTTCTTCCGAATATTCAGGAGTCAATAGACAAATATTATCCCGGCACAAAAATAGCTTTTACAGAGTACAATTTCGGCGGCGGAGATCATATTTCCGGTGCGGTAGCGCAGGCTGATACCCTTGGGATTTTTGCAAAGTACGGTGTATATTTTGCAACGATATGGTCATTTGACCAAAATGAATATCAGCTTGCCGCAATGAATATGTTCACAAATTATGACGGAGCAGGAAACGGGTTCGGCGACACTCTTGTTAAAAGCGAGTGCGATAATGACAATATTTCCGTTTATTCTTCCATTGACGGTGAGGGCGAAGACACTGTGAAAATTATCATCACGAGCCATGATCTGCATAATGAAACTCCCGTGAATATCAAGCTTTCATCAGACAGCAGATATGCCGATGCGGAGGTATATGCTCTTTACGGAGACAGCACGGAAATACACAGGCTTGACGACATAAGCAAAATAAAAGACAACAGCATTTCGATTGACATAAAGCCCCTTTCCGTGACGGAGATAGTTATTCGCTCCGACAAAAAAAGTGCTGTTCCTGTTATTGCTGTGTGTGCGGCGGCTTTGATCGCTGTCGGTGCAGGTGTTTGTATCGCTTTGAAAAAGCGGGGAAAGTAATGTGGGCTTTTGAGAAAAAATTTTAAGCTTAAAAGAGAGCTGAGTTTATCGGCTCTCTTTTTTGTTGTTTGGCAGGGGCTTCATAATGAAAAGTTAATTTGTCCGTACCTGCGGCAAAATTTGCCGAAAAGACGTGCGCATATGCTTGTGAAGACGGGTTCCAATAGTCCGCTTTTCTTTTTTATTTCATCGTGCCGCCATTTTTATTTATTTGCTATTGATTATCATTTTCAGATGTGCTATAATAAATATATATTTCTTATTGCAGGGCACATATCTGCTGTAATATCCCGAAAGGAATGATAATAATGATAGCTATTGGAAGCGATCACGCCGGCTTCGCTCTGAAGCAGGAGGTTGTTAAATATCTCAAGGAAAAAGGCATTGAAATAAAAGAAATGGGCTGCATGGACGGCTCAAGCTGCGATTATCCCATGGTTGCCAAGGAAGTTTGCGCTGAGGTAACAAGCGGCAATGCCGAGCTTGCTATCCTCGTCTGCGGAACAGGTCTGGGCATATCCATGGCTGCAAACAAGTGCAAGGGCATAAGAGCTGCTGTCTGCACCGACTGCTACATGGCCAAGTACACTCGTCTCCACAATGACGCAAACGTTCTCTGCATGGGCGGAAGAGTTATCGGCCCCGGTCTCGCATGCGAGATAGTTGACGCTTTCCTCTCCAACAGCTTTGAGGGCGGCCGCCACCAGCGCAGAATTGACCAGATCACCGCTATAGAAAACGAATAATATTCACGGAGGAATTTATTATGGAAAATCTCAAGTACACCGTTATTGATCACCCTCTCGTTCAGCACAAGCTTTCTCTTATGAGAGATGTAAACACCGGTTCCAAGGAATTCAGAGAGCTGGTTTCCGAGACCTCTATGCTTATGTGCTATGAGGCTATGCGTGATCTGCCTCTCAAGGAAGTTGATATCCAGACTCCTCTCGGCATTGCAAAGTCCAAGATAATCTCAGGCAGAAAGGTAGCATTCGTGCCTATCCTCCGTTCGGGTCTTGGCATGGTTGACGGCGTTATGAGCCTTATCCCTGCTGCAAAGATCGGCCACATCGGCACATTCAGAGATCCTGAGACCACAAACACTGTTGAATACTACTGCAAGCTTCCCAAGGACATCGCTTCAAGAGATGTTATCATTGCCGACATAATGCTGGCAACAGGCGGAGCTGCTTCCGAGGCTATCAGCCTTGTTAAGAAGGCAGGCGCAAAGAACGTTAAATTCATGTGCCTTATTGCCAACGAAAAGGGCATTGCAGCGGTAAACAAGGCTCACCCCGATGTTCAGATATACTGCGCAGCTGTTGACCCTGAGCTTAACGATCAGCTCTACATCGTTCCCGGTCTGGGTGACGCCGGCGACAGAATGTACGGCACTAAGTAAGAATATAAATAACACAGAAATATAAATGCCTAAAGGGGTTCTAAAACCTACAGCAAAGAAAGGCAGGTAATAATATGTGCGGAATAGTCGGATATGTGGGCAAGGAAGAATGTACCTCCATACTGGTAAACGCCCTTCGCAGGCTTGAATACCGTGGATACGACTCGGCAGGCATTGCGGTGTTTGAGGGCGACAAGCTTTACACCGTAAAGGCAAAGGGCAAGATAGACGACGGTCTTATCAGGAAGCTTCACGAGGGCAAGCATCTTACTGCCACGGCGGGCATAGGCCACACCAGATGGGCGACCCACGGTGAGCCATCGGACGTAAACTCCCACCCCATAGGAAACAGCAGAATAACCATCGTTCACAACGGTATAATCGAAAACTACCGCAAGATAAAGAGCTTCCTTATCTCCAAGGGCTACGGCTTTGAGAGCGAGACCGACACGGAAACGCTGGCAAAGCTCATTGACTACTATTACGAGGGCGACCCTGTGGAAGCCATTGCAAAGGCTCTGGGGGACATTGAAGGCTCCTACTCACTGGGTATCATGTTCAGGGACTTCAAGAACACCGTTTTTGCGGCAAGAAAGGAAAGCCCCCTTATTGTGGGCACGGCTCCCGACGCATCTTACATTGCTTCGGACGTTACAGCCATACTTGACCGCACCAGGAACTATTATCTTCTGGAAAGCGGCGAGATAGCCCGTCTTGATGAAAAGGGCATCACCTTTACAGACCTTCACGGCAACACCGTAGAAAAGGAAATGATGACCGCTGACTGGGACATTAACGCTGCTGAAAAGGGCGGCTACAAGCATTTTATGCTCAAAGAGATCCACGAGCAGCCCGAATCCATCAAGCGCACTGTGCTTCCCAGGATCACTGACGGCATGCCCGACATTACCGAATGCGGACTTACCGATGAAAAGCTCAGAAGCTACAAGAACATCTTCGTGGTTGCCTGCGGAACGGCAATGCACGCAGGTCTGGTGGGAAAATACGTTATCGAAAAGATAGGACGTATCCCCGTGACCGTTGATGTGGCTTCCGAGTTCAGATACCGTGACCCCATAATCTCAAAGGGCGACCTTGTTATACTTGTATCCCAGTCGGGCGAGACTGCGGACACAAAGGCAGCGCTTCATCTGGCCCATGACCTTGGGGCAGACACGCTGGGCATAGTAAATGCAAAAGGCTCTGCCATTGCCCGTGAGGCAGATATGGTGCTTTACACTCATGCAGGCCCTGAGATATCCGTTGCCTCCACAAAGGCTTACATGGTTCAGCTGGCGGTGTTCTATCTGCTGGCATTCAGGCTCTCATACGTAAGGGGAGCTATCACTGAGGAGCAGTGCATGAGCTACACCGAAAAGCTGCTTGGCATTCCCGAGCTTATCGAAAAGATACTTGAAAAGCCCGAGACCTGCCAGTTTGCCGCCTCCCGTCTGGTAGCTGACGAGCATCTGCTTTACATAGGCAGAGGTCTTGACTATGCGCTTTCCATGGAAGGCTCTCTGAAGCTAAAGGAAATCTCCTACATTCACTCCGAGTCCTATGCGGCAGGCGAGCTGAAGCACGGTACCATCTCCCTTATCACCGAGGATATGCCCGTTATCGCCGTGGCAACTCAGCGTGATGTGCTCGACAAGACCGTAAGCAACATCAAGGAAGTAAAGAGCAGAGGCGCATTTACTATCGTTGTCACCCGTGAGGGCACTGACTTTGATAAGGACGTGGCTGACATTCTTGTGACCGTTCCCGAGACGGACGATCTCCTTATGCCCATGACCGCCGTTGTTCCCCTGCAGCTTATTGCCTATTACACCGCAGACCTGCGTGGAAACGACGTTGATAAGCCCAGAAACCTGGCTAAGTCGGTAACGGTCGAGTAAAATATCAAAGGAATAATATCATGGAGCTTATATCGGTAATAGTGCCCTGCTACAACGAGCAGGAGTCTCTTCCGCTGTTTTATAAGGAAATAACCGCCGTTACGGACGGCATGAAAGAAAAGAACAATGAGCTGGAGTTTGAGTATATTTTCGTAAACGACGGCTCAAAGGACAACACCTTAAAGCTTCTGCGGGAGCTTGCCCCCACCGACAGCCGTGTGAGATACATTTCGTTCTCACGAAATTTCGGCAAGGAAGCGGCAATGCTTGCGGGAATGGAGGCTTCCAAGGGAGATTACGTGGTCATACTGGACGCCGATCTCCAGCACCCGCCAAAACTCATTCCGCAGATGTACGAATATGTGAGCAGCGGCGAATATGACTGCGCAGCCACAAGGCGTGTGAACCGCAAGGGCGAGTCAAAGGTATTGTCGTTCTTTGCCCGCACCTTTTACAAGATAATCAACAAAATTTCCCAGACCCACATAGTTGACGGCGCTCAGGATTTCAGGTTCATGACCCGTCAGGTGGTGAACGCCATTCTGGATATGCCCGAGTACAACCGCTTTTCAAAGGGCATTTTCAGCTGGGTGGGCTTTGAGACAAAGTTCATTGAGATAGAAAACACTGAGCGTGCTGCGGGAACCTCCACATGGAATTTCCACAAGCTGTTCCTGTACTCGCTGGAGGGTATTTTCGCATTCTCCACAGCGCCCCTTGCCATTGCGTCATTTTTGGGCATACTTTTCTGCCTGCTGGCGCTGGTAATGATAATCGTCACCGTGGTAAAAACTCTTTGCTTCGGTGAAAGCGTTGCGGGATATCCCACAATAGTGTGCCTGGTGAGCCTTATCGGCGGTCTCCAGCTCCTCTGCACGGGGATCTCGGGGCAGTACCTTTCAAAAATGTATCTTGAGACCAAGCACAGACCACGCTACATCGTAAAAGAAACAGAGAAATCTGTAAAAAAATAAAGGGGAGGTCAATTTTATGAACATCTGGCATGATATAGAACCCGACAGAATAACCAAGGACAACTTTTTCTCGGTAATCGAGATCCCTAAGGGCAGCAAGATGAAGTATGAGCTTGACAAGAAAACAGGTATGCTCATGCTGGACAGAGTGCTTTACACTTCTACCCACTATCCCGCAAACTACGGCTTTATCCCCCGCACCTACGCTGAGGACGGCGACCCTCTGGACGTGCTTGTCCTCTGCTCGGAAGCTATCTACTCGCTGGCGCTGGTAAAGTGCTATCCTATCGGCGTAATATCCATGCTGGATAACGGAGCTATCGACGACAAGATAATCGCTATCCCCTTCAACGACCCCACATACAACAGCTACAAGGACATCAGCGAGCTGCCCCGCCACATCTTCGATGAAATGTCCCACTTCTTCCGTGTATATAAGCAGCTGGAAGGCAAGGAAACTGCCATTGATGAGATAAAGGACAGCAAGGCAGCGGTAAAGATCGTTGAGAAGTGCATCGACCGCTACATTGATTATTTCTGCAAGGGCAAGCCTCAGCCTGAGATAAAAGCCCATGAAGAACAGCCCGCAGAGGTCTGATATGCCAACGGACTACGAGCTTTTGCAGGCGGCGGAGGCTGCCTGTGAAAACGCCTATGCGCCATATTCGGGCTTCAAGGTAGGAGCGGCTCTGCTCACCGGCGACGGCAGGATATACACAGGCTGCAACGTGGAGAACAGTTCCTACGGCGCAGCAATATGTGCGGAACGGACCGCAGCGGTAAAGGCGGTATCCGAGGGCTGTGTGAGATTTTCTGCCATTGCGGTAACAAACTCAAAGGGCGGACTTACCTATCCCTGCGGCATATGCAGGCAATTTCTCAGCGAGTTTGCTGAGGAGGGCTTCCGAGTTATTCTGAAAGATTACAAGGGGCATATTATAAGCTATAAGCTGGCGGAGCTAATGCCGTTTGGGTTTAAGCTATGAGCAAAAGAGCTGCTGCACAAGATGCAGCAGCTCTTTTTAACGCTTGTGTGGCACCACAAAAATGTCCGCACAAATGAAAGCAAGGCAAAGGGTTTGGATCAAGCCTTTTTCCCGAAAGGCTTAGGGTTATTTGGTGATAAAATCGGCAAAACAAAAAGGCTGTTGCATTTTACTGCAACAGCCTTTTTTACATATTATTACTTATTCTTATTTTCCCTGTTCTCAACGGAAGCTCTGATGAAATCAGCAAAAAGCTTCTGGGGCTTGTTGGGACGGGACTTGAACTCGGGGTGGAACTGTACGCCGATGAACCAAGGATGCTCGGGTATCTCAACGATCTCAACAAGGCGCTCGTCGGGAGAAATACCTGCTATCTTCAGACCGCCCTCGGTAAGCTGCTTGCGGAATGCGTTGTTGTATTCCCAGCGGTGACGGTGACGCTCGTAAATAAGCTCTTCGCCGTATATTTTGCGGCACTTGGAGTCCTCAGCCAGCTTGCAGGGGTACAGACCAAGACGCATTGTACCGCCCTTTTCGGTAACATTCTTCTGGTCTTCCATGATATCAATAACGGGATAGGGAGTTTCGCCAAACTCTGTGGAGTTTGCTCCTGCCAGTCCCAGAACATTTCTTGAATACTCGATAACGGACATCTGCATACCAAGGCAGATACCAAAGAAAGGAACCTTATTCTCACGGGCATATCTGATAGACTCGATCATACCCTCGATACCTCTGTCGCCAAATCCACCGGGGACGATGATACCGTCGCAGTCCTTGAGCATCTCGGCAGCGTTCTGCTCGGTGATATCCTCGGAATTTATCCACTCGATATCAACATTGGCATCATTTACGATACCGCCGTGACGAAGAGCCTCGGCAACGGAAAGATATGCGTCATGAAGCATAACGTACTTTCCGACCAGACCGATAGTTACCTTCTTTGTGGCAGACTTTGTGCGGTTTACCATAGCGATCCACTCAGTAAGGTCGGGCTTTCTGTCCTCCAGCTTCAGGTGGTGGCATACGGAATGAGCAAGTCCCTCATTTTCCAGCCACAGGGGAACCTCATAAAGTGAAGGAGCGGTAAGATTCTGGATAACGTCCTCGGGTCTGATATTGCAGAAGAGAGCAATCTTCTTGCGCATCTCCTCGGGAATTTCCTTTTCGCTGCGGCATACGATGATATTGGGCTGAATGCCGATGGAAAGCAGCTCCTTGGTGGAGTGCTGTGTGGGCTTTGATTTAAGCTCCTCGGAGCCTGCGATGTAGGGAACCAGAGTAACGTGGATATAGATAGCGTTGTCTCTGCCCACCTCGGTAACTACCTGCCTGATAGCCTCGAGGAAAGGTGTGGACTCGATATCGCCGACGGTGCCGCCGATCTCGGTAATAACGATATCGGTGTTGGTCTCCTTGCCTACTCTGTAAACCTTGTCCTTTATCTCGTTGGTGATGTGGGGAATTACCTGAACTGTGCCGCCGAGGTAATCGCCGCGTCTTTCCTTATTAAGAACTGTCCAGTAAATCTTGCCTGTGGTAACGTTGGAATTGACGGAAAGATTTTCATCAACAAATCTCTCGTAGTGGCCGAGGTCCAGATCTGTTTCGGCGCCGTCATCGGTAACGAATACCTCGCCGTGCTGATAGGGTGACATTGTACCGGGGTCAACGTTGATATAGGGGTCGAACTTCTGAATGGTAACTCTGTAACCCCTCTGTTTAAGAAGTCTTCCCAGTGAAGCGGCTGTGATACCCTTGCCCAGTCCCGATACTACGCCGCCTGTTACAAATATATACTTTGTAGGCATATTTACTGCTCCTCCCATATAACATAAAAACACATTTAAATATAATTATAGCATTTCAATATTGAAAAAGCAAGACATTTTGCTTAATATTTTCAAGGAATATGATTTTTCGTCAAAATACAGTACAAAGCCGTCAAACAGGTCTATAAATTGTATTTCCGCCATTACTATTATAATGTATTGGCGGCGGGTGTGTCAATATATAGGGGAAATTTTATTTTGTGGATAATATGAACTTGTCCTTTTGATATGGGCATATAAAATTGACGACATAATTTGACCGTACCTGCGGCTTTCGTGAAAAAGGCCTGACCTAAACCCTTTGCCTTGTGCTTATTTGTGCGGAATTTTTTGTGCTATACACGCTTATATAAAAACAGAGCTGCTGCATCCTGTGCAACAGCTCCATCTTTACTTATGCTTATGCTCAATTTCCCGATTCTATGCTTATCTCGTTGAATACCGAAAGCAGATCATCGACCTTGGCGTTCTTCTTTTCCTCGCCCTTTAAGTCCATAACGCACTTTCCCTCGTGCATCATTACCAATCTGCTGCCGTATTCCACTGCAAACCTGAGGTTATGTGTTACCATCAATGTTGTGACCTTTTTCTCCTTTACCACCTTATCGGTTATCTTCATCAGTGTTTCGGAGGATTTGGGGTCAAGTGCTGCGGTATGCTCGTCAAGTATTAGCAGGTCGATATCCGTCATTGAGGCGATTATCAGTGCTATAGCCTGTCTCTGACCGCCACTGAGGTTTCCTACGGGGACGTTCATTCTGTTTTCCAGACCCATTCCGCAGGTCTCCAGCAGCGACTTATAATAATCGGTACGCTTTTTATTTACGCCTGCGCCCAGTCCGAACATTTTATTCTTATTATCCGCCAGCGCCATATTTTCAAGCACTGTCAGGTTTCCGCAGGTTCCCATTCTGGGGTCCTGGAGAACCCGTCCGATAGTTGCAGCTCTTTTATGCTCGGGCAGCTTGGTGATATTCTTTCCGCCGAATATCACGGAGCCGCTTTCGGGCATCATGGTTCCGCAGACCAGATTGAGCAGGGTTGTTTTTCCGCTTCCGTTGGAGCCTATGACGGAGACGAACTCCCCGTCCTCCACGGTGAAATTAAAGTCATTGAAAAGGACTGTTTCGTCAACTGTGCCTATATTAAAGACCTTATTGATATTTTTAAGCTCCAGCATATCACGCACTCCTTTTCAGCTTGTTTTTTACGGGCAATTTCTCGCTGAACACCAGTGCAATGGTGAAAAGCACTGCCATCAGGAGCTTGAGGTACTCGGTGGGGAGGTTCAGCGCCAGCGCAATGGTCAGGCAAGCCTTATAAAGCAGGCTTCCAAGGATTACCATTGTGGTGGGCTTCATGAACTTTACGTTCTTAAAGATACTGAGACCGATTATTACGGAGGCAAGCCCCAGCACTACCATTCCGACGCCCATCTGCTGGTCGGCAGAGCCTTTAGCCTGTGCGATAACGCAGCCTGCCAGTGATGCGAAGCCGTTTCCTATGGCAAGTCCCAGTATCTTTGCCTTGCCGGGGTCTCTTGCGAGCATGGTAACGTATTTCTCGTTATCGCCCACGGCTCTCAGGAGAAGTCCCGATTTAGTCTCAAGGTAAAAGTCCATTGCTATCTTGAATATCACCACAAGTATCAGCGAGATAATGGTTATTCTCCACTCGGCGGGCAGGGAAGCTGCTATTCCGGAGTTGAAAATAGTTGGCTTTCTGAAAAACGATGCAACAGTGATGCCGTTATTTCCCTTGAAAAGTATTACCAGGTTTATGGACAGCATTGCTGTATAAACGATAATTCCGCAGAGAAGGGGGCGGATACCCAGCTTTACGTGCAGCAGACCCGTTACCGTTCCCGCAAGCATACCCAGCACAAAGGAGATAAGCAGGCAGAGCCATGGGTTTACTCCTGCGATGATGAGCACTGCTGTTACCACTGCGCCCATTGGCATTGTGCCGTCCACGGACAGATCGGGAAAGTCAAGAATGCTGTATGTGATGTACACGCCCATTGCAAGCAGCGCATACATAAGCCCCTCTTCAAGAGTGACACGGAAAATGTTCAGCAATATATCCATAAACGTTCAAACCTCTTTACAATTATTCTGCGTCTTCCTTATCGGCGGAAGTTACCTTTTCAGCATCTGCATAGCTGTCGGGGAGGGTGATGCCGAACTTATCCATTACCTCAGTATTTACAACAGCGGTACCGTCGGAGATCTTTCCTACGGGGATAGTGCCTGCGCTCTCGCCGCCGAGAACTCTTATGCCCATATCGGCAGTTGCTCTTCCGAGAGCCACATAGTCAATGGAAACGGAAGCCATGCAGCCGTTGATCACCTGCTCGATCTCGGAGCCGTAAACGGGGATATTAGCGGAGTTTGCCTGCTCGAGAAGAACGGTAAGGTTGCTTACAACGTTGTTATCGGTGAAGTTATTTACGCAGTCAACCTTTGTTACCAGGGAAGCGGCAGCCTGAGGAACATCGGCAGCGCCCTGAACGCCCTGGTCAACGATCTCAATGCCTCTGGGATCGGCAGCCTCTCTGAGGCTTGCAAGCTGAGAAACGGAGTTTGCCTCACTGGTGGTATAAAGAACGCCTATCTTCTTTACCTCGGGCTGAAGAGCCTGGATAAGATCAAGCTGAGCGCTGAAATCAAGAATATCGGAGGTACCTGTGCAGTTGCCGCCGGGAGCATTCATATCCTCAACAAGGCCTGCTGCAACGGGGTCGGAAACTGCGCAGAAGATAACGGGGATATCGGTATTTGCGGTAGCTGCGAATGCGGAAACTGCTGCGGGGGTTGCGATAGCGAATATCATATCGTACTGCTTTGCAGCCATGTTCTTTGCAATGGTATCGCAGGTAGCGCTGTCGAAGTTGCCGTCCTGTCTGTCAATGGTAAGCTCCAGGTCAGACTCGGTAAGTGCCTGCTCGATACCTGAGAAGCAGTTATCGAGTGAGGGGTGGCTGCCGTACTGGATAACGCCTATCTTGTAGCTGTTTTCGGAAACAGCCTCATCGGAAGCGACGGTCTCGGCATTGTCTGCTGCGCTTGTGTTGTCGGAAGCGTTATCGGTAGTGCTGCTGTTATCTGTTGCGCCGCAGCCTGCAAAAGCTGTAAGTGCAAGAGCTGCTGCCAGAATTGCTGATAATGATCTCATCTTTTTCATAATAAAACATCCTTTCTCAAAAACCATTCCTTAATAAAATAAAAAACTCCTGCCCCATAAAAATGGGACAGGAGATCATTTCCTGCGGTACCACCCAAATTGCGTAAAATTACGCCTCTCAAGCTGCAATGTACTAACATACACGCACCGAATAACGCACGGTCTTGCGTCTCCCCTAACCTTACGGCTCAGTTTGCCCTCATGAGTCCATTCACACCGACGTCCGCTGCCGCAATCACACCGCCTGCGGCTCTCTTAAAACGACCTTCCGATGATACTACTCTCAATCAACGGTTTAAATTATTTATTGGTTAAATAATACCACTATTATTTTCATTTGTCAAGGGGGACTTTTCACAGTAATCACAGGATTTCGGGTAAACTTTTTGTGAACATCTTACTGATTTGCCGCAGCAGTTACCTTTATTCTGCTTCTGATAAGGGCAGCTGCGCCAAGAGCGATGATGACCGATACAAAATCCTTTACAAGATAAGGCACGGAAACCAGCAGTGCGCTTGACCAGAAGCCATTGCCCTTGATTATGGCAAACTGAGCCGCTCCGCAGGCATGGCACACAAGAACGCCCGCAATGCCAAGCACCACAGCCAGCCACTTGTGCTTTGACTCGATGCCCAGACCGCACAGGAACGCCATGAAGATAAAGCCCCATATAAAGCCGCCTGTAGGGCCTGCTATAGCGCCAAGACCACCCTTGAAGTTAGCGAACACAGGTGCGCCCACAGCACCCAGAAGTGCATACACCAGCAGGGAGACCGCTCCCTTTTTGCTGCCCAGCACATATCCGCAGAGGGCAACAGCCAGCGTCTGGAGTGTAACGGGAACGCCCGAGGGCATAGGTATAGCTATCTGAGAAAGCACTGCCACCACTGCGGTGAACATAGCTATCTGCACCATATCTTTAGTGGATATCTTTTTCTTTTTATTCTCTTCCATTTTAAAACCATCTTTCCAAATCGTAATCAAGCTAAACGTTTATCTTATGGTTTTATTTTAGCACAGGCAATGGCACTTGTCAACCGTAATTCGATTTCAAGTGTACAATATTCCCGCTTTTTACATTTTTATAATATTTGCCTTTGGCAAAAGGCAAAAAAAATCAGCCCATGTTGGAAAATCTCTCGACCGCCTTGGTAAAGCTTTCGATGGTCTTGTCGGCGTCGCCATGCTCTATGCCGTCACGGACGCAGTGCTTGATATGACCTCGAGAACCACCTTTCCGCAGCCGTGAAGTGCGGACTTGGCTGCGTTTATCTGAGCCGGTATGTCCTCGCATGGAACGTCCTCATCTATCATTCTGTCTATAGCCTGCACCTGTCCGATTATTTTTTGAGCCTGTGGTGCAGGTTTTCCGAATCCATACACTGTTTCATTCAAATATCTCCTTTTTCATATGCAGTACGCTTCCGCCGATAAGCTCTGTATCCGTGACGTCATGGGTAACGGCAATGACCGTTTTCCCGCTGATGTGGCTTATCATTTCGGCTGTTTTTATCCTGTTTTCGCTGTCAATGCCCCTGAAAGGCTCGTCCATAAGCAATATACCGCAGCTGCGGCACATGGCACGGACAATGGCTGTCCTGCGCTTCATTCCTCCTGAGAGGACTTCTGCGGGGCGGGTGATATCATCTTCCGAAAGCCCTGTGGATATGAGCATTTTGCGTATCTCGCAGCCGCTTTTATCCGACACAAGGGCGCAGTTTTCAAGGGCGCTCAGCGCTCCGAAGAGCCTGTCCTCCTGAAACACCATGGAGATGCCGCCTGAGGGCACTTGTGAAATGCTGCCCGAAAAGTCCTCCAGTCCTGCGATAATGCGCAGGAGAGTGGTCTTTCCGCAGCCCGATTCACCCATTATCCATGAAAATCCGCCGTTTGCAAAGACGGCGGAAAAGTCTTTCAGCACGGCCTTTTCACCGTAGCTTTTGCAGATGTTATCGAGCCGCATTGGGGCGCCTCTTTTTTCCCTTTGAAAAGAACTTGCGGAGGGTCTTTACGATAGCATCAAAGTTATAGATCGTCATTACGACAAAGCCAAGGATAAGTCCCAGCCAGTAAACGGCGGGCTGCTTTGCCATGATAACGCACATGATTATGATTATGGCGGTGTTAACGATAAGCTTGATATAATCCACACGGAAGAAGATTATCTTTCGGGCATCAAATATGCGGACCGCAAAGCAGGCAAAATAGGAAGACGCCGTTGCAATGGCTGCTCCCCACACGCCGAACTTGGGAATAAGGAGCCAGTTGAGGACGATGTTCAGGATACCTGCCACAAGTGCTGTTTTGAAAGAGTTCATGGACTTCTTTCTTGTGGTGTAAATGGACGAAAGGAACTGGCAGAAGCACTGGAATATCATCGCCACGATAAGAATGGGAGTGAACTTATATGCGCTGAAAAAGCTGGTTATCCCGCTGTCGTCGCCCTTGCCTGTGAGCACAATGGTAAGAGGCTTGCAGAGCATTATAAGACCCGAAGCGGCAATGAACAGCAGCGATGAATATGCGCCGAACACATTTTCATAGAACTTGCCGATATAGCGGCTGTCACGCTCCTCGATAGAGGACATCTGCCACGCCTGATAGAAGATAGTCGTTACCAGCATGAGCAGTGTGGGGAGCTTGTTGCCCACGGCGTATATTCCGTTGGTATCCGCATCTATCATGCCCACGATGAACCATCTGTCGGAAGCGGAGGTTATCCACCAGAGCAGATATGTGGGGATAAGGGGGGCGGAGAATTTAAGCATCTCCCTGATGAGCTTGGGACTGATGAACGACGTATCCAGCGACTTGTTGAGTCCTGCGATAAGGGTAAGCATACAGAGGGAAAGTCCATCGGAAATAACGATAGACAGAATATATCCCGTAACGCCAAGCTTGAAGCCAAGCAGAAGAACCAGGTTGCATATTACCTGAGTGAGGACGGAGAATATGCCGTCCGCCGCAAAGAGCTTTACATAACCCCTTGCCCTGACGTACTGGGAGGCTATCTGCCTGAAGCATGAGAAATAGCAATAGATATACAGCAGGAAGCTGTAATCGCCTATGGTGTTTATCTTTGACACCAGCGGCGTGAACAGCATAAACACGGTCATGCCGAAAAGCACGCACAGGTTGGCGCAGGTATAAACCTTGCGGTGGTCGTACTCGTTATCCATACCGAAGCGGATAACGGCATCGGACATACTGAACGTTACCAGCGGGACGAGGATATTAACAGTCTGATAGATAAGGTCAACAGTGGAATACTCGCCCTCGCTCATTACACGGGTATAGAGGGCTACCAGCAGGAATCCCAGCAGCTTTGTACCGAATGAGCCGACAGCAAAAACGAGAGTATTTCCGAACAGCTTTTTATATTTATTCATTGGCGTTCTCCCGAAAATCGTTGTAATTTACATATAGATATATTATATCATACTTTTTTCAAAAATGGAATAGCCAAACAAAATTTTTAACAGCGATAAAATCGCACAGGTTAAGTGCTTACTAAAAAGTCAGCACAAATAAGAGCAACGAACAATATGACCAATCCACACCGCAGAGTTAAGCAAAACAAACAGCAGATACTCGATGTCACCAATAAAATTTGATAACACAAGGTAATGAACACTTTTATAAAATTGCTTACCAAATAACCAAAGAAATACAAATAAAAGAACTGAGTGAAACCCAAACCCGTAAACATAGCTATAGAAAAAGGTACAAATAGATGAATGGGGTCCGGTCTCCGGCGGCAAGCAAAATGTGGGGGAATAAAAAACGGTAGGGAATAGGGGTTCAAGGAAGAGATGAGTGCTTGCCTTTTACAAAGCCACGGAGAAACCATCAGGGGGAAGGGGAATGCCGTTTTTTGCCCTTGCTTTAGTTTAATACTAAGCACCAATTAAAAACTATACAAAAAATTGAGCATAATCTTGCGTATATGGATTATGCGATGATTTTTTGTCTATAGTTTTATTGGTGATTAGTATAATTAACCTTTGGTTAATACTTCCCACCCGGTGGTGTCTCCTTTGCATTAGGTACGGACTTTATAAAAATGAAAAGAAGATTTGGCAGGTAAACGTAGTTTACCACTGCGGCAACAGCGACCAGATGGCTCTGCCCTCAGTGGACTTCCTAAACCCTTTACCTTTGTGCTTATTTGTGCTGATTTTTAAATTAGTCGAAATTCCCTCATCGTTGTCATATGCTCCCATAAATAAAAAAGGCGTCCGCTGCAAGGACGCCGAAATGAGGGATATAAGATGAAATAATATATATTACTCCACAAGGAGGGTGGAGGAGATATTGGGTGCCGCCCGCAGTATCGTGGAAGATGCCTGCATATCCGCACCGCTGCGGACAGCTGTAAAAAATATTTTGATATCCTATTGTTTCAGAGATCAAACTCGCAAGCGTTATAATCGTTGAAAACTTTGCAGGAAAGCGCTTGCATTGTTAGGGGAATGTAGTCCGTTATCGGCGGCTGCCGACAACGGGTACATAATAAAAAGGAGAGAGATGAAAAAGGTTTGAAGCCGATCTGCGGAGAGAGGGGTATTCTCCGCCTGCCTCATTTCCCTTACCATGCCTTTATTATACAGGGCGAATGTGTTGAAATTATGAAAGCAGGGAGAAAAACACGGAAAAATATTTTCCATTCCCGATTGAAAAGTACAGGGTATCATGCTATACTTATCCTATACTAATCCTCAATCAACCTATAGAACGATTAAAGATTAGTATTACAGATCAGGCTACTGTATAATTATATAAGGAGGACTTTGAAAATGCTGTCGAAACTGAGGCTGTCAACACCAAAAGAAGGCTTTATTAAGATCACCCGTGATGTGGAAAGTCTTGTTGCCGAAAGCGGCGTTAAGGAGGGCATATGCGTTGTTTTCTGCCCGCACACCACGGCGGGCATCACCATAAATGAAAATGCCGACCCCGATGTTGTCCGTGACCTTACCTATGCCATGAACATAACCAGCCCCGACCGCCCCGAATACCGTCACGCTGAGGGCAACTCCCACGCACATATGAAGGCGCTTATGACAGGCTCAAGCGTCACCGTTATCATCAGCGGCGGAAAGCTCCTGCTGGGAAGATGGCAGGGCATATATTTTGCCGAGTACGACGGTCCCCGCAGCAGAGAGGTCATTGTGAAGATAATGGAGGGTTAAGCCTCAGGCTTTCCTCAGCTTTGCAAGCATTCCTCTGAGCAGGTTTACGTGTATCATCTCATCGAGGGCAATGCGGGAAAGCACTGCAAAGACGTACCTGTCCCCCGAGCGGCGTGACAATGAGACATACGCCGAATATGCTTTCTGCTCTCCGTCAAGGTCGTGAAGTATGGCGGAGGCAAGGTCGTCGGTGTAATCGGGGAATGTGCCGTTCCAGTAAGACGGCACCCCGTTTTCATACTCGCCGTAAACAGGCGGAAGCCCCAGCAGCTTCATAAGCTCGCCTATCATATTAAGGTGTCGCATCTCGACCATGGCTATCCTGCCGAATATATCCGCATATTCGGGATAGGTGCTGCGGAAGATCACGCTCTGGAAAACATACTCCGCAATAGTGCCGAACTCTCCCCCGCTGCCGCCGAAAGCGCTGCTCAGCTGCGCCGCAAAGCGCACATTCTCCCTGGTTACCTTTACGGGGGGATAGGGGGAGCTGTCCGCAGTAATAATTGTATTCATAAAAAACCTCCGCATAAAATATCTTATGATATCTTATGCGGAGGCCGTTTTTTATATGTTCCTTATCGACGATAGGCGATAAGAATATCAGTCGAGAAGAGTGATAGTGGCGGTGGAAAGAGCCACTTCCTCGCCGTTGTCCCTGCGAACAACAAGCTTGCCAAGATTGTCGATGTCAACGCACTGAACAGTCTCGGAAACGTCGTTTCTGGTGATGATTATGCGCTTGCCGATGATGATAGAGCGCTTGCGGTAATCGTCAAGGAACTCCTTGGTGCAGATATCGCCCAGACGCACTTCCAGTCTGTTGAGTATCTCAGCAACCAGCTGGCTTCTGTTGACGTTCTTGCCTGTCTCGGCACAGATACTTGTGGCAATGTCCTCAAGCTCCTTGGGGAAGCTTGTGTTGGACACGTTGATTCCGATACCGATGACCGCATACTCAAGGCCGCCCTGCTCAACGCCGATAGCCGCTTCGGTAAGGATACCGCAGAGCTTCTTACCGTTGGAATAAAGGTCGTTGACCCACTTGATGCCGCATCTGAGTCCGCTTACCTTTTCAATAGCCTCGGCAACAGCCACAGCCGCACATGAGGTTATCATCAGCGCATACTCCACCGAGAGCTGAGGACGGACGATAACGCTGAGGTAAATGCCCTGATTGTTGGGAGCATAAAATTTCTTGCCCATTCTGCCCTTGCCTGCTGTCTGCTGCTCGGCAATGATGGTATGACCGTTCACTGCGCCCAGCTGTGCAAGGCTCTTGGCGAAATTGTTTGTGGAGTCGATGGACTTGAATATATCCATCTTTCTGCCCAGTTCCTTTGTTTCAAGGAAGGATATTACAGAGGGTTCGTTGAGAATGTCATTGTCGCTGGTAAGGCAGTATCCTCTGTTTGTAACGGCATTGATGGTGTAGCCCTCCTCACGGAGCTGCTTTACAGCCTTCCAAACTGCACTTCTTGTCATTCCCAGCGATACGGCTATCTTGTTGCCTGATACGCTTCTGCCACGGTTGTCTTCAAGAATTTCAAGTACCTTGTCTTTTAATGCCATTGCGTAATCATTCCTTTCACTAACTTTATCATCATAATGTTTTTAACGGCATATCTGCCGAATGTTTTCACGGTAACACAGTCATCTCCCGCAGCATAACATGATCCGGGAGGTGATAATACGGAGCTTATACTTCTTGCCGCCGCAACTTCCGCCGACATATTCGCTGCCGCCATGGGCATTCGCAGCGCAGGGATAAAATTCTCTCTGATATCGGCGCTCACAGCTGCATTTGCGGGAGCCGCCGTTCTGTGGCTGTCGGTGGTATTATCTGCTGCTGCTGACAGCATACTGCCCCTTGACGTAGCCGTATATATCTCAAAAGCAGTTCTTTTGTTTATCGGTATCCGCACACTTTTCGGCGATATCCTTGCAAAAAAGCAGGACAAACGCCGCAGCTGCTTTCCCGACTGCGCCGAAGTCATGACAGACCCCTCCGCCGCCGACAAGGACAATTCCAAGGTGATATCCGCCGCCGAGGGAGCTTTCATGGGCACAGCCCTTTCAGCCGACTCGTTTTTCACGGGGATAAGTGCGGGAATTGCGGGAATATCTCCCCTGCCCATATTCATATTGTCGCTATTATTCGGGCTTGCCGCCATTGCTCTGGGAACGGCTGCGGGCAAATTTCTGTCCGACCGCCGTATCCTCGGCTTTCCTGCAGGCAGGATAGGTGGGATAATGCTGATAATACTTGCAGTGATAATATAAACTCAATCTTTAGGTATTGACCGTATATGATTAAACTAAATTTAAATGTTTTCTCACCGCTCATATTATTATACACAATTCTTATTTTGTATTTGATAATTTTTTGTGAATATATGCAACTTTTTATATTAACTCACTTAATACCCACCCTGTCAGAAATATTGAGCGCCCAGAATTTATGAACAAGATATTTCAGCATCGGATACCGCCTGTTTGACACGTAACAATTATATGAACATTGTTACTTAAATGTAGCCGAACTTTCTCTGTCAGATACGGAATTATCCCTGTAATTCCGCACCATTTTTCGTTAATCAAAAAAATTATATTGATTTGCAGAACTTTATTCGTTATTACCCCCATATCAGCGTGGTGTTCACACAATTTACATACTTGCCCACAATTTTTAGCGCTATTTTAGCATCGCAAGGCGAAATAATGGGTATGATCTCAAAATAACAATGTTAATTTTTTAAAAAGGCTTGACCTAACCCATTTACCTTGTGCTTATTTGTGTTGATTTTTATAAAAGTGCGTAATCGAATGCTCGCTTATACTAATCTTTAATCGTTCTATAGACAAAGCCGAGGATTTGTCTATAGGTTGATTGATACTAATCACCAATAAAACTATAGACAAAAAATCATCGCATAATCCATATACGCAAGATTATGCTCAGTTTTTTGTATAGTTTTTAATTGGTGCTTAGTATGGGGATTAGTATTAAACGAAAAGGGACTGCTGCAATGTGCAACAGTCCCTTTTATTGTTATTATGATATTTCTCAGTTCTTCATCAGCTTGACCATAACAGCCTTCTGTGCATGGAGACGGTTCTCTGCTTCGTCAAATATCTCCTCTGCATGAGCCTCGAACACCTTTGCGGTGATCTCTTCCTCACGGTGTGCAGGCAGGCAGTGCTGTACCATTGCGTCGCGCTTTGCGGCAGCCATAACATTATCGTTGATCTGATAAATGCCCTCAAACACCTTGCGGCGCTCAGCTGCTTCGCCCTCCTGACCCATGGAAGCCCAGACATCGGTGAAGATAACGTCTGCATTTGCTGCTGATTCAACTGGATCGGCGGTAAGTGTGAACTTGCCCTCGTAGTTCTTTGCAAAGTCAAGAACGGTCTTGTCGGGGTGATATCCCTCGGGGCAAGCTGCGGAAACCTCCATGCCAACGGTAAGACCGCCGACGATAAGGGAGTTTGCCATATTGTTTCCGTCGCCTATGTAGCACATTTTCAGTCCGTCGAACTGACCCTTATACTCTCTTACTGTCATAAGGTCGGCAAGCACCTGGCAGGGGTGGCAATAGTCGGTAAGACCATTGATTATGGGGATATTGCCATAGTTTGCAAGGTCCTCCACTTCCTTCTGCTCGAAGGTACGGATCATTATGCCGTTGAGGTAGCGGGAGAGGACACGGGCGGTATCCTGAACAGGCTCGCCTCTGCCTATCTGGAGGTCACGGGAGGAAAGGAAGAGTGCGTTTCCGCCCAGCTGGTACATACCTGTTTCAAAGGAAACACGGGTACGTGTGGAGGACTTCTGGAAGATCATACCCAAAGTTTTGCCCTCAAGGTGGCGGTGGGGAATGTTGTGCTTCAGCTCGTACTTGAGCTGGTCAGCAAGGTTCAGGATCTCGATGATATCCTCCCTTGAAAGGTCGGACATTTTAAGAAGATTTTTCATTTTATATGCCTCCTGTATATTGGTTTTGAATTTATTTACGTATCGATCCTCACTATTTCGGTGAGGGATTTGTTGCGGTAGATTATATCATTTCTTTCGGTAAAGCCCATTTTCTCCCAGAAAGCGTTGGCGCCTGTGTTTCTGCCGAACACCAGCAGAGCCGCTTTGGCTATCCCCCGGGCTTCAAGAGCGCTTACAGCCTTGTTTACAAGCTCCGAAGCGATTCCCCGATGCCTGTATTCGGGACGGACTGCGGTGTGATAGATATATCCCCTGCGGCCGTCGTTTCCTGCCATGATAACGCCTGTGATGATGCTTTCGCCGTCTGCGTCGTTTTCAACGGCAACAAAGCAGGTCTCGGGATTTCTTTTCAGAAATCTCTCTACGCCTTGGCGGGAATCGTCGATATCGTTAAGCCCCATTCCGCTGCATGAGAGCCACAGGCTGTAGATATCGTCATAGTCGGATATGGTAAGAAGCCTGACAGTCATTACGCCAGCAGCTTTTTAAGTATCTCCATGCCCTTGTCTATCTCCTCATAGGTGATGGTGAGAGGGGGCAGGAAGCGGAGCTTTTCCTTTGCGGTAAGGATAAGCAGTCCGTTTTCGGCTGCGGCGGAAAGAATATCTGCCGCTTTCTTGGTTTTAAGGCGAACGCCCAGCATAAGTCCCATGCCGTCAACGCCCTCGACCTCGGGTATCTCTGCCAGCTTCTTTCTGAAATACTCGCCCTTGGCGATGACCTCGTCGCAGAAGCCCTCGGAGGAAACTGTATCAAGAACCACGTTTCCGCCTGCGCAGGCAAGGGGATTTCCGCCGAATGTGGAGCCGTGAGTGCCCTTTACAAGCACTCCCGCACACTTTTCATCGGCAAGGCAAGCACCCATGGGCACGCCGCCTGCTATTCCCTTTGCAAGTGTGGTTATATCGGGCTTTACGCCGTATCTCATGGAGGTGAGGATCGCACCTGTTCTGCCAACGCCTGTCTGAACCTCGTCGGCAACTGTAAGGATATCGTTTTCTCCGCAGAGCTTGAATATCTCGTCAACGAAGGCTTTATCAAGGGGATTTACTCCGCCCTCGCCCTGAACAAACTCAAACATAACTGCGCAGATCGTCTTATCCTCGGCGATAAGCTTTCTGAGAGCATCGATATCGTTGGCAGGAACGTTCACAAAGCCCTCTACAAAGGGGAAGAAGTAGTTGTGGAACACGTCCTGGCCTGTTGCGGAAAGGGTAGCGAGAGTTCTGCCGTGGAATGAGTTCACAAGGGTAACGATGGTGTGTCTTCCCTTGCCGTATTTATCGAAGGAATATTTTCTTGCAAGCTTGATAGCGCACTCGTTTGCTTCTGCGCCCGAGTTTCCGAAGAAAACATCGGTATAGCCAGTAAGCTCGCAGAGCTTTGCGGCAAAATCAGCCTGCACCTTGGTGTAGAAATAGTTGGAGGTGTGCTGGATAGCTCTTGCCTGTGCGCACACAGCGTCAGCCCACTTATCGTTGCAGTAGCCCAGAGAGTTGGTGCCGATGCCGCTTCCGAAATCTATGTATTTCTTGCCGTTTTCGTCAACAGCGTCGTCATTGTGACCCTTTTCCAGAACTATAGGCAGCCTGCCGTAGGTCTGCATAACGTGCTTGTTGAATTTTTCTATTGTTTCGGACATTTATATCATTCCTTTCAGTGTGTTGCCGTATCAGATAAACTGTGTACCGATGCCCTGGCTGGTAAGCAGCTCAACAAGAATGGAGTGCTTTACTCTGCCGTCGATGATGCAGGTCTTGTGAACGCCTCTTCTTACGGCTTCAACACAGCAGTCGATCTTGGGTATCATGCCGCCGCTGATGATGCCCTGTCTCTTCATGAAAGGCACCTCACTGACCTGAACGCTGGGGATAAGGGTGGAGCTGTCGTCCTTGTCCTTGAGAAGTCCCACGATATCGGTCATAAGGATAAGGTTCTCCGCTCTGAGCTCTGCGGCAATTCTTGCAGCTGCGGTATCTGCGTTTATGTTGTAGGTCTGTCCCTTTTCATCGCAGGCAACAGTGGAGATAACGGGGATATAGCCCTTTTCAAGTGCGTCAAGGATAGGTGTGGTGTTCACCTTGTCGATCTCGCCGACAAAGCCAAGGTCAACATCGCCCTCTATCTTGTGGCAGAGTATCATCTGTCCGTCAATGCCGCACATACCGAGAGCCTTGCCGCCGTGCTGTATGAGGTGAGAAACAAGCTCCTTGTTTACCTTGCCCGCAAGCACCATCTTGACGATATCAACGGTAGCTTCGTCGGTGTATCTGAGGCCGTTTATGAACTTGCTCTCGATGCCCACACGTCTGAGCATATCGTTTATCTCAGGGCCGCCGCCGTGAACGAGAACTGTCTTTATGCCGACCAGATTAAGGAGCACGATATCGCTCATTACTGCATCCTTCAGCTCATCATTGGTCATAGCGTTTCCGCCGTACTTGATAACGACTATCTTGTCGTTGTACTTCTGTATGTAGGGCAGGGCGTCTATGAGCACCTGCGAACGTATCTCATTTGAAATGCTGTTCTCCATTGAATAACTCTCCTTTATTTATGCTGCCCGGGACATGAGCCTGCACCGCACGCTGATAATAAATATCCTTATCAGCTTCTGTAATCTCCGTTTATCTTAACATAGTCATATGTAAGGTCGCAGCCCCATGCAGTAGCCTTTGCATCGCCTGCATTAAGCTCGATGTATATCTCGATCTCGTCCTCGGTGAGTATCTTCTTTGCCTCGTCCTCGGAGAAATCAACGCCTGCGCCATTGCGGCACACTGCAATGCGTCCTGCTCTTGAGCCAAGGTCAACATCTACCTTGTTGATATCAAAATCAGCCTCGGCATAGCCTATTGCGCAGAGGACACGTCCCCAGTTTGCGTCAGCGCCGAACATTGCGCACTTGAACAGCGGTGAACGGATAACACTCTTTGCAACGATTATTGCAGTGTCAAGATCAGGTGCGGAGGAGCATATGCAGGTGAGGAGCTTTGTTGCGCCCTCGCCGTCCTTTGCAAGCATTCTTGTAAGGTTTGCCATTACCTGATAAAGAGCAGCCTTGAAGGTATCGAACTCTGCGCCCTCTGCTGCTATCTCGGCATTTTCTGCCAGACCGTTTGACATCAGCATACAGGTATCGTTGGTGGACTGGTCGCCGTCAACGGAAAGGCAGTTGTATGTAATTTTAACTATCTCGGAAAGTGCTTTCTGCAGCATAGGTGCGGAAACGGCACAGTCGGTGGTGATAAAGTTAAGGGTGGTAGCCATGTTGGGGTGTATCATTCCGCTGCCCTTTGCCATGCCGCCCAGATGACAAACCTTGCCGCCGATATCGAACTCAACGGCATATTCTTTCTTGACGGTATCTGTGGTCATTATTGCGGTAGCCGCTTCAACATTGCCTGTGTAGGAAAGCTTCTCCACCAGCCGGGGAACTGCCTTAACGATAGGCTCAATGGGCAGCACCTGACCGATAACGCCTGTGGAAGCAACGATGACCTCTTCGGGCTTTATTCCCAGAGCATCGGCAGCAAGGCTGCACATTTTCTCAGCCTTTTCCTCGCCGTCGGCATTGCAGGTGTTGGCATTCTTGGAGTTAACGATAACTGCCTTTGCCTTTCCGCCTGATTTTTCAAGATTTTTCTTTGTAACAACAACAGGAGCGCCCTTTACCTTGTTGGAGGTATAAACGCCTGCCGCATTGCACATAACGTCCGAAACGATAAGTGCGATATCATTCTTCTTAGTGGGATTTTCCTTTATGGCGCAGTAAACGCCGCTTGCCTTGAATCCCTTTGCGGCGCAAACACCGCCGTCGATGATCTTAAAATCCATATCAGTGACCTTCTTTTATAAGTTTATTTCGTTATTATCTGTTTTGCCGAATTTTTTCAAGCATATCTCATATTGTTTCTTTTATGCAAAAGCAAGCTTTCCCTTTGGCTTAGGTATTTCCCTGCCAAGAAGCTCAGCAGTTTCTATCCACTCGTCAACAACGATGTGAACATTTTCAAGAGCGGAAAGCATTGATCCACCGTCAGCCATGCAGCCTGCAAGCTCGGGAACCTCTGCGATATATTTTCCGTCTTCTTCGCTCCGGTACAAAATGACTTCGTATTTATGAATTATATTCCTGCTCTGCTTTACTTATAAGAATAAAGCTTTGCTTTTGAGCCATCAGGCTGAATACTGATGATTTTATCAATTATTCCAGTCCCGTTCTCTCGTCAATGCCCATCATAATGTTCATGCACTGAACTGCTGCGCCCGATGCGCCCTTGCCCAGATTATCAAGTTGGGAGCAGAGAAGAACGTGGTCGTCATTGCCGTAAACAAAAATTCTCAGCATATTTGTATCCGCAACGGTGTTGGAGAAAAGCTCGGAAGCTTCGGGCATTCCCTCAGCGCCGAAAGGCATTACCTGTACAAAATGCTCGCCTGCATAATGCTCGGACAGCATTTCCCATACATCGTGAGCCGTGACCTTTCTTGCCATGGTTCTCAGCTGGATGGGAATATTTACCAGCATACCGTTATAGAAATCTCCTACTATGGGGCAGAAAACAGGGGGATAGGAAAGTCCCGAAACTGCCATCATTTCCTTGACATGCTTGTGGGTCTTGCCAAGGGAATATGCCCTTGTGCTGGCAAGCTGGAAGTCTCTGTTCTCGTCCTCGTATCTTGCGATAAGCTTCTTGCCGCCGCCGCTGTAGCCTGAAATTGCGTGGCAGATAACAGGGTGATAGGGAGCCAGCATACCCGATCTTACCATGGGGTACATAAGGCAGTTGAAGCCGCTGGCATAGCAGCCGGGAACGGCAGTTCTTTTTGATGCCGCAACTGCGCTTCTCTGCTCCTTTGAAAGCTCGGGCAGACCATATACCCAGTCAGGATTGGTTCTGTGAGCTGTGGAAGCGTCGATTATCTTGGTGTGGTCGTTTTCCACCAGTGAAACGGCTTCAACAGCCGCTGCATCGGGCAGGCAGAGGAATGTGTAATCGGAAGCGTTTATATACTTCTTTCTCTCCTCGGTGTCCTTGCGCTTTTCCTCGGGAATTTCAAGTATCTCGATATCGCTGCGATCCTTGAAACGGTCAGCTATACGCAGACCTGTGGTTCCCTCTTTGCCGTCTATAAAAATCTTGTATGACATTTTCTTATTTCCTTTCAAAAATGCAGTCAGAAACTGTAGTTTTCAGAAATTATGATTTTCAGAAATTATAATTTCTGAGTTCCGCTTTCAGCTGCTCGATCTGTCTCGCAACAGCTTCGGGAGCAGGGCCGCCGTCAACATTTCTCTGCATTACGCAGGTCTCAAGGTTGATAGCCTTGTAAACGTCCTCGTCAAATACATCGGTGAGCTTCTTGTACTCCTTGATGTCAAGGTCTTCAAGGGTGGTGTCAAGCTCGATACATCTTGCAACAAGTGTGCCTGTTATCTTGTAAGCGTCTCTGAAAGGCATACCCTTCTTAACAAGATAGTCTGCGCAGTCGGTGGCATTGATAAAGCCCTTTGCGGCAGCCTTTCTCATATTGTCCTTGAGAACGGTCATAGTTCTGAACATGGGGATAAATGTGGATAGGCAGAGCTTAACGGTGTCGATTGCGTCAAATATAGCTTCCTTATCCTCCTGCATATCCTTGTTGTAGGCAAGGGGAAGGTTTTTCATCATGGAAAGCAGGGTCATAAGGTCGCCGTAAACTCTTCCTGTCTTTCCTCTGATAAGCTCGGTGATATCGGGGTTCTTCTTCTGGGGCATAATGGAGGAGCCTGTGGAATAAGCGTCGTCCAGCTCGATGAACTTGAACTCCCAGCTGCACCACATAACGATCTCCTCGGAAAATCTTGAAAGGTGCATCATGAGTATGGAAACGGCACTTGCCAGCTCTATGCAGTAGTCACGGTCGGAAACGCCGTCAAGGCTGTTGTAGGTGATATCCTCAAAGCCCAGCAGCTCAGCTGTGCGCTTTCTGTTAAGGGGATATGTAGTGCCGGCCAGCGCACAGGAGCCGAGAGGCATTCTGTCCATTCTCTTCTTGGTATCAGCCAGTCTGCCAAGGTCACGGGTGAGCATCTGTGCATATGCCATGATGTGGTGTGCAAAGGTGACGGGCTGCGCTCTCTGGAGGTGGGTATATCCGGGCATTACGGTGTCATAATGCTCCTGAGCTGTGGCGATAAGGGTCTCGATAAGCTCATAGGTGAGCTTGGATATCTCGTCACACTCGTCTTTAAGGTAGAACTTTATATCAAGTGCCACCTGATCGTTTCTGCTTCGTGCGGTGTGAAGTCTCTTGCCTGTGTCGCCCAGTCTTTCGGTGAGCACCTGCTCAACGAACATATGGATATCCTCAGCATTTGGGTCAAAGTGGAGCGCACCGCTGTCAAGGTCGGCAAGTATGCCTTTAAGTCCCTCGATTATCTTTTCGCTCTCGTGCTTTTCAATAATGCCCTGCTCACCCAGCATCTGCGCATGAGCCATAGAGCCTCTTATATCATGCCTGTACATTCTTGCATCAAAGGAAATGGAGGAGTTGAAGTCGTTGACCTTCTCATCGACCTCCTTGGAAAATCGTCCTGCCCACATCTTAGCCATTTTATTTCATTCCTTTCAAATCATTCTGCTGCCGAAGTTCCTTCTGATGTTGAAGCATCTGAAGCATTTGCCGATGTTTCTTCTCTTATGCTGCCGTCCTCATTGAGCTTGTGTCCCTCTGAATCGGTACCGTAAAGCAGACCAAGATAATCCAGCTGCTTCTGATAATTATCGGCATCAATATAGTAAACACCGAAGTTGCAAACCTCTTCCATGCTCATTTTTCTGTACTGGGAAGAGCCGCCGTTATATATCATTGTAAGAACGTCATTATCTATCTCGATACGGCACTTGGCGCCGTTGCCTACGGTAAGGAAATCATCGCTTATCTCGTAGGTATCTTCCGTATAAACGGAGCCCATTGCCATGGGTGTGTGATAGATAAGACCGCCCTCGGAGGTGAACTCGTAAAGCTTGTAATAGGGGTTGCCCTCATTCTCGAAATACTCGGGGCCGTCGATATCGCACCAAACACCTACGATATCTGTTTTCAGCTGCTCGTATTTCTTCTGTTTATCGCTACTGCAGGCGGTAAGGCTTATCATCATAACAAATGCCATTGCCGCCGCAAGGAGATTTCGTATTTTAAAATTCATATTGTTACCGACTTTCTTTGTTCTTTTTATTCTAATACCAGTTAAATACAAAAATCAGGTATCGTCCTGCATATAATATTGTTCCCTTATATGCCGATTTTTACTGTGGAAATTTATTCCTGAAAAAACTAATATAACTGCGTATGCCCGAAACGTGGATTTCGGGCATAAACAGCATATATATTACGGGTTATTTTTAATTACTTGCCACGCTTCTGGTCAAGCTTTGCCTTAACGTGAGTGGGAAGACCGAAGATATTGATGAATCCGCCTGCATCAGCCTGGTTGTAAACGTGATCCTCATCAAATGTAGCAACTTCCTCATCGTAAAGGGTGTAGGGAGATGTAACGCCAGCGTTGATAACGTTGCCCTTGTAGAGCTTGAGCTTAACATCACCTGTAACAGTCTTCTGAGTCTCGGTAACGAATGCGGACATAGCCTCTCTGAGAGGAGAGAACCACTGACCGTTATAAACGATATCAGCAAACTTGATGGAAAGGTAGGACTTGATCCTTGCGGTCTCCTTATCGAGGCAGAGAGTCTCGAGAGCTTCGTGTGCTCTGTAAAGGATAGTTCCGCCGGGTGTTTCATAAACGCCTCTGGACTTCATACCAACGAGACGGTTCTCAACCAGGTCAACAAGACCGATACCGTTCTCGCCGCCGAGCTTATTGAGGGTGGAAACCAGCTCAACACCGTTCATTTTCTTGCCGTCAACAGCGGTGGGGATACCCTTTTCAAAGTGGATAGTTACATATGTAGCCTTATCGGGAGCCTTTTCGGGAGATACGCCCAGCTCAAGGAAGCCTTCCTTGTTGTACTGAGGCTCGTTTGCGGGATCCTCAAGGTCAAGACCCTCGTGGGAAAGGTGCCAGATGTTCTTATCCTTGGAGTAGTTGGTCTCACGGGTTATCTTAAGAGGAATGTTGTGTGCCTCTGCGTAGTCGATCTCTTCGTCACGGGACTTGATGGACCATTCTCTCCAGGGAGCGATGATAGCCATATCGGGAGCAAAAGCCTTGATAGCAAGCTCAAATCTTACCTGGTCGTTGCCCTTACCGGTGCAGCCGTGGCAGATAGCGTCAGCACCCTCTGCAATAGCGATCTCAGCAATTCTCTTTGCGATGATGGGACGTGCAAAAGAGGTACCGAGGAGGTACTTGCCCTCGTAGATAGCGTCAGCCTGAACGGTGGGGTAGATATAATCCTGAATGAATTCTTCCTTAAGATCCTCAATGTAAAGCTTGGAAGCACCTGTCTTCTTAGCCTTTTCCTCGAGGCCGTCAAGCTCGGTGCCCTGTCCAACGTCAGCGGAAACAGCGATTACCTCGCAGTTGTTGTAGTTTTCCTTGAGCCAGGGAATAATGATAGAAGTGTCGAGACCGCCGGAATAAGCGAGAACGACCTTTTTGATGTTTTCCTTATTAACTGCCATTTTAGTGTACCTCCGTTTATTTTTTTGCACTGCACTCCTCAAAGTGCAATGTCGGGTTACTGATATTTATTATACACCCTTTGGCGCAAATGTCAAGACTTATTTGCATATTTTATCCGATTTACGCAAAATATTCATCTTTTAAGCTTAAATAATGAATATTCATGTGTTTTATACTGTATATTATATTGGATATGCGTCAAAAAGTGTATATATTCATTTTTCCGCCGAGGGAAGTTTTTCGTCCTCACGGGGCAAACGCACCTTTGAGACCCATTTTTCCTCGCAGGCGCCGTATTTTCTGTAGTTTTTCTGCGCTTCTATGAGGCATATGCTGTTTGCTCCCCCTGCGCAGTCGGGGCTTACATTATCGTCCCGCTCCCAGAAGCATACGGGGCAGATGTCGTATTCATTTTCCACGGTATAATATCCGCAGCACTGGCATTTACCTTTCATATGTCCTCCTCACTGGCGGTTCCAGTAGTCTATGCCGTCATCGGGGATAAAGAACGTTCTGATATAGCCGTCCTCGCTGAGAACAAGGAACTCGCCCGTTTCGGTGTTGAAGAAAAGATAGTCGCCGTCCTCCTCACGCTTGGTAAGAACATCGTCGGAGGTATCGTCTATCAAAGCATTTGCCTTGTCAAGATACTCCTGCTTGGTAATGTCCCCGAACTCAGCGCCGTGCTTCAGGAAGTGAGACTCGAAAAGCTCCTCCGTCCTGAAAGTGTAGTAGGTCGCCTCGGTGACAGTCACCTTTATTTTGAACTTGTCAGACTTATTGTTCTTATCATAAAGGGTTATGGTGCAGCTGCCCTCTTTAACGCCTGTTACCGTAAGGGTGAATTTGCCCTTTCTGGTCTTTCCCGCCTTGCAGGAAACAGCTTTGGTGCTTCGCTGATACTTTACACTTTTGCCGCCCGTATAGACAGTTACCTTTACGGACTGCCCCTCTTCAAGGGTTATGCTTTTGTCCGATACCCTGATGTTCTTTGCGCTGTCCGAAACACTTACGGCAGTCTTATCGGCAGACTTTGCAGCCGCTTCGGCTCCGAAAGTGCATAAGCACAGGGAAAGTGTCAGCAGGATAGTTATGATGCTTCTTATGATCTTCATACCGTCACCTCATTTCTTATGCTATGCCGTTTTTCTTCTTTGCAGCTGTAAGAGTGTTTCTCATAAGCATTGCAATGGTCATGGGGCCAACGCCGCCGGGAACGGGAGTGATATATCCTGCCTTGTCCTTGCAGGCATCAAAGTCAACGTCTCCGCAGAGCTTGCCCTGCTCGTTTCTGTTCATGCCTACGTCGATGACAACAGCGCCCTCCTTGACCATATCGGGGGTAACGAACTTTGCCTTGCCAACAGCTGCCACAAGGATATCCGCATTTGCGCATATCTCTTTCAGGTTCTGTGTCTTTGAGTGGGTGATGGTAACGGTTCCGTTCTTGTGGAGCAAAAGCATTGCCATAGGCTTGCCGACGATGTTGCTTCTGCCGATTACCACGCAGTTCTTGCCGCACACATCAACTCCGGTGTCGGCAATAAGCTCCATAACGCCTGCGGGTGTGCAGGGCAGGAAGCTGTAGTCGCCTATCATAATATGGCCCACATTCTCGGGGTGGAATGCGTCAACGTCCTTGTCGGGGCGGATAGCGTTTATAACGGCATTTTCGTTTATCTGCTTGGGAAGAGGGAGCTGGACCAGAATGCCGTTTACTCTGTCGTCATTGTTGAGCTTTTCCACCAGAGCCAAAAGCTCTGCCTGAGAGGTCTCTTCGGGAAGAGCATACTCAAAGGACTCAAAGCCCACCTCTGCGCACGCCTTTTTCTTGTTGTTCACATATACTCTGGAAGCAGGGTTATCACCTACGATAACAACTGCCAGTCCAACGGAAATGCCCTTTGCTTTAAGCTCCTCGGTCTCAGCCTTTACAGCTGCCTTTACCTTTGCGGAAACTGCCTTGCCGTCAATGAGATTTGCCATGATTTTTCCTCCCTGAAATTATTTTTCGCCATTTTCCTCAGAACCGTCCTCAGGCTCGTCGGAAACTATCTTCTGGTCGTCAGTAAGCTGATTTTTCTGCTCTTTCTTTGCCTTGCGGCAGTCCTCCTCAGCCTGCTCTGCCTTTTCGGATTCTGCGATAAGGCGCTTTGATTCCTCGGTATCACGGTAGAGGGGAACGGGGGCCTTTTTAAGTCTCACACGCATGACAATGATATACACCAGTGCCGCAGCGGCGCTTATTGCAGCCAGCATCTGCGAAGCCCTCACGCTGCCGATGTAAAGGCTGTCCGTTCTCAGACCCTCCACCACAGACCTTTCCAGTCCGTAGAGGAAAATATACAGCGCAAAGATCTCGCCGTCAAATTTTCTGTGCTTGTGGTAGAAATGCAGGATAAGGAAACCGATAAGGCACCACAGGGATTCATACAAAAAGCAGGGGTGAACGGGGAGCATGGGGTCGATCTCTATTCCCTTTGCAGCCAGCTCTGCCTGATGATTTATAAGGTAGTTCTGTATCCTGCCGCCTGACATTCCCCAAGGAAGATCGGTGTTTGTACCGAATGCCTCCTGATTGAAGAAGTTGCCCCATCTGCCAAGGCACTGACCGATGAAAAGTCCCATGGCGACAATATCAAGGGTGGGCATGATCTTCAGCTTGCGTATTTTTGCCATAATGCAGCCAAAAAGCAGTCCGCCGATTATGCCGCCGTAAATGGCAAGTCCGCCGTCCCTTATGGAAAGTATGTCCTTGATGCTGTGATAACTTGCTGAATGGAGTACCACGTAGTAGAGCCTTGCGCCCACAACTGCGCCTATAACGCCGGCAATGACCGCATCAATGAGCCTGTCGCCGTCAATGCCGTACTCCTTTGCGCGTCTGAAACAGTACATCATGGCAAGAAGCATGCCCAGCGCTATCATAACGCCGTACCACTTTACGGAAAAGCCGAATATTGATATAGCTTCCGAATTGATAGTAAGGTCTATCCCAAGCTTGGGAAAGACCACGTTATCAACAGGAAGCCTTGAAAGTGCTTCCATAGTTAAGCCTTGCCCTCCTGTTCTTCACTGCGGATAACGGACAGCGTGCAGTTTTCGGGGTCAAAGCGCTGACGGAGGAACTCCGCTGCGTCCTCTGCGGTAACGCTTGCCACAGTTTCGATGGTGGAGAATGCGTTGCCTGTGCTCCTGAGGCCTGCCTTGATAAGTCCGCTTGCAATGGCTTCGGGATTGCCAAGGTTGCGGATAAGGCTGCCGTAATATGCCTTTCTTACAGTCTCGAACTCTTCCTTTGTAAAGCCGACCTGCTTGCGGCGCTCTATTTCCTCGGCGATAAGCTGTGCCACCTTTTCGGGCTCTCTGGACTCGCCGCCGAAAATGGGAACGAAAAATCCGTCGCCCGAGAATGTCTCGGAAGAGAATACGGAGTTGATAAGTCCCTCATCGTAAAGGCGCTTGTAGAAGTCGGAGGTCTCGTCTGCCAGCATGGCAAGAACCATGTCGGAAAGCACCTCGCACCTTACTATGTCCCCATTGCTCACAGGCTCGGACTTGTAGCCGATGTTGAACATGGGCACTGCCACTTCAAGCTTCTGCTCCACGTACTTTGAAGCCACGGTAACAGGCTCCTCGGGAACTATGGTCATAAGCTCCTTGTTATCGGAGGGGATAAGCATCTCGTCGCAGAGCTTCATTATCTCGTCCTCGTCAACGTCTCCTGCAATGGCAAGCACCATGTTGTGGAGATTGTAGAAAGTGTAATAGCAGCGGTAAAGCAGGTCGGCATTGATCTGGGCAATGCTCTCCTTTGTACCTGCAATGTCTATCTTAACGGGATTTTCGTGATAGATGCCGCCCAACATATTAAAGAACACACGCCAGTTGGGGTCGTCCTCGTACATTCTTATTTCCTGACCGATGATGCCCTGCTCCTTGCGGACGGTCTCCTCGGTGAAATAGGGCTTCTGGACAAAATCCAGCAGTATTTTCAGGGAGGGGATAAAGTTCTCGGTGCAGGAGAAAAGATAGCAGGTCCTGTCGAATGAAGTGTATGCGTTGCCGAATGCACCTGTCTTTGCGTAAAGCTCGAACACGCCGCAGTCCTCGTTCTCGAAAAGCTTGTGCTCCAGATAATGGGCAATGCCGTTGGGCACGGTGACAAAATCAGCATCGTCACGGGTCTTGAAGGTGGTGTTCACCGAGCCGTAGCGTGTGCCGAAAAGGGCGTGCTTTATGCTGTAGCCCTCGGTCTTCCAGATAAGTATCTCAAGACCGCTGTCGTGCTTTATCCGTGTGTATTTTTCGCCTGTGCGGTCATTGGAAATGATCTCTCTTGTCATGACTTTTCTCCTCAGTTCTGACCGTAGTAGGCATTCTTACCGTGCTTTCTCAGGTAATGCCTGTCAAGCAGAGCCCGGGGCATTGCTCCCGCAGAGGGATTTATGGAAGCGGCGTGATAGTTCATAAATGCCACCTCTTCCAGCACAACAGCGTTGTGAACAGCTTCCATAGCGTCCTTGCCCCATGTAAAGGGACCGTGGTTCTTTACCAGCACCGCAGGAATGGTCATGGGGTCGATGCCCTCAAATGCCTCTGCAATAACAACGCCTGTTTCCTTTTCGTATTCGCCGCCTATCTCTTCGGGGGTCATGTCCCTTGTGCAGGGTATCTCGCCGTAGAAATAGTCGCCCTGAGTTGTGCCCATGGGTATGATGCCGCAGCCTGCCTGTGCGAATGCCGCTGCCCATCTGCTGTGGGTGTGGACGATGCCTCCCATATTTTCAAAGCGTCTGTAAAGCTCAAGATGTGTGGGTGTATCGCTGGAGGGCTTGTACTTGCCCTCGGCAACCTTGCCTGTGGCAAGCTCCACAACTACCATATCATCGGCAGTCATTCCCTCATAGGAAACGCCTGAGGGCTTTATTACCACCATTCCGCTCTCTCTGTCAACGGCGGAGGCATTGCCCCATGTGAATGTTACAAGATTATATTTGGGAAGCAGAAGATTTGCTTCAAGAACTTCTTTTTTGAGATTTTCCAGCATATTATCATTCCTTTCCGTACATTGCAAGGCCTTTTCTGAAAGCGGCTATGTACTTTTCATATCCCTCTCTGCCCTTTTCCTCAGGGTAGGAGACTGTCTTTTCCATATCGCCGAAAACTGTGCTGTCAAGCCAGTCGGCAAGCTTTTTGCCGTTGCCTGTCATCATATAAGCCGCAAGGAGAGCAATGCCCCATGCGCCGCCCTCGCCTGCTGTGGTCATAACAGCCGCAGGGGTATCAAGAGCATCGGCAATTATCTGTGCGGCGGCGTTCTTTACCTTGAAAAGTCCGCCATGGCAGGTGAACAGCTGTGCAGATACTTTCTCGGTATCAAACAGGATATCCATACCCATTTTAAGCGCACCAACAGATGAATAAAGCTGCGCTCTGAAAAATTCGCCCAGTGTGGGAGCGTGCTCGGGCGAGCGGAAATATGCGGGATAGCCCTTTTCAACATTTGCGGCAGGCTCGCCTGACATAAAGCCGTATGCCACCGCTCCGCCGCAGTCCGGGGCAGCGTTCATGGCATTGCGGTAAAGCTTTTCGTAAAGCTCCGACTTGTCGATATCACAGCCCATAAGTGCGCCGAATTCGCCGAACATATTCACCCATGCGTCAAGCTCGGTGCAGCAGCTGTTGCAGTGTACCATGGCAACGGGATATCCGTCGGGGGTAGTTACCATGTCTATCTCCCTGTGAACAGCGGCAAGAGGCTCGCTGAGCACCAGCATGGAAAATACGGAAGTACCTGCGGAGATATTTCCTGTGCCTGCTCTTACGGAGTTTGTGGCAACCATTCCCGTGCCTGCGTCTCCCTCGGGAGGGCAGAGAGGAACGCCTGCTTTAAGGCTTCCTGTGGGATCAAGGAACCTTGCGCCCTCTTCAGTAAGATATGCCCCCTTTTCACCTGCGCTCTTAACGGCAGGGAAAAGGCTGTATATATCATTATCATAGCCATGGGAAGCTATTTTATCGGCATATTTTTTCATCTTGTTCTTGTCATAGCTTGTCATATCAACGGGGAAAATTCCCGAAGCCTCGCCTATGCCAACGGCATTTTCTCCGCTGAGCATGAAATGGATATAGCCTGCAAGGGTCGTTACTTTCTTGGTTTTGGGAACATATTCCTCTTTGTCGAGCACCGACTGATAGAAATGTGCACAGCTCCAGCGCTGGGGAATGTTGAAATCAAGCAGCTCGGTAAGCTCTGCCGCAGCCTTTTCGGAGGTGGTGTTTCGCCATGTCCTGAAAGGAGTGAGAAGAGTTCCGTTTTCATCAAATGCCATGATACCGTGCATCATGGCGGAAACGCCCATTGCGCCGTAGGTCTCGGGGCAAACGCCGTATTTCTCCTTTACGTCCGCCAGGAGCGAAGCATAGCAGGAGCGGATGCCGTTATGGATATCATCAAGGGAATATGTCCAGTAGCCGTTTTCAAAGCGGTTCTTCCACTCGTGAGCGCCCGAAGCTATGGGCTTCATCTCGTCGTCGATAAGGCACGCCTTTATTCTTGTGGAACCAAGCTCAATGCCCAGATATGTCTTTCCTGTTCTGATCTTTTCGACAATAGTCATATCAGTTTTCCTTTCCCGTAAGCACGTAAACAGTATCAAGTTTAAGGGAAGCGGCAAATTCCATTACCTGCTTCTTTGTTACCTTTTCAATAAGCTCCGAAAGCTTTTCGGGAGAAAGAATATCCTCCTCGCTCTTGGTGCAGTCGCTGAAATACCAGTCCGCAATGTTGCGTGGGGAATCGTCTGCTCCCTTGAGGGCGCACACCATGGCAAGCTTTGCCTGCTCAAGCAGTTCGTCGGAGAACTCACCCTTGGCGGTAAGCGCCAGCTGATTTTCTATTTCCTTGCGTGCAGGCTCGATGTTCTCGCTCTCAACGCCGCTGTCAACGAACATAACACCCGATTTCTCCGCAAAGCTTGCGGCGCAGTAATAGCAAAGGCTCAGCTTTTCTCTTACGTTCATGAAAAGCATGGATACGGGCAGTCCGCCGAAAAGTGCGGTGAATACTCTGCGGACGGCAGGGCTTTTTATGCTTGTCTTGTACGCCATGACCATCTTGCTCTGGAGCACATCAAGGCGCTCGGTCTCATATCTTACCTCGGGCTTTAAGGGTGAAAGCTTTTCAGAGGGGGAATATACCGTTCCCCTGTCCATGGCGGAAAATCTGTCGTTTATGAGCTTTTCACACTTTTCGGGAAGCTCCCTGCCCACAAAGAAAATCTCGATCCTTGCAGTACGGAGCAGCTCCTTGTATGCTTTCCAAACCTGCTCTGATGTAAGAGCCTCAGCATCGGAGCGCTCGCCCTTGACAGGTATGCCCGCAGGCTCGTTCTCGTATATCACTTTGCCAGCCTTTTTAAGGGCATATGAGCGTTTGTCGTTGATATCAGCGTCAATATCGTCAATAAGCTCCTGCTTTTTCAGGGCAAACTGCTTTTCGGGGAATGCGCCGTTTTCGGATACGGGGTCGAAAACACAGCTGCAGAGCAGTTCAAGCACTGAGGCGGATATATCCTCACCCTCCAGCGCAAATCTGTCTCCTATGCAGCTGGCGGACATGGTAATAGTCTGGCTGTCGGCAAAGCGGCTGATACCGCCTCTTACGCTGGCACCGTAAAGCTCGGCAAGTCTTGTGTTAAAAGCGGTTATGGTAGGATACTTTGCGCAGGTATCCTCAAGCATAAAGGCTATTGCCGCATTGGCAGAGGCGTTCTCCTCGGTGAGCCTTGTTATGAAATGAATGATATAGCTGTCGGTTTTGAATTTGCTGTCGGTAAGCACGGTAAGGGCAATGCCTCTGTCGGCGCTTCCGATGATTTTTCTTTCTCGTTTTATCGCCACGTAATCAACTCCGATATAAAAAAGATTGTACTTTTTTATTATAACACACAGGAAAATATTTTTCCACTGTTTTTCAAACTTTTTTTGCGACCGCAAGGCAGTGAAAGCAAATAAAAAAATCCACACAAATAAGGTCAAGGTAAAGGGTTTAGGAAGTCCACTGAGGGCAGAGCCATCTGGTCGCTGTTGCCGCAGTGGTAAACTACGTTTACCTGCGAAATCTTTGCAAGCGGTTAATGTGATTAACCTGTTAGCCGACTGACCCCCAAATCCCCAAAGCCGCCTGCACTTTGAGTTCAAAAGCTAGCAAAATGTAAGTTTTATCTCAAACAAACCAAAAACTATTTCATGCAGGCGGCTTGAAACCAAGAGACATTCCGTTAGGAATGGCGATTTTGGTTTCCTCCGTAAGGCGCAGGTACGGTCAAACTACAGTTTCAATTTAATATGTCCGTACCATGCAAAGGAGACACCTAAGGAGAGAGGGAGGAAACCCAAACCCAACAAAAGCGGGCATTCCCCCCTCTCTCCTACGGTTTCTCCTCTGCACTCCTTTTCCCTACCCTCTCACCCCCACTAAGCCCGCTTTTACAGTTTGGCTTAATTTTTTGTTTGTCTACTATATTAAATATTGTTTCGTACCTTTCACCGCCGCCCCGCTCATTTGCGGTCTGGCGTTTACATATCGAGTATCTGCTGTTCGTTTTGTTTAGCTCTGCGGTGGAGATTGCTTATATTGCCGACATATTTTAGTCAGTCGGATATTGTTTTAATTGCCTTGCCCCACTGTGGCAAGGACGACAAGGTGGTCTAAACTTTTTGCCTTGTACTAAATAGCACGGATTTTCCTATATTCTTGTTTATTCCTTTTATAACAAAAAGCAGCCCGATATTTCACGGACTGCTTATATTCATTCTGTTATTATGACCTCCACGCCCTTATCTCTCAGCGCATCAGCCACTGCTTCAAGCTTTTTGTCCCCAGTGACCTTTTTAAGCCCTTTCATCTCAAGGAGAGGCGAAAAATCCTCCGCAGGGATATCCTCGATATACAACACCTGTATGCTGTCCATATCGGTCAGCGGGGTCAGGTCGGAGACCTTTGTGTGGGAGATATTAAGCTCCGTAAGGCTCATATTTTCAAGGCAGGAAATGTCGCTTACGGCACAGAGGGAAACGTCCAGCTTCTGCAAAGCAGGGGCAAGGCTCACAAAGGAGATATCCTCCAGATCGGTGCAGTCGCTGTAAACATTTTCCGCTTCCTGTTTAAGTGCGTCGGAAACACCTGCGTCGATATCCGTTCTTATAGCGTCCTTGACCTGTGCCTTATAGGGAGTAACTTTAAGCTTTTTAAGGCGTGTGAAGTCGCTGAGGCTGTCTGTTCCGTCGGTCGTCATAAGTGTGAGTGAAAGCTCACGCTCGCTTATGCTGTAGTATTGTCCGTCTATCTGCCTGACAGCACCGCTGATGCCTGACTGGAGCAAATTCACCAGCACAAACACTCCGATAAGCGCCGCCAGTATCAGCACTGCCTCCACCGCTCTTTTTTTCATAAAGCTATCCTTTCAAAATATCATTTCTTTTTGGGAGCCTTTGCCGCTGACTTTACGGGCAGGCTCATTGTAAAGAGCAGGTCTGTGGTGAATATCTTCACCGCCAGATACATACATACCGCAAAGAACACCAGCTGATATATAAGTCCGACCCAGACAAGTCCCATATGACCGAACAGCATATTGTTCATAGCCGTATAAGTGTGGGTAAAGGGAATGATGTAAAGAATTATCCTGGGAATGGGAGAAAGGGAATTTACGTCCGCAAACATGGTGACAAAGAAAGGTATCATGGTTATCATCATAATGGGAAGCACCAGTGTCTGGACGGACTTGGTATCGGTGGCCATTGCTCCGAGGATAAGGGACACGGAAAGACCTATGGCAATGGTAAGGAACAGCTGAACTGCAAAAATCGCCATCTGACCGCCCGAAAGGGTAAGTCCAAGAGTTTTCATTGCGTCGCCCATGGAGATACTGCCGCTTGCATCGGAGGATATCTCGTTCACCGCACTGCCCATCATGCCGTTCATATAGAACGCAAAGCCCACGACCATTGATGCCGCATTGAGGAGAGCCACTATAAGTGCAGCTATCATTTTTGCCATAAGCACTGTAAATCTTGAAACGGGTGCGGAAAGCAGTGTTTCAAGGGTCTTGTCTATCTTCTCGGTGGAAATGGCTGTCATTATCATCTGGGAAGCCATGAGGACGAGGAAGAACACCGCAAAGGGAGCTATCATTGACTGGTTCATAAGCATTGCGCTCAGTGCCTCGGAGGAGACTTCAACAGTCTTTCCGTTGGCTGCGGTGTAGGAAACCGCCAGCACAGGCTCGCTTATAAGCTGCATCTGCTCATCGGTAAGCCCCATTTTCTCCGTCTCGATATACTTTGAGGTATATGCACTGATGGACGATGTAAGGCTTGCTGCGGAAATGCTCTTCATGGAAGATGCCAGACCGCCCTTGTCAATAAGGCTCACGCAGTTTACCGATGCCTGACCGCCGTTCATAACGGTCTCGCCGAAGCCTGCGGGGATAATCACAAGATTATCCAGTCCCAGCCTTTTAAGCTCGCTGAAATAATCATCGGACTGAAGTGTTACCACCTCGGGGTCTGCGCCGTAATCGGGCAGAGCCGTTATCATATCCGCCGTGAACCGGGAGCCGTCCAGATCGGCGATATTTACCTGGGAATTGTTGATGGCATCGTCCATAACGCCGCCCATGAACTGACCCAGGCAGATAAGCAGCACGCAGGTGAATATCATGGCAAATATCGCCTGCTTGGTGAGCAGTTCTCTCAGCTCTTTTTTAAGAAGGTTACCTAACTTCATCAGAAGTCACCACCCTTTCAAATACCTCTTCAAGGTTAGCCGCTTCATAGCGCTGCTTCAGCTCGTCGATAGTTCCCACAGCCATTATTTTGCCGTGCGCCATTATGCCCACTCTGTCGGAGACATATTCTATCTCCAGCATATTGTGGGAGGAGAGCAGGAAGCTCATGCCGTCCTCTGCGGAAAGCTTTCTTATAGTTTTTCTGATATCAAGGGCGTTTATAACGTCCAGTCCCGAGGTAGCCTCGTCCAGTATGGCAAGGCGGGGGCGTGTCATTACCGCACGGGAGAGCAGCAGCTTTCTAATCATACCTCTTGAATAGCCGCCTATCTTCTCTTCCAGCCTGTCGCCCAGACCGCACATATTTACGCCACGGTTAACAAAAGTATCTATCTCGTCCTTGTCGGAGGAAAAAAGCCCTGCCATAAAGTAAAGATAGTCCATGCCTGTCATGGTCTTGTAAGCGCCTGCCTCATCAGGGAGGTAGGTTATTGCCTGGCGCACCTTGTCAGGCTCCTTGATAATGCTGTGACCGTCCACAAACGCATCTCCGCTGGTGGGAGTGATAAGCGTGGATATCATTCGTATGGTAGATGTTTTTCCTGCGCCGTTGGGACCGATAAGCGCAAATATCTCCCCCTCATTTACGGAGAAGTTCACGCTGTTTACGGCAACAACGCCTTTTTTATACTCCTTTGTCAGGTTTTCAACCCTGAGTATCTCACCCATATTGTTCTTCCTTTCTCATGTTTAACATGAATGTCTTTTTGTCATTATAGCATAGGCCCGATTTTATTTCAATAATGTTTCGCACTTTTTAATGATATTCTAATTTACCTGAGTGTGCCGTCCTCATTGAATTTGTTTTTGAGCTTATGCTCGGTAACAGGCATAACGGACAGCAGCAATATCTGCTGAAAGGCTTCTGCGGCAAGCAGTCCATAAAGGCAGCCGTTGCCATAGATAGTTCCCGTAAATCCAAGAACTGCCAGGGCAATGGGGCACAAAAGTCCTATCGCTCCGCAGATAAGCCAGTGTATCCCGCTGACCTTGTGGGCATATGCCCATGTGCTGCCGTTTATCATTGATCTTTTTGACCTGTAGCCCACTATTCCGTTTATATTATCGGGCGGATTTGTGACGAACCAATATCCGCAGGATATCATGACCACAGGCAGAAAAACAGACAATACCACGCTGAAAATTATCTCAAACATCACCATCACCCTTTCCGCTGCCGTTTTCTTCGTCCAGCTCGCACAGAAACTCACGGAAATTGCGGTAGCGCTTCTTTGAGCCGTCGGGGAGGTCTATCTCAAAGCCCGAATTTGCCAGCTCCTCGGCAGTCATCTGAAAGACAAGCTTCGACTTGGATTTTCTGCGCTTGTTGACGCATTCCGTCAGCAGATATTCTATCTGTCCGTTGATGGAACGGAAATCGTCCTCCGCCCACCTTGCCAGCTCATCATAAAGGGAAGCGGACAGCCTGAGCGGCACCTGCTTTTTCACCTTGGTATTTTCATTTTCAGCCATTCACTTCACCTCATAACTTATTTTTCTTTATACATTACAGTTGTTATTATGCTGCCAAGCATTTCCGTAAGCCGTCAAAAATACTTTTCCATAAGCATGAAAAGCCCCATGCGGAAATCGACTGTGCCAGCAACGGTATAGCCGTGCTTTTCATACATTTTCAAAGCATAGGGATTTTTGCTGAAAGCATCTATTCGAACAGCATGAATCCCCTGCTCTGAAAGAAGCTTTTCGATGTGGTCAAGAGCTTTGCCGCCCACTCCGCAGCCCTGAAAATCAGGGTCAACGCAAAATCTGTGGAGCACTCTGTAGGGCACATCGGGGGCTTTCCACGCAGCATGGTTATAGGACTCGTCATACTGCATATTCAGTACGAACATAACAGCGATCCTGCCGCCTGCCCTGCCCACATACATCTGACCCTTTTCAATATCATCCTGCAAAGTGGCACGGTCGGGATATACCTCGTCCCACTGGAATATGCCCATGGAATCCATTTTCTCCACCGCTCTTTTTATCACCGAGCAAAGCTCATCAAGGTCGGTGGGAACTGCTTTTTCGTATATAATATCCATATGAATTTTCCTTTTTATCAATATATCGAACCGCTGTTTACTATAGGCTGAGCGTCCTTGTTGCCGCAGAGTACAACCAGCAGATTTGACACCATCTGTGCCTTGCGTTCCTCGTCAAGCTCGCAGACATGGTTTTCAGAAAGCCTTTCGAGAGCCATTTCCACCATGCCCACAGCGCCGTCAACTATCTTCTGGCGAGCTTCGATAATGGCAGCCGCCTGCTGTCTCTGGAGCATAGCCGCAGCTATTTCGGGAGCATAGGCAAGGTGGGTTATGCGGGCTTCAATTACCTCAATTCCCGCATCATCTACCCTGGACTGCAGCATATCACGCAGATGTCCTGCGATCTCGGCAGAAGAACCTCTCAGGGACTTGACATTTTCCCCGTCGCCGTCGTAAGGATACGCCCCTGCCACATCACGGAGAGCGGAATCTGACTGAATTGAAACATATTCCTCGTAGTTGTCCACATTGAAAACAGCCTTTGCGGTGTTTGCTATCTTCCAGATAACAACAATGCTTATCTCAATGGGATTGCCGTCACGGTCGTTTATTTTCTGCTTTTTGTTGTCAAGGGTCATTGCCTTGAGGGACAGCTTTTTGCCCACAGGCGCAGTCGCTTCCTGAGGATTTTTGCCGGAAGCGATCTTCTGGGCAGATGCAGGGTTGACGGCAATGCTAAATGGATTTACGAAGAATATGCCCTCCTTTTTAAGTGTACCCGTATATTTTCCGAAGAGTGTGAGGACAAGCGACTCGTTGGGACGTATTACCTTTACGCCCATAAAAGGTATCCAACCGACGCACAGCCACAATACGCACATCACCATAAGAGGTGCGCCGAAAGCTGTGCTGCCGTTATCCAGTGCCATAGCCGCAGGGATAACTCCCACAGCGGCAGCAACATACACCAGCACGGAAAGAATGCCCACAGCAAGCCCGTTGGGAGCATTCAGCTCCTTTTCCTCAACTGTACTTATTATCTCTTTTTTCTCTTTCATAAAAGTGCCTCCTTGTTATTTTGCTTTTGTCAGATGATATCATTTTGATATCATCATAATAGCATATATTTCCATGTTTGTCAAGAGGCAAATAATACTAATCACCAATAAAACTATAGACAAAAAATCATCGCATAATCCATATACGCAAGATTAAGCTCGATTTTTTGTATAGTTTTTAATTGGTTCTTAGTATAATGTTATTTACGCAAAAAAATAAAAATGCCGCCCCTTTTCAGGAACGGCATGGACTGCTTATGAAAAAAATCAGTCGGAAACGTAAGGAAGAAGAGCGATGTGTCTTGCTCTCTTGATAGCAACTGTAAGTTCTCTCTGGTGGTATGCGCAGGTACCGGTAACTCTTCTGGGAAGAATCTTGGAACGCTCGGTCATGCACTTTCTGAGCTTAGCAGTATCCTTGTAATCTATCTTCTCCACTCTGTCAGCGCAGAACTGGCAAACCTTCTTGCGGGTTCTCTTTGCGCCTCTGGGAGCTCTTTCTCTATCCTTTTCCATGAATGAAACCTCCTTATTCAGAAATTGGTCGTTTTCTGCAATCAGAACGGAAGATCGCTGTCGCTGATGACTTCTTCAAAGTCGCTCAGGTCTCCCACCGAAACTGCGGGTGCAGGTGCAGACTGCTGATATGCAGGCTGCTGGGGAGCTTGCTGCTGATATCCGCCCTGGCTGCCGTAATTGTTGTTCTGAGACTGACCGCCGCTGTAGCCGCCCTGCTGATATCCTCCGCCTGCGGAACCCTTTGTTTCACCGAATGAAACATTGTCTGCAAAAACTTCGGTAACATAGTGACGTACATCGGGGTAACGCTTGTCATCATAGGTTCTGGTTCTAAGCTCGCCCTCGACAAGTATAAGTCTGCCCTTATTGAAATAACGGCACACAAATTCCGCAGTCTGTCTCCATGCCACAACGTTGATGAAATCAGACTGTCTTTCGCCATTCTGACTTGTATATCCACGTGTTACCGCAACGGTAAACTGGCAGGTGGAAACGCCGTTCGGGGTCTGGCGAAGCTCGGGGTCAGAGGTAAGTCTGCCCATAAGGATCACCTTATTTATAGAACACGCACCCAGCATAACAATTCAGCCTCCTTCAGATTTGCTTTCAAAATCGGATTACTTAACAGTAATCAGTGAACGCATAACGCCCTCGGTGATCTTGAGTACACGGTCAAGCTCTGCGGGGAAATCGGGAGCAGATGTGAATGTGTAGAGAACGTAGTATCCCTCGGTCTGATCGTCGATCTCGTAAGCAAGCTTTCTCTTGCCCCACTCGTCAACAGACTCAACAGTACCTGCCTCTGCCATCATACCCTTGAACTTCTCAGTAAGAGCCTTAATGCCGTCCTCACCCTGCTTCAGGCTGAAAACTACCATTGCTTCATAGGTTTCGTTGATCTTTGCCATTTATAAGCACCTCCTCTTGGATTACGCCTGCACTTCTATATACAGACGAGGATAACAAATGATATTATACCACTCTCCCCCTGTTTTGTCAAGCACGCAGGCAGGAGTTATCCGCCGGATATTTGTAAAATTATTATTAACAGCAGGCTGTGCCTGTTTCCGCCCGTGAGTATGCTTTTTCGGAACAATTCATCTGCGGCTCGGTAACTTTTATTTGCACAAAGAGAAATGGGCTGCAACTGTGCAGCCCATTCAAACTGTCAATAAAGTAAAAATTTCACAAAAAAACATTTTCCAATGGCACTATTAAATTATGATAGACAATTAAATGTCCAAAACGAATGCACCCGCTATTTTAACGCCAAACCGCAAATGAAATGCACGGCGGTGAAAGAGGTTGAACAAAACCGACTGTAGAAGTCAAAACGCAAGTTAAAGTCAAACAGTAAAAGCGGGCTCGGTGGGGGTGAGAGGGTAGGGAAGAGATGAGTGCTTGCCTTTTTGCAAAGGCACGGAGAAACCGTAGGAGAGAATATGTGCCGACAAGCGGCAATATGTGCCGACAAGCGGCAATATGTGCCGACAAGCGGCACGGGGGAATGCCCGCTTTTGTTGGATTTTGGTTTCCTCCGTGTCGGAACGACACATATTCTCTCCTTAGGTGTCTCCTTTGCATGCTCTTTAACGACTTTATACAAAATTATATTTAACAATTCAAATAAACCAATTAGAACTATGTAAAATGTCATTTTATTATTGGTGAAATCAGTCAAATTTATACTTTTTCGACAGACTAGAATGGGCTGCCGCACAGTTGCAGCAGCCCTTGTTATCATTCGTATCTGAGAGCCTCTATAGGGTCCAGCTTTGCTGCACGGTTTGCGGGGTAATAGCCGAAAAATATGCCTATTCCCATGGAGAAGCCCACCGCAAGCACTATTGAACCCAATGAAGGTGGTGCCATGGTGCCGACAATAGCTCCCGCTATGTTTCCAAGACCTATGCCGAGCAGTATGCCTATTGCTCCGCCGATAAGGCAGATTATGATCGACTCGACTATGAACTGCATTCTTATAGCGGAATTGGGTGCGCCCATAGCCTTTCTTACGCCTATTTCACGGGTTCTCTCCGTTACGGATACCAGCATGATGTTCATTACGCCGATGCCGCCTACGAGAAGAGATATGCCTGCGATAACCGATATCGCCACCTGAAGTGTTCCCAGCACCTGATCTATCATTGCCATCTGTGACTCTGCCGTCTGGTACATTACCTCTATGGAATCATTGTCACGGTAATAGGTGTTGTTGATAAAGCTCTGCACCTTGTCGCAGAATGTCTTTGCATCAACGCCTGTTTTTGTGTTGAGATTGAAGTAATAGAATGTGTCCTCATCATAGTCCAGATTGCGGTTATATGTGGTGTAGGGCATATAAATCTCGCCGTTCCAGTCCTCGCCCGACATATTTACCATGGCGGACATCATACTGGAAAGCTGATATTCATAAACACCAACCACTGTAAGATCCATTATCTGACCGTTCACCGTAACGGAAACGCTTTTTCCTATAGCACCTCTTACGGAGCCGAACATCTTCTGTGCCTGCTTGTCGGAGATAACGCAGGTGCTTCGCATCTGGTCGCAGTCCTTTTCGGTAATATATCTGCCTGCGATGACCTTTGTCATGCTGGACTTTACATATCCCGAGTTTACGCCGTAAAGGTTGATGTCATAATCCTTGCGGTGGAGTGTGAGCTTTCCGCTTGAACTGCCTGCGCTGAGTATTATAGCGTCGATCTCGTCGCCGAACTTTTCCTGCACGCTTTTTACCATGTCACCGGTGATGAAATCCTCATTCATGATATAGTCACGGGCTGCGTCCTGCTTCATGGTCAGCTGGAAGCCTACCAGATTGGAGCCGCCCTGGGAGTTGAAGATATCCATAACGCTGGCTTCCATTATGCTTCCAAGGGTGCTTATGGCAATTACCGAGCTTATGCCGATGATGATGCCGAGCATTGTGAGGAATGACCTCATCTTGTTTGATTTAAGCCCTGCAAAGGCAAGGGCAATGTTTTCCCAGAAGCCCATTATTCCCCTGCCTCCTTTTCTGTTGTCTGCTCATTTGGGGTCTGCTCGGAATGAACGGGCTTGTATTCTGCAATATCGCCCGTGTCGCCGATGATGTTTCCGTCAGAGATGGTGATTATTCTGTCCGTCTCGGCTGCCAGCTCGTTGTTGTGGGTGATGAGCACTATGGTCTTTCCCTGCTCCTTGTGAAGCTTGTGGAAAAGGTCCATTACAAGGCGGCCTGTTTTGCTGTCCAGCGCACCTGTAGGCTCATCGGCAAGGATAATGGCAGGGTCGTTTGCCATGGCTCTCGCAATGGCGATACGCTGCTTCTGACCGCCTGAAAGCTCGTTGGGCATATGCTTGGCACGGTCGGTCATCTCGACTATTTCAAGCAGCTCCTCTGCCCTTTCCTTGCGCTGCTTTGCGGGAACTCCCGCATAAAGCATTGGCAGCTCGATGTTTTTCAGTGCCGATGTTCTTGCGATAAGGTTAAAGGTCTGGAAAACGAAGCCTATCTGCTTGTTTCTTATCGCCGAAAGCTCCTTATCGCTGGCTTTTGAAACGTCTGTTCCGTCAAGATAATACTGTCCCGAGGTGGGGCGGTCAAGTGCGCCGATAATGTTCATCAGCGTGGACTTGCCCGAACCCGACTGTCCAACTATTGAAACGAACTCGCCCTTGGGGACGTTGAATGTCATTCCGTGAAGTATCTCCAGCTCATTCGGCGTTCCCACATAGAAGCTCTTTACGATATCCTTTGCACAGATAACGTACTCGGAGGCTTCCTTTGGGGGAGGCGCATAGCCGTAGGTCGCAGGGGTTATTTTTTTCATTGCGAACACCCCTTACTGTGCTGCCGCAGCGCTCTGAACAGCGTCGCCCAGTGCGCTTGCAATGATAACAACGCCGCCGTCGGTAACGTCGCCTGCGTTGGTGATGATAGTCATGCCGTCTGTCAGCTCATCGGAGATTATCTCTATCTCCGCATCGCTCTCAAAGCCTGTGGTAACGGGTATCTTTCTTGCTGTTGCAGTGGTAGCGTCCACCATATCTGCGGCATATATGTAGCAGTTGCCGTCAGCGTCCTCGATAAGGCTGTCGTAGCCTACCGCATAAACATTCTCGGCGCTGCCCGTAACTGCGGTGCATTTGCTTGTCATGCCGATAAGCACACCCGAATCCTTGGTGTCGTGGATCGCTATCTCAACGCCGAAGGAAGATGTTCCGTCGCTCTTGCCGTCAACGCCCTTGTTGCCTGTGGGGGCTATTTTTGTGACTGTTCCGTCAAATTCCTTGTTGTTGAGTGAGGGGATAGTTACCTTTACGTCAAGTCCTGTTTTCATCTCGCTGATGGAATATTCCTTTACGGAAGCTGTCATTTTAAGGTCGTCAAGATCCTCGATGATGAAAAGCACGCCTGCTGCCGCAGAACCGGATACTGCATTTACCTCGGTTATGGTTCCGTCGCAGGGAGCTGTGATAACGCAGTCAGCCAGCTTATCCTTGAGAATTTCAAGATTGATAAGGTTAACATCATTTTCGGAAAGCACCTTTTCCCTGTCGGCTGCTGCTTTGAGAGAAGCAAGGGAGGACTCGGCATTTTTCTGTGCGATGGAGTAGCTTTCCTTTGCGTCTTCAACAGCCTGCTGTGCGGAGTCAACTGCGTCCTTGTAGCTCTTGAGGGAAGTGTCGTTGCCGTCCTCTACGGAAGCAAGATTGCTCTTTGCAGTCTCGTAGGAGGTCTTTGCACGCTCATATGCACGCTCGGCATTTTTGAGCTTTACTGAGTTGGAGGAATCAATGTCTGCCTTTGCCTTGGTGTATGCTTCAAGTGCGCTCTCATATGTCTTTTCGGTGGTCTTTACGTTGTACTTTGCTTCAAGCTCGGAAAGCTTTGTCTGAGCCTCGTTCAATACCTGCTGAGCCTGGGCAACGTCATTCTGTGTAACGGAGCCTGACTCGAACTGGAGCATGGTGGAAAGATAAGAGTAATTTTCATATGCTGTCTGGTAAGCTTCTCTTGCCTTTGTAAGCTCGTCGTTCTTGTCGGTGCTGTAGCGGCTGTCATATTCTTTCTTTGCGTCGTCATATGCGTCTTTAAGGTTCTTGATGTCGCTGTAGTCCTCGTTTTCAACGTCAGACTTTGCTTCTGTGTAATCATCATAAGCATAGTCAAGCTCTGCCTTTGCGGAAGCAACGCTGTTTTTTGCGGAGGTGAGCTGACTGTCACGGTCGGTACCCGATACCGCAAGCTGCTCGTCATACTTATCCTGAGCCTTTTTCAGTGCGTCCTCTGCGCTGTCAAGGTTCATCTTGGCGTTTCTTATTTCGGGATATGTACCGTCATTTATCTGCCGGAGAGCTTCGTTATAGTTCTTCTCGGCAGTAGTGAGGGAATATTCCGTGTTGATGTTGCTGCTGTCGATGGAAGCCTGCTGCTGGATTATCTGGTTCTGGAGATCGTCGGAATTAAGGGTAGCGAGGATATCGCCCTTCTTTACCTTGTCTCCCACCTCAACATTGACAGTTTCAACATTGTACTGGAGGTTTGCGCTGACCTTTTCAAAGGTGCGGCTCTCAACGATGCCGCTTACCGAAATAGTGTTTTCGATATTCTTTTTCTGAAGCTCTGTCACCTCAGCCATGGTCATTCCCGACATCATAGATGCGCTGTATATCATCATAGCCACAAAGCCAATGACGATAGCAAGCACTATCAGAAGAATGATGACCTTTACCTTGGGGCCTTTCCTGCCCGCTGCGTTTGTTTTGCTCATAAATCTGCTCCTTTTTCTGTTTGCCGCAGGGCGGCGTCTTTATTTTCGTTCAGAAGCGCAACCACCTCCGAACGGGTATATCCAAGGCGCTTCATAGCGCCGAGAAAGCTTGTTATCTCCTTTTGTGCCATCTCTTCACGAAGCTCGCTGAGCTTCATTGGGTCATCGGTGACAAATCTTCCCAGTGTACGCTGGGAAGATACCACGCCCTTTTTTTCAAGCTCCGTAAGAGCCTTCTGCATGGTGTTGGGATTTACCCCCGCCTCTGCCGCAAATTCACGGACGGAAAGCAGTCTGTCCCCGGGGGACAGCATACCCGATACTATCATCTGCTCCAGCTGTTCGATTATCTGAATATAAATAGGAATATCAGGCGAAAAGCTCCAGTGCATCTTATCTCCCCTTGTATTACTGATATAATACAATAATACAACACACAGATAAATATGTCAATCGTAATTTTTAACAATCGTCTTCATTGGCTCGGGGGATATATTAGCTGTATTATACAAATAATACAATCAGCTTATGCCCTTACGACCTTATGACCCGAGGCAAGCTCAAAATGGCACACGGCAATGCCAAGGTCAAGGACAGTTCCCACACCTGCGCCTGCCTGTGCCGTCACCTGCCTGCCGTCCCACCTGAAGAAGAACTTCTGCCTGTTCATGGCGGTTGGAGCAAGCATAGCGCCCTCCATGCCTCTCATGAACCACTGAGGCTCTCCCCTGCATGAGCAAAGCTTTTCAATAGGCTTTGAGTCATGTGGGATACCGTTGTTATCGCCATATCCAAGGGCAATTACCGCAAATATCTTATCCGCTCCCTCTGCCCTTACGAAGCCTTTGCTGTAGGTCATGCCCACCCAGCAGGAATTTATGCCAAGCTCCGCAGCTTTAAGCAGGGCAAGCTCGCCGCAGTAGCCTGCCTCGAACTCCTTATCTTTAGGGGCGGCAACTATAAAATAGCTGTGTACATTTTTAAAAGTGCCTATCTTTGAGATAAGTCCGCCGAAGGCTTTCGGTTCGCCCGTAACAAGTCTCAGGGAAACGCCGTACTCCTTATTTATTCCGTCAATGTATCCGTCAAGAATATCAGCTGCGGCAGAGCCTATCTCCAGTGAACGGAAGCTCCTTACGCTGTGGCGTTTTCTCATAATATCAA
>NZ_JAOQKB010000005.1:62616-93271 GCF_025567215.1 Huintestinicola butyrica
TATTCTCCTTGACATTCACCCCCACCTCAGTTATAATAGTATGTGAGCGATAATATTCAAAGGTGGTTATAATATGGATATAAAATTTCATCTTCCGGATTTTGTAAGGCATTTCAGACTTAACCTGACACTTGCGGAATATATGTCAAGATTTCCCGACGCTTTCGTTGACGGCGTAAAGATCGGCTCGGTTTACGGCTGCTTTCCCAATATGACCTGGAACGGCGGCAGATTTATCCAGGGCAGCATGGATCCACGAATTATCCGTGAGATACTCAGCCAGTTCAACAAGCGTGGCATTCCCTGCCGTTTTACTCTCACAAACCCCGAAATAAAAATGGAGCACCTCTCCGACCCGCTGTGCAATGCCATTTTAAAGGCTGCGGACAACGGCATGAACGAAGCTATCGTGTTCTCCCCCATGCTGGAGGACTACATCAGGGACAAGTTCCCCGATATGCCCATAACCAGCTCCACCTGCAAGCAGATAGAGGACTTTGACGAGCTTTCCGCAGAAATGGAAAAGGACTACTCCCTCGTAGTTCTGGACTATAATTTCAACAACAATTTTGATGTTCTTGAAAAGCTCCCCCACAAGGAAAAGGCGGAGCTTCTCATCAATCCCTGCTGCACCCCTGCCTGCAAGCGCAGAGCCGACCATTACCGTTCTATCGGCAGGAGCCAGATCGCCTGTACCCAGCACATGATGAAGCGCACAGGCACTCCCTACATTCCCGAACCGTTTGAATGCCAGTGCATGAAGAGGACGCTTTATCAGACTGTTGACTCCCCTCTGCATATTTCACCCGATGCTATTTACAATAAATATGTACCAATGGGCTACGGCAATTTCAAGATCGAGGGCAGAAGCGTTCCCGATGTGAATATTCTGGAAAACTACATTTATTATATGGTCAAGCCCGAACTCAGGGACAAAGTCCGCCTTGACATTCTGCTTATGCTCACCAAGGATTTCAAATACTTTAAATAAGAAAGGTCGGTCACTCTATGAAGCTGCTGGCTATTGACGGAAACAGCATTATGAACCGTGCATTTCACGGCATAAAGGCGCTTTCCAACAAAAAAGGCACGTTCACCAACGCCCTTACGGGATTTATGAACATCTATCTTAAAACTGCGAGGGATATCTCTCCCGACTGCTGTGCCGTGGCTTTCGACCTGAAAGAGCCTACGTTCCGCCACAAGGCAAGCGCCGCATACAAGGCAAACCGCCACGGTATGCCCGATGAGCTTGCCATGCAGATGCCGCTTATCAAGAATATCCTCCGTGATATGGGCATAAGCGTTATCGAATGCCCCGGCTTCGAGGCGGACGATATTCTGGGAACACTTGCGGCTTCCTGCGGCGAAAATGACAGTGCATATATCCTTACGGGCGACCGTGACAGCCTGCAGCTCATCACCGACAACGTGACCGTTCTGCTCCACACTACAAAGGAGCTTATCCGCTGCACTCCCGAAAAGTTCGGCGAGATGTACAACGGCCTTGAACCAAAGCAGCTTATCGACCTGAAAGGTCTCATGGGCGACAGCTCCGATAACATCAGCGGAGTAAAGGGCATAGGCGAAAAGACCGCACTGGCGCTCATATCCGAGTACGGCTCCGTTGAGGGGCTGTATGAAAAGCTGGGCAAGGGCGAGGTCACTGCCACAAAGTCCGTCATTGCAAAGCTTGAAGCGGGCGCTCAGGACGCAAAGGACAGCAAGTGGCTGGCAACCATTGTTACAGATGCACCCATAAGCCGAAACATTGCCGACTACAGCTACAAGGAAAAGGACGAAGCTGCCCTTTCACAGCTCCTTACCGAGCTTGAAATGACAAAGCTTATGGAAAAGCTGAATATAAAGCCCTCTGCGGAGGCACCGTCAGAAGCAGAAAAGCTTCCCGAGACAGAATACACCCTGTCGGAGATGTCCGTCAACGACATAAGCGGCAGCTTTGCTTTCATCTTTGTTACAGGCGAAAAGCCAAAGCTTTATGTATCATACAACGAAAAGCTTTGCTGCTTTGAGGACGAAAAGGATATCCTTTCTCTACTTTCAAGCGGCTTTGAAAAGCAGACCTTCGGTGCAAAGCCTGCCTACAGATATTGCCTTGAACACGGCACGGAGCTGAAAAATGTGGTATCCGACGGCGATATTGCCGGCTACCTGCTGAACGCCTCCGCCTCGGAATACACCATAAACGGACTGTGCGCACTTTACAGCTGCCCCTCCTACGAAAAGCTGGGCGAATATGCCGACATTGCCGCCCTGAGCGGACTTTGCACACGTCTTGACAAAGAAATATCCGACCTTGGCATGGAAAAGCTTTACACCGAAACGGAGCTGCCCCTCACCGAGGTGCTGGCTTCCATGGAATTTTACGGCGTAAAGGCAGATACCGACGGCATAAGGGAGTTCGGCAACACCCTCTGCGGCGAGATAGAGGGACTGGAGCAGCAGATATATTTCCGTGCAGGCAAGCAGTTCAACATTGCTTCCCCGAAGCAGCTGGGCGCAGTGCTTTTTGAAGATCTGGGGCTGCCGTCGGGCAAGAAAACCAAAACAGGCTACTCCACCAATGCGGACGTGCTGGAAAACCTCCGTGACAAAGACCCCATTATAGATATGATAATCATGTACCGCCAGTACACCAAGCTCCAGTCCACATATGTTGAGGGGCTTTTAAAGGCAGTCTCCGCAGACGGCCGCATTCACTCCGTTTTCAAGCAGACCGAGACCAGAACGGGCCGTATATCCTCCACGGAACCAAATTTGCAGAATATCCCCGTCCGCACGGAGCTTGGACGGAACATGAGAAAATTCTTCGTCAGCGAAAAGGGCAGAACGCTTATTGATGCGGACTACAGCCAGATCGAGCTGAGGATACTTGCACATCTCAGCGGCGACAAAAATATGCAGGAATCATTCATCAGCGGCAAGGATATCCACACCTCCACGGCAGCCCAGGTATTCGGAATGCCCGAGGATATGGTAACGCCCGAAATGAGACGTGCGGCAAAGGCGGTAAACTTCGGCATCGTATATGGCATAAGCGCATTCTCGCTTGCAAAGGATATCGACGTTTCCGTTGCCAAAGCGGACAGATATATAAAAAGCTACCTTTCAAACTTCCCCAAGGTAAAGGAATTTATGGACAAAGCCGTTGCCGATGCGGAAAGCAAGGGCTATTCCGAGACCATATTCGGCAGGCGCAGATATATCCCCGAGCTTGCGGCGAAAAACAAGAACATTCAGTCCTTCGGCAAGCGTGCGGCAATGAACGCCCCCGTGCAGGGTGCGGCGGCGGATATCATCAAGATAGCCATGGTAAAGGTGTTCCGCAGGCTGAGAGACGAAAAGCTGGACGCTCACCTTATTTTGCAGATACACGATGAGCTTATCATAGAAGCCTCCGAAAAGGACTCTGCCCGTGCGGCGCAGGTGCTGGGCGAGGAAATGCGGAATGCTGTAAAGCTTGACATTCCTCTCACTGCCGATGTGGAAATGGGCAGAAGCTGGTTTGAGTGCCACTGACACATTATAATTATATAACATAAACGAACAGCTGTTCACAAGGTCATAGCCTTATGAACAGCTGTTTTTTATGTATTCTCCGCTGCCGTGCTCATTTTTGTCCAGTTGATATATCCGTATATCGCATTTATAAGGTACACTGCCCACATGGTGGTCATGATAGGGTCGCCCTTGCCTGCCCACATAAGCACGGTTACCGTGTCAACGATTATCCACAGCAGCCACTGCTCACGGTAGCGCATTATCATAAGCAGGTTTGCGGTAATGGATATCACCGTGCTTGCGCTGTCGAGCCATGCGGAGCTTCCGCCCAGAGCCGACAAAAGCAGCTTGTAAAGAACGATAGCCACAGCCGTTCCTATCAGCAGAAGCACTGCGGGAAGTGGCTTCATTCGCCTGCCCTTTACTGTATCGCCACTGTCCTTTTCCATGTTCTTCTTCCACATATATATGCCCACAAACTGGCTGGGGAGGTAGTACAGTGCGTTGAGCATCACCTCGCCGTAAAATCTGCTTATCCACGATACAGCAACATATGCCGCAATATTTACAAAGCCCCAGTAATACTGCGCTTTTTTGCCCGCTGCGCAGAGCACCACGCAGTTTATGCCGCATATCGCCGCAAAGGCGCTGAGGATATTGTACAATGTCAGCCCGATTTCGTCCGTAAGTGCAAAATACACCGTGAACCCCGTTACCGCCAGAACCTCCGCCCACTGAAAGGGCGTGAAATATTTTATTATTTTCTTTATCATATTGTCCCCCTTATAATCTTTACCTGAGCATATCCTCCACAAGCATTACCGCCTTTTCATACCGTTCAGTATAATTTCCGCTGAGAGATATTGGATAATATCCATGGGAAACATATATCTCCCTGATAAGATTGCTGTACTTTTCACGCTCAGCGGCAATTATGGGGCTTCTGTCGCCGTCCTGCACAAACTTAACGTCAGCCTCGCAGAAAAGCACCAGATCATATTCATTGAAAAGGGATATCGCCTCCGCCAGTGCGGAATTTCTCTCATTTTCCTTATCCCCCAGAAAATCTATAAAAAACTTTGTGATAAGGCAGTCCGTATCCTCGAAAAGCACCTTGTTGGATGATCTTATCAGTTCAATCTCACGCTGCTTGTGGGTGAGGAGTATATCTCGGAAATCCGAGGGTATCATCAGTTCATCTGTACCCGACCGCTCAGACAGCTCACGCCCTGCCTCTTCCATGAAATTGGTATTGAAGTGCATGGCAAGATTTTGCGTAAGCGTGGATTTTCCTGTGCTTTCGCTGCCGATAAGCAGGACTTTTTTGACGTAATAAGACCGCACATTTGTCGGCAGCCAGTCCCAGTGACCGTAGATATCCTTTCGTATTTCCGTGGAGGATATGCCGTCACGGGGGAATATGACCAGCTCCGCATCGGGATAGCACACATTCCAGAAGCTGTTTTCGTCATAATCGCTGCCGCAGAAGACCGCATCTATCTTTTCGCCCGCAAAGGCTTTCACCTTTTCTGCATCCGTAAACCACTGAGCCTCGCCGTATTCAGCCTTTGTGCCGCAGTCGTCCTCAAGAATGAATATCCTCACATCGGGCAGGTGGCGAGTAAGCTCATACACCCACCTGTAGCGCACACGGATATCCGCCTCGCAGCGCTTTCTGCCGTTGCTTATTACGATAATGAGCCTTTCGCACATATTTGCCGCCCTGATAATGCACCGCACATGACCTATGTGCAAAGGATTGAAACTGCCGCCGTACATTCCGCATCTGTATTTCATGATACTGCCCCCTTGCCTTTATATGATCGGATAGCTGTTGCCGCTTATCTCGGTAAGCGCCCTGCCGAGAAGATTTTCCCCACGCCATTTCTTTACGCTGAAACGGTCGGGAGAGCTCATGGAAAGTCCTATCCCCCACACCCTGTCGCTGACTGAACATTCCGCAAAAACGCAGCCTCCGAAGCTCAGCAGGCGCTCCATAAGCTCCTTATTCTGCGAGAATTTAAGCTGTACCCCACGCTTAACTATCTCATATTTGTTTTCGTCCCACAGCTTTTGGTCAAAGCCCTTAACAAGCCTGCCCAGCGCCTTTATCTCGGCAGGAGAGGAAAGCACCATCACCTGTCGGGCAGTTTCATCATCGCCGAAAAGCACCGCCTTGCGGTACATCATGTACTGCTCTGCCGATGAAAATTCTCCGTATTCATCATCGGAAAAGCTGCTCATGTACCAGTTGCTGAGAAAGCCGTTAGGCTCTTCGGGCTTGTGGAAGCAGATTATGTTGTACATATTGTCACGCTCCTATAAATATCATTCCGGTTTTTCTCTGTATATCCTGCTGGGGCGGTGAGCGTCCCCCGAGGTCATGCGCTCGGTCTCCTCGATAAGGGGAGCCACCCTGCGGCGGAAGTTTGCCTTGTAGAGAGGCTTGCCCAGAAGTATCTCATAAACCCTTTGCAGCTGGGGAAGGGTAAATTCCTTTGGCAGAAATTCAAAAGCAATGCGTGAATATTCTGTCTTGTTCCTTATCCGCTCCCTGCCGTATTCGATGATCCTTCGGTGGTCGAAAGCAAGCTCTTCATCGGAAGAGAGAAGCTCCTCCACGTCATAAAGCTCTGCTGATGAGGTTCGGCTTCCTGCGGATAAGGTGAGCTTTTCAGCAGGAGTAAGGGACAGGTACGAAACCGAGATTATCCTCATTCGAGGGTCACGGTCAATATCGCCCCATGTGTATAGCTGCTCAAAGTAAATATCCGCAAGCCCTGCTTCTTCCCTTGCGCCCCTTGCCGCCGCTTCGTCAAGGGTCTCGTTTATACCCACGAAAACGCCGGGGAGGGAAAGCATATCCTTGAACGGGTGCTCGCTTCGCCTTACCAGAACTATTTTCAGCCTGTCGTCCTTTACGGTAAACACCAGCAGGTCAACCGCCACTGACGGCTTTTCATATTCGTTTTTATTGTACGAGCTTAAAAATTCCTTTTCGGAGTCCACATTATCACGTCCTTATGGGTTAGTATCACTTTGCAACTTACTGTAGTTATATGATAGTATATTTTCACTACTAAGTCAAGAGACAAAATAACGATTTGTAAGATGTTACAAATATTAGTGTTAGATTTGTGGGTATGAAACAAGAATTTGAAAGACAAGAACACAATGAAATTGATTTCGTCCATACCTTCGCCTTACCACAGAAACCAAAATCGTCGTTCCTGACGGAACGCCTCTTGCATTTATCTGCATCACTGCTTTTAATAGCCTTTTCACACGCAAAAAACTCCTGCCGTGCTTTTGTACGGCAGGAGTTTTTGTCCGATTGCTCAGAGCAATCAATAAACTGTTTCTATATCAGGAAGTATTGAAACAGAACATCGGCTATTATATCATACTAAGAACCAATTAAAAACTATACAAAAAATTGAGCATAATCTTGCGTATATGGATTATGCGATGATTTTTTGTCTATAGTTTTATTGGTGATTAGTATCAGAACATCTGAAAGTCCGTCTGACCGTCAGGCATTACTATCGCCTTTCCGTTTATTCCAAAGACCCTTTGGATATTTTCCGTGGTCAGCACATCTACAGGCTTGCCCTCCGCAACGATATTTCCGTCAAGGAGAAGATATATCCTGTCACAGTAATGCGCCGCCAGACGCAGGTCGTGAAGCACGGTAAGCACTGTTTTTCCGCTGTTTTTAAGATAATCCAGCAGAAAAAGCTGATGCTTTATATCCAGATGATTTGTAGGTTCGTCCAGTATCATTGTCTCGGTGTTCTGGGCAATGGCACGGGCAAGGATAACACGCTGCTTTTCACCGCCCGAAAGGCTCAGGTATCCTCTTTCGGAAAGCCCCGACATACCCACGGTCTCAAGGGCTTTTGCCACAGCGTCCCTGTCCTCCTGTCCGCAGCTTTCGGTAAGCTTTTTGCCCGCATAGCGTCCCATAAGCACTACCTCTTCAACTGTATAGTCAAAGCAGGCTTCGTGCTCCTGTGCCACTACGGAGACACGCTTTGCCATCTCCTTGTTGCTCATGGCAAGGACATTTTCTCCGTCAAGGGTTATCTCGCCGCTGTCGGGCTTGGCAAGCTTGTAGATATTCTTGAGTACAGTGGATTTTCCGCTGCCGTTTGGACCCATTATACCCACAAACTCCTTGTCTTTGACATTGAAGGACACACCGTTCAGTATCTTATAATTACCGACAGAATATTTCAGGTCGTTTACTGTAAGCATATTATCACTTTCCGAATTCGTATCTGCGCTTTCTGACCATCCACAGGAAAAGCGGGCCGCCGAACAGCGCTGTAAGTATTCCCACAGGAAGCTCCGCAGGGGCGCAGACAAGCCTTGCGGCAACGTCCGCCCATATCATGAAGATGCTTCCGCACAGGAGCGAAAGGGGTATGACCTTTGAATGATCCGCACCCGTTACCGAGCGGACGATGTGGGGAACGATAAGTCCCACAAATCCGATACATCCGCTGACCGCAACGGCAGAGGATGTAAGCACGGCGGTGATGAAGATGAGCAGCTTTCTTACTGCGTTTACGTTTACGCCCAGCGTTATAGCCGAGCTGTCGCCCATCATCATGGCGTTCAGTGGGCGGGAGAATATCATCATTACCACAGCAGACGGTATCAGCACCGCATATGTGATTATAAGGTCAGACCATTCTGCACTGCCGAGGCCGCCCAGCATCCAGAATGTTGCCTGCCGCACCTGCGCATCACTGGGGGCGGTATAGACGATGAAGTTTGTCAGCGCACGGAATATGGCAGACACAGCCACGCCCACAAGCACCAGCCTGATAGGTGTAATGTCGCCGCCGCTTCTTGACAGTGTATAGACGATGATTATGGAAAGGAGCGCTCCCACGAATGAGCCGAAGGATATGCTCATCTTTCCCCAGGGGAGGACTACCGAGGCGATTATGGCAAGCACCGCACCTGCGGAGGCACCGCTGGAAATACCCAGCACATAAGGCTCCGCCAGGGGGTTTTTGGTAAACGCCTGCATTCCCACGCCAGAAAGGGTAAGTCCGCCGCCTACAGCCAGTCCCAGCAGAACTCTCGGTATTCTTATGAACCACACGATGTTCTGCGTTCCTGTTTTGATATCGTCGATATTTCCGCTGCCGAAAAGCTTGTTGAATATTATCCGCCACACATCTCTGAACGGGATATTTACAGGTCCCAGACTGATTCCTGCAATGACGGAAAACACAAGCAGCACTGCCAGTATCACACAACAAAGGCCTGTGTGTTTGCGCACAAAATTACTGAAGCCTTTCATTATTCTTCTTCAAAGCACTCGGGGTGGCAAGCCTTGGCGAACTTCTCGATGGTATCGGCTGTCATGGAGCTTGCAAAGGACTCGCAGAGTGTAACGGAGATAATTCTGTCATTCTTGATAGCGCTGATATCAGCAAGAGCGGGGTCGTCCTTGAGCTGAGAAAGCTTCTCTTCAAGGGAATGAGAGCCGTAGTCGTTGATGATGATGACCTCGGGGTCACGCTCGATAACGGACTCCCAGCTTACGGTTGCCCATGTGGTGTCCATATCAATGAAGATGTTCTCGCCGCCTGCGTGACGTATAAGCTGTGCGGTGAAGTTGTTGCCGCAGGTGTAAGGGCCGTCATCTGCAAGGTAGTCAAATACGAAAACTCTAACAGGCTCAGTGCCTTCGATCTTCTTTTCAACCTCGGCAACCTTTTCCTTCATGCCGTTAACAACTTCTTCCGCACGATCCTCTACCTGGAAAATTCTGCCCAGGTTGTAGAAATCCTGATAAACGTCGTCAAGGTCAGCGCCCAGCTTGTAGCCCTCAATAGAGGAAAGGGACATTATGCCGTAGCTTGAAAGGGTGTCGTGAGTGGTGTTGTTCTTCTCGCTGAATGCGCTGCTTCTGCCGTAAACAAAGTCGGGAGAAAGGTCAAGTATAGCTTCCAGAGAAGGCTGCTTCTCGGAAAATTCGGGGATAGCCTCGTATTCCTCTCTGTAAAGGGGATTTACACGGGAGTTATTGCTGCAGGTACCAACGATCTTGTCGCCAAGACCCAGAGCCATAAGCTCATCGCCGACGTTAACGTTTGTGGAAAGCACAGTCTCGGGAACCTTTGTAAAGGTAACTACCTGGTCGTCATTTGTAACAAGCTCAAAAGGGAAGCCGCTCTCGGCGCTGTCCTCGGAAGCCTCTGTGTCCGCTTCGGTGTCGGCAGCTGCGTCCGATTCTGTTGTGTCAGCGGCTGTTGTGTCGGCAGATGCGTCCGTTACAGCCTCCGAAGCTGCTGATGTGTCGGAAGCGGCAGTGTTCTCAGATGAACAGCCTGCTGCGGACAATACCATTCCCAGTGCAAGCACAAATGATGCTGCAGCCTTTATCCTTCTCTTTTCCATAAAAAACCTCTCCTCTCGGTATTATCAAAAAAGCGTGCCCCGCACATCGGGACACGCTTTGAAAAGCCATATCATACGGCATCTGCCAACAGGCAAAGCATTCCCATAGGAAAGCTTCTCTGTGCGGCAAAACCGAGAAAGAGCAAGTTCGGGCGTGACCTCCGGTGACGGCAGAGGCACCGCTTTCCTTCCACGTATCTGACTTATCCCCAAAGGGCTTCACAGTGACCGACTCGCTGAGACTTGCCGACGAAAGCCGTCCGCTCACTCAATTCCGTGTTCTGCCGAATGCGGCAGATGAAGAAAAACGTTATATTTTGATTTGATGGTTTTATTATATACCCCCTGCTAACAGCTTGTCAATGCGGAATACCACAGAAAAAGCCGTATATTTCCACCCGATACTTGTTTATTCTGCAAAAAAGTCTTAAACCTTATGCACGCTGTAAAGACTATATATGAACATTTGGTTTGATTCATAGATAAAGATCATTGCAAGGCAGCAATTTTGCAAGTTTTATATCTCAGAAATTCATTTTTGCATATAAGTCCATTCAAGCTCCGCTCCCTGAAAGATCTCCCTTTTTATCACCAAAACGCCGCAGTGCTTGACATTTGTTGAAAATATGCTATAATGTCAATATGATTTCCCGCCGTCAGTGGAAAGGTCGGCGGATATTGAGAGGATTGGTAAAAAATGAAAAAGAACAGAATTGCTGCGCTCCTTATTGCCGCAATGACCGCTGTTTCCATGACTGCCTGCGGCAATACCGCTTCCGACAGTACAAGCGAAACAACTGCTGAGATCTCCGCTGCTGAGGAAACTCCCGCTGAGGAGACATCTGCTGAAGATACTTCAGCCGAAACTTCAGAAGAAACCTCCGAAGCTGCCGAGGACGGCGTTAAGGTGGTAAACGACAGAGAGGGCGGAACTGTCGAGATCAAGGGTGAGATAAACACCATCGTTTCGGGTGCTCCCTCCGTTACCGAGATACTGGTAGGACTTGGCCTTGGCGACAAGATAATCGCTGCTGACGCTTATTCCGCTGATGTTGAGGGCATTGACCCCTCCATATGCACTCTTGACTTCTACAATCTTGATATTGAAGCCATTGCTGCCATGAACCCCGATGCTGTTATCATCAACGGCATTTCCATGACAGGTGCGGACGATCCTTACTCCGCTCTCAAGGACGCAGGCGTTCAGGTGCTTTACGTTCCCTCTTCCGAGTCCGTTCAGGGCGTTATGGACGATATCAGATTTATTGCTGAATGCACAGACACTGATGAAAAGGCTGACGAGCTGCTTATGGGTATGTCCGATGTCATTGCTGAGGTGGTTGAGCTTTCTCAGAACATCACAGAAAAGAAAAAGGTTTATTTTGAGGTTTCCGCAGCTCCCTCTATGTACACCTGCGGCTCCGACACATTTGCAGATGATATCCTTGACCTTATCGGCGCAGAGAACATCTACAGCTCCGAGAGCGGCTGGATAAACAACACCGATGAAAGCGTTATCGCTGCCGATCCCGATGTTATCATCACCAGCGTTAAGTATGATGGTTATGACTACAACGAGATCTACAGCAGAGAGGGCTGGGAGAATATTTCTGCCATAAAGAATCATCAGGTATATCAGGTAGAGCCTAACCCCGTAAGCAGACCTTCCCAGAACGTTGTTGAGGGTATCCGCATTATGGCTCAGATCATTTATCCCGATGTTTACAGCGATCTCGGCAGTACTGACCTTGAGTCCGACATCGTTGAGGCAGGCAGTGAAGAAACTGCTGAAGCAGAAGCTGAGACTGAGCTTGACGCTGCTGCATAATATTGCCTAAAAACAATAATAATATAAAGCGCACAGATGAAAGGAATGAGTGTATGTACCGCAAGAGGCATTTTCCTATAATCTGTGCGCTTTTTTGCGCCGTTGTTTCAATAGTGCTGGGTATCGGCATAGGCTCGGTGAACATCTCCCCGGGTGAAATTTTCACCGCTATAGGCGTGCGTTTCTTCGGTGCGCAGCTGCCCGAGGATATGCCGATCACCACCGTGAACATCATCACAGACATAAGAATGCCAAGAGTTGTGCTGGCATTTCTCACGGGAGCAGCCCTATCCGCCAGCGGTGCGGCGGTGCAGTCGGTGCTGCGCAATCCCCTTGCCTCCCCCTACACCCTGGGCGTTTCCAGCGGAGCTTCATTCGGCGCAGGGCTTGTTATCGCAGCGGGATTTACATTTCTGGGGCAGTTCACCCTTGCAGCGGCAGGTCTTGTGTTTGCTCTTCTGACCATGTTTGCGGCGGTGGCGTTCACCTCCCGCATAGACAAGAATTTCGAAAGCAGCACCATCGTCCTTACGGGAATGGTACTGTCACTTTTCATCAGCGCCATAGTAAACATTATGGCAAATCTGGCAGGGGAAAAATACAAGCAGATACTCAAATGGCAGACAGGCAGCTTTTCGGGCCGTGGCTGGAGCAGCTGTGCAGTGGTGGCGGTGGTGTCCGTGATCTGCATTTTCATTTATATGCGCCGCTCCAAGGAGCTTGACCTTATGAGCTTCGGCGATGAGCAGGCTGCTTCCGCAGGCATTGACCCCACAGGCACAAGGCGCTTTCTGCTGATAATAATGTCCGTCCTTACGGGAACGGCAGTGGCATTTTCGGGCGTTATCGGCTTTGTGGATATGATAGCTCCCCAGATAGTCCGCCGCATATTCGGCGCAAAGCACAGCGTTGTTATACCCATGTCCGCAGTGGTGGGCGGCACGTTCATGGTCATCTGCGACATTGCCGCAAGAACGGTAACAGCTCCCTCCGAGCTGCCCGTTGGTACGGTCACGGCGCTTGTGGGAGCACCGTTTTTCGCCTACGTATTCTTCAAGAAAAGGAGGAACAGCCAATGACGCTACTGAAAGCGGAAAATATATCCTGCGGATACGGCAGCGGCGATATTGTCAGCGGCGTTTCTCTTGAACTAAAAAGCGGCGAGATATTGTCCGTTGCGGGAAAAAACGGCTGCGGAAAAACAACTCTGCTGCGCTGCCTGTGCGGGATAATAAAGCCCTCTTCGGGGCATATCGAGATAGAGGGCGAGGACATCTCACCGCTTATGGGCAAAAACAGGCGTGAGCTTGCCAAAAAGATAGCTCTTTTCTCTCAGACCTCCGCAGGGGGAGCGTTCGGGTCATACACCGTTTTCGATACGGTGATGATGGGCCGATACCCCTATATGACAGGCGCATTCGCCTCTCCCGATGCGGAAGATGTGCGGATAGTAAAGGAATGTATGGAGAAAACCAGGATATCAAACCTGTCATCACGGTATATCGGCGAGCTTTCGGGCGGTCAGCTCCAAAGGGTGTTTCTGGCAAAGACCTTTGCCCAGCAGCCGAAAATAATATTGCTGGACGAGCCTGCAAACCATATCGACCTTTCGGGCCAGCCTGAGCTTATAGCGCTTATGCGTGACTGGACAGCCTCGGGAGGAGCAGCAGTGGCAGTTTTCCATGACCTGAGCCTTTGTGCTGCCGCATCGGACAGAATGATGCTTATGGACGGCGGAAAAAAGATAGCGGATGGCAGCTGTCGGGACATTTGCAGGAGCGATAAAATATCACAGATATACGGCTTTGATGTGCCGTCATATATGAAAAAAATGCTTTCATTCTGGTCGGAATGAAAGCATTTTTTTATTCTTCTTCCTTTACATAAAAAAGCTTTGCTATAAGCGAGTTCAGCGCCGCTTCATCGGGATAAAACTCCATAAATTCTTCTCCCACCACGGCTTCGCCCTCCATGGCATATATCTCGCCCAGCTCATACTCCCCTGCCTTTTTCGACAGCTCCTGGAGCTTGCTGACGGTGCAGTCGGAGATCATATAGCCTGCAAGACTTGTCATAACATCAGCGGAAAAGCTGTCATCGCCATCCATAAGCGTGCGTGCCTTGCTAAAGAAAGCGTCCATATATTCACGCTGCCTTGCCATTCGTGACAGGTTGCTGTTGTCGCCAACGCCTATTCTTCCGCGGACATAGTGGAGAGCCTGCTCGCCTTTTAGCGTAACAGTCTCGCCCTTTATGAGAGTAGGGTCATAGTCGCCGAAATCATCAAGGACAGTTACCTCAATACCGCCCACCAGATCGTTCAGCACAGGCACAGCGTCCATTGTGACGGACATATAGTGATCCACCTTTATGCCGTCCAGCAGTCCCGAAACAGCCTCTGACGTGTTAAGACAGCTCTGCTCCCTGCCGTTGCCGTAGGTATGGGCAAGGGCTATCTGCTCGGTAACAGTGTTTATCCTTTGTCCCGCAACGCCCAGAACACCAACCTTGACCATAGTGTCACGGTTTATCTGGATTATGTTGCAGGTCTTTTTCTCATCGTCCAGCACCAGCAGCAGGAGCATATCCGCCTGCTGGTCATTGTCGTATGAGGTGTCATCAATATCGCTCTCAAACTTGTCAAGACCCATTATAAGGAAAGTCTGGATATTCTTGTTGAGAACATATTTTTCCCCGTCCACGGTGATATTTGCAGTAGTTCCCGCAGTGTTCTCCCCAAGAAAAGTGCCTTGGCGCTTTTCCCATAAATTCAGGATCACCAAGGCAGCAATAAAGATCAGTACACACACGAGAACCACGGCCGCATACTTCCGTATGCGTGACTTATCGGATTCTCTTGTTTTATTCATAATAATTTATCGGGCTGAAATTATTCAGCGTCTTCCTCTGTAGTGTCGATAACGATAGCGTAAGCAGCAGCCTTCTTGGTCTTGAATACCAGCTTGCCGTTAGCGTTTACCTTAGCGTCCTTTACAACGCTCCACTGGCCGTTGGAGTAGCAGAGAAGTGCAACGAACTTGTCAAGGTTGGGAGCCTTTACTCTTACTCTTGTGCCGCTCTTCTTGTCCTTGGGAAGTACGGAATAGAAGATATCGCTTACAGCGAGATCGGAAACGTCAAGACCCTGCTCTTCAGCAATATCGGCAATATCCTCGGTAAGCTCGGTAAGGTCGGTGTGCTTCTTTACATCATTGTAGCACTTTGTAAACTCTCTCCTCTGCTTTGCAGTAAGAGCGGAACGCTTGGAATAACCGTAAGCCTTGTACTTGTCATGTTCCTCGGTGTTGGCAGCAGTGCTGCCCTGCTCATCGTCCTTTGTGGAGGTAGATGGAGTAGTTGTGCCTGCGGTTGCGGAGCCTGATGTGGAAGTATCAGCCTCGGGACCGTGATGTGAAGGGCTGTAAACAATTTCGCCGTTAGCGGCAAATGCGCTTGCGGAGCATACGAAGGTTGCGGCAACAGCCATAACAAATGCTAATATCTTTTTAGTTTTCATCGTTCATTTTCCTTTCTGTATTTCATTTTTATGTAAGTTAAGAGTCTCAGAGACCAAGCAGGGCATTTCCCGTTTCGGTAATGCGCTCGACATAAGACCTGCCAAGCTTTTTCTCTATATGCTCATATGCGCTGCCGATATCAGGAGGGCGGTCGGTAAGATTGTGGCAGTCCGACCCCAGCAGATGTATAAAACCGCTGCGGAGCAGGCGCATTGCCTTTCCTCTTGTTACCACGCTGTTGAAAAACGAAGCATTGGACTGTATCACAACTCCGTTTTCAATGAGCCTCCATATATTTTCCTTTTTCTGCCTTGGGAGAGGGCGCTCGATGTGAGCTATGACCACCGTTATCCCCGAGCAGGAAATGTTAAGGACCTCGCTTATCATATACTCGCTCCATGCTGACAAGGGCATTTCCAGCAGCAATGTGCTGCTGTCCCCGATGCAAAGGGAGTCAAGGCCTTCAAGTGAGCTGATGCCCGAATAATAGGCAACCTCTGCTCCCAGAAGTATCTTTGGGGCTTTAGGCGTATTTTCCAGCGCTTCCGCCAGACTTTCGTAAGCCCTCTGCCGCCTTGACAAAAACTTCTCCACGGACACCCTGTCGGCGTAAAAATGGGGAGTTGCCGCCACGGTATCAATGCCCTGATCTATGAGCATATCTATAAGCCCCAAGCTCATTCGGAGATTTTTGCTGCCGTCGTCAATGCCGGGAAGTATATGACTGTGAATATCTATCATTCTTATCAGCTTTCAGTAACGGTCTCAGCGCCGGGAAGCTCCTCGCTCTCAGGCTGCTGATAATAGTAGGTTTTATATTTGCCGTATTTGCTGTATTTACCGTAGGCTGCCTTTTCGTCCTTGGCATTGTTCATAACGCAGCCAAGCACGTTTACGTTTGAGAGCTTCAGCTGCCTTACGCAGTTATCAAGCTCACGCTTTTCAACATATTCCTCACGGACAACAAGTATCATGCCCGATATAAGCTTTGATATTGCAAGAGCATCTGTTACCACATTTACGGGGGGCAGGTCAATGATTATGTAATCGAACCTGTCTGCCATCATGTGCAGCATTTTCTCCATCTTTGCGGAGCCAAGCAGCTCAGAGGGGTTGGGAGGGATATTTCCCGACATCATGACGTACCAGTTTTCGTGTATATTGGTCTTATACACCTTGGTATCGCCGCCCTGGAGGAAATCCGTAAGTCCCGGCTGATTCTTGTATCCCAGCTTCTTTGCGATACTGGGGAGACGAAGGTCGCCGTCTATGAGCAGTACAGTCTTTCCGTCCTCTGCAAGAGCATAGGCAAGATTTATAGCAATCGTGCTCTTTCCCTCGCCTCTTACCGAGCTTGTAACGCCGATTATGGGGCATTTCAGGTCATCGGGAAGGACAAAGTTAAGATTTGTACGCAGCATCTTGTACTGTTCCTTGGCAACAAAGCTAAGGTTCTGGTGCAGCGTTTTTTTATCGGTAACAGCAAGCTGGTGCTTTTTTGTTTTCGCCATTATTTTATATTACCCGCCTTATCCATTCATTTTCACATCGAAGCCTTACTTGCCGTAAGAAGCATAGTAGCCGTATTTGCTCTTGCCCGAGCCTGAATCCACCAGATCGGGTACCTTTGCAAGCACGGGGAAGCCATAGGTCTGGAGAACATAATCCTCATCGTGGATAGTGTTGTCCATAATGGCAAGCAGAACGATTATGAATATGGAGACCGCAGCACCTATGAACATACCCATTGCGGTATATTTTGTAATGCTGGGAGATACCTTCTGAAGATCGGGAACACCTGCATCAACAACTTCCATTGAGGTTCCGTTGATAATAACGGAAATTCTCTTGGGAAGCACCTCTGCAATGCAGTTGACTATCTTTGCAGCCTCGTAAGGGTCAGTGGAAGTGACCTTTACGCTCATGATCTCGGTGTTGTTTACAGGGCCTGCCTCGATCATCTGACTGAGCTCCTCATATGTATAGGGCACCTGAGACCTTTCAATGACCTCTTCAAGAGTGGTGCGGTTGTTGAGGATAATGGTGTAGGTCTTTACAAGGCTCTGGGCAGCAGTTATCTCGGAGGAGCTGATGCTGAAGCTTGTATTGCCCACGCTGATAGAGCTGTTGTTTACATAAAGAAGTATTGACGAAGAATACTTGGGCTGGATTATGAAAGCCGAATAGGCAAAGCCTATAGCCGCCGCTGCAATAGTTGCCAGCACAACTAACCAAGCTCTGTGCCAGACGCACTTTGCAAGGTACAGCAGGTCAATCACATAATAATCGTTATCTGTTGCTTTATCGGTCATGGAAATTATAATTCTCCTTTTGATTGACGTATAATGCTGTCCACACAATACAGTCTGCACGTAATGTTCAGATTTAGTATAACATATTATTAACAAAAAATCAAGCTACATCGACAAAAATAATGACTGCAATTTTGCTGATTTTCGGGTCTCGCCAATAAAAAATCTATATTTTTTCAACAAAAGAGCATTTACGAAGCATTATCGTCCGATCTTCTGCCCCATTCCGCTTAACGGAAACGAGACAGCTCCGCCTTCCATATCGAAAGTTGACATTCAAAGATAAGCTCTTGTTTAATAACGCCGCTTATCACAATGATTATAGCACATCACAGCTTTAATGTCAAGTTCCCTTAACATTCATCTGTTGACATTTTTCACAAACTTTTGCCTTTGGGAAGCCAAGCGCACCGTCACTGCATTACGCCTCGTAGCCCTTGCTGCGGATAACGTTAATAACACTGTCAACATATCTGCGGCAGATGTCCTCATCGGCGGCTTCCACCATTACACGCACCAGAGGCTCTGTTCCCGATTCACGGACAAGTATGCGTCCGCTCTCGCCAAGCTCCTGCGCCACAGCCTTGACCGCAGCCTGAACATCGCCGTCCTGCTGGGCAGCCTTTTTATCGGTAACACGGATATTTTCCAGCACCTGGGGATATATCTTCAAAGGCTCCGCAAGCTCGCTCATCTTTTTCTTCTTTGCCATCATAACTTCCATCATCTTGAGGCTGGTAAGGATACCGTCGCCTGTGGAAGCATACTTGGAGAAGATGATGTGTCCGCTCTGCTCGCCGCCTATTCGGCAGCTGTTCTTGGTCATATATTCATACACGTACTTGTCGCCAACGGCGGTCTTTGCGTATCCTATGCCCAGCTCGTCAAATGCCTTGTACAGACCGAAGTTGGACATTACAGTAGTAACGACAGTATTGTTGAGCAGCTTGCCACGCTCTTTCATGTATGCGCCGTATATGTAAAGAATGTGGTCGCCCGAGATAACATTTCCCTTTTCATCAACGCACAGGCAGCGGTCAGCATCGCCGTCGTAAGCAAAGCCCACGTCAAGACCGTTTTCCACCACATATTTGCAAAGTCCCTCAATGTGTGTGGAGCCTGCGTTCATGTTGATATTGGTGCCGTCGGGGGAAGCGTTTATAACATAAGTCTTTGCGCCCAGAGCGTCAAAGACGGATTTTGCAATGTTCCACGAGCTGCCGTTTGCGCAGTCAAGTCCCACCTTCATGCCCCTGAAAGAGTACATTCCGAGGGAAATAAGGTAGCCCACATAGCGGTTTCTGCCCGAAATGTAGTCAACAGTGCAGCCGATGTGCTCACGGTGGGCAAAGGGAACTTCCTCCCACTTCTGTCCGAACACTTCAAGCTTGCCGTCGATGTAATCCTCAACGAGAGAAATGGTCTCCTCGTCCATTTTCTCGCCGTTTCCGTTGATAAGCTTTATGCCATTGTCATAGTATGGGTTGTGGCTGGCGGATATCATAATGCCGCAGTCAAACTCATCAACCCTTGCAATATATGCAACAGATGGGGTGGTGGTAACATGGAGCAGATATGCGTCCGCTCCCGAAGCGGTAAGTCCGCCGACGATGGAATATTCAAACATATAGCTTGAACGGCGTGTGTCCTTGCCGATAACTATTTTTGCAGGGGTATCATCGCCCTTCTGCCTTTTTAGCTCGCCGTAATACCAGCCCAGAAAACGACCTACCTTGTAGGCATGGTCTGCCGTAAGGTTCTCGTTTGCTTCTCCTCTGAAGCCGTCTGTTCCGAAATATCTGCCCATTTTCTTTACCTCTCTCATTCTACAGTATTGCCCTGATCATATCAGCTCAGCAATAAAATCCAGTGTAAACATATCACAATTTTAACCCAATTAAACGTTTATGTCAATAGGGTGAGGGTGATTATTCACACTTCGCCTCTATAAATATAGTTATCCCACACCGGATATATGTAAATATTCTTCCGAAAACGAAAAAGATCCCCGCCGAAGCAGGGATCTTGCAAGTTCAGTATCATTTAATTATAATCACAAAGCAAATAATGCCTGAAATAATGTTATAAATTGAAGCCCAGAAAGTCCATCTCATATACAATTCCAGACAATCCCAATAAGGGGTTCCATTGTACATCGCTGAAAGTACAATAATGCCAAAAGCAATCTGAATCAAAAACCAGATCAATAAATGTATGTTTTTACAATGGCTTTTTTCTTTGTTGCACCAAGCCCTTTGCACAAAAGGAATATAGAGGAATACAAACGGATCAATCATCCATGATACAAGGAAAAACAAACCGTCCTCCCCGCCGAAATATGCTATTATCACAATTATGTAAGAAATTATGCTGGGCAAAACGACTTTATACAAAGGAATGATTTTAATTTCTTTATGGAAGTCAATTTTCACCATGCCAACCCCTTTGTGATATAATAATATGCAATAAAATTATACCACTTTGGGCTTGCTTTGTAAAGACCCGATCAGCGTATTCCTAACGCTTTGCTCATTCAGCCTTTTCAGTCTCGGCAATATCTCCCTTGAGGAGCTTTCTTGTCTGAGGGACCTTGAAAAGCACATATGCGCCGATGCCTGTGAAGATCATCTCGGGGAGCATATATGAGCCGTTGTAAAGCAGGCTGTAGAGAACTGTATTGTCGGTGGAGAAGCCGTTCCACAGCTCGCCGTAGGAGTGCCAGATAACAACGCCGCTGAGGAAGTGGAACAAAAATCTGATGAACACTGCCAGAATAGTTCCGCCCAGCCAGCCTGCTGCGCCCTTGTTTCTGAAAATGCCCGCAATGCCGAGAGAGGTGTATGCGAGAACATAGTCAAGCAGAATGCAGGCAATGAGCATTACAGGGGTAAGTCCCCAGCCGAAAAGTCCGTCGGTGATGCCCTGGAAAAGCTGGAACAGCGAGAACACAAAGGAAGCCGCAAAGCCTGCCTTTAAGCCCCTCTTGATGCTGTAAACAGCGATGGGGAGCATGGAGAGCAGTGTGATGGAGCCGCCCCACGGAAGTCTGTACACACGGATAAAGCTGAGAACAGCCGCCAGAGCGACCATTACAGCACCTTCGACCAATACCTGTACCTTTGAGTTTTTCATTTTTCTTTTTTCCTTTCGGATATGTATTTTGCGATACGATATGCACAAGCAAACAATATGTATTCATAAAACAAATGAAAACATAAAAAAAGCGCACGCCAATAGGCATACGCATAAAACCGAGCATATTTCCCTACGTTGGCATTACCCATATCAGGTTCGGTCAGAACATCAATTTGCCCTATCTCAGCCGAAAAACATTCGGCACCCGTATCTCAATGTATATCATTATATAACAAACGCTCCTGCAATGCAAGAGCGTATTGTTATATTAATGTGAATTTTTACATTATATTTCGTTGTGGCTGTAAGGTGCAATGAATATCAGTCAACCAGCTCGGGGTCGAAGGATTCCTTCCAGGGGAGGCCCCACTTGTTGAGAGCGTCCATAAAGGGATCGGGATCGAACTCCTCAACGTTATAAACGCCCGGCTTCTTCCACTTGCCTGTCATTACCATCATAGCGCCGATCATAGCGGGAACGCCTGTGGTGTAGGAGATAGCCTGTGAGCCTACCTCAGCATAGCACTCCTCGTGAACGCACACGTTGTAAACGTAATACTTGACGGGCTTGCCGTCCTTTTTGCCCTGCATTATGCAGCCGATGTTGGTCTTGCCCTTGGTTCTGGGGCCGAGGCTTGCGGGGTCGGGAAGCACTGCCTTTAAGAACTGGAGAGGAACTATCTCCATGCCGTTGTAGTTGATAGGCTCGATAGAGGTCATGCCCACGTCCTCAAGGCACTTGAGATGTGTAAGATAGGACTGACCGAAGGTCATGAAGAAACGTATCCTCTTTATGCCCTTGATGTTAAGCGCCAGTGACTCCAGCTCCTCGTGGTGAAGCAGGTACATATCCTTTTCGCCTATTTCGGGGAAGTTATATACACGCTTTATCTCCATAGGCTCGGTCTCAACCCACTTGCCGTCCTCGATATAAGAGCCCTTGGCGCTTACCTCACGGATATTTATCTCGGGGTTGAAGTTTGTGGCAAAGGGATATCCGTGGTCGCCTGCGTTGCAGTCAAGGATATCAATGTAGTTTATTTCGTCAAAATAGTGCTTCTGAGCATATGCGCAGAAAACGCCTGTAACGCCGGGGTCAAAGCCGCAGCCCAGCAGAGCGGTGATGCCTGCCTTTTCAAATCTCTCACGGTATGCCCACTGCCATGAATACTCGAACTTGGCGGTGTCCTCAGGCTCGTAGTTTGCGGTGTCAACGTAATCCACACGGCACTCCAGGCAAGCGTCCATTATGGTAAGATCCTGATAAGGAAGCGCAACATTTATGCAGATATCGGGCTTGAAATCCTTCATAAGAGCGACCAGCTCCTGAACATTGTCCGCATTGACCTGAGCTGTACTTATTTTTGTCTTTGTTTTTCCCTCAAGCTTTGCCTTAACAGCGTCGCACTTGGATTTTGTGCGGGAGGCGATCATAATTTCCTCAAAAACGTCGGAATTCTGGCAGCACTTGTGGATAACAACGCTTGCCACGCCGCCGCAGCCGATAATAAGAGCTTTTCCCATAGCTTTAAAACCTCCGATTGATAAACTTGGACTGCAAAAGTCCGCTGAAAATATAATACCACATTTTATATGAATTTGCAAATGTTTTTTGGTGAAATGCGTGGGATATTTAAGGAAGGAGATATTGTGTGTATAATATAATATATTTTAAGTCGAAGCAAATAAAATCGACAAGCATTTTGCAGCAGGCGAAAATACTGAAAATCCGCTCAAATACAGATATCATCACAAACATTAAGATCTCTTAACAGGATTTTACCAATAAAAAGTGTAAAAGCAGTTATTTATTATTGTACAAATGATTAAGTTTAAGATATAATTTTGTGTAATTTATCAATATTCAAAAATGTAATTTTATGGTATTATGTGTATAATAGCATTTATAAACTATAAATGTGTAAGGGAGGAATTTTATGAAAAAAACAGCTTTTTTGAAGACTGCCTTTTTGGCGCTGGCGTTCTGTATGGCGTTTGTGCTGATACCGAGCAGCAATGCAAGCGTATCGGCAAGTGAAATGCCGTCAGGACACACCTGCGATGGAGTTACTTATGACATACCCCTTGACAGCAGCTTCACAGGCGGCACTCTTGCTTCGGGCAATTATTATCTGACAGAGGGTATTACGCTAGCAAAAAAAATTGAGATCAATGCAGACTCCAATGTCAAGATATGCCTTAATGGTAATAGTATCAATACTGAATATGTTACAGGATACGACTATACAATAAGAAACTACGGCACACTGACCCTTAATAACTGTGACACCGCAAATGGTATAATAAATACATACTCATTCACTTTTTTGTGTTATAACAACTCTGTACTTTATGGAAATGCAGCGATCTACTCACCGATGGAAGTAAAGGGCAGAAGCAAAATAAGCGGCTGTACATTAAATAATGATATTACATGCTCAGCTAATTCAGAAATAACAGGCGGCACTTTTTTAAAAAGAACATACATCCATAACTCTTCGGTTATCTCAGGCGGCACCTTTAACCAAGAGGTTAAAGCCTTTGATTCCGGCGTTATCACAGGTGGCTACTTCAGCAAAGCAATATCCGCATATCCAAATCACGAAAATTTCATCAAGGGCGGTTATTTCAAAACCAAGCCCGATGACAGCTATATCGCTGACGGATATGTCATAACAGATTCAGGCGATACCAATTACCCCTACAGAGTAGTAATGCCCCACACCTGTAACGGAGTTACATATGATAAGCCTCTTGACAGCAGCTTCACAGGCGGAACTCTTGCCTCGGGCAATTATTATCTGACAGAGGATATCACACTTGCAAGCATAATTCAAATCAATGCAGGCTCCGATGTCAAGATATGCCTTAACGGAAAGAGCATTTCGGGACATTATGTGGAAAACTATGGTACACTGACCCTTAATAACTGTAATGCTGCAAACGGAAAGCTTAATAACTATTATTTTGGTTATGGTAACTCTGTACTGTACGGAAATGCTGTGATAAGCAATGCAGACTTTTCAAATTTTTCACTTATAGACGACATCAGCAGGATAAGCGGCTGTGTATTTGACAATGATATTCGCTTACTGGACAACGCAATGATAACAGGCGGCACCTTTAATCAAAGGGTTGAAACATTTGATTCCAGCGTTATAGCAGGCGGCTACTTCAGCAAAGCAATATCCGCATATAACGAAAAATTCATCAGGGGCGGTTATTTCAAAACCAAGCCCGATGACAGCTATATTGATGACGGATATGCAATAACAGCTTCGGGCAACAGCAATTACCCCTACAGAGTAGTAATGCCCCACACCTGTAACGGAGTTACATATGATAAGCCTCTTGACAGTTCATTTAAGGGCGGATATCTTGCTTCGGGCAATTATTATCTGACAGAGGATATCGACCTTACAGACACAATAAAAATTGCAGCAGGCTCCGATGTCAAGATATGCCTTAACGGAAAGAGCATTTCAGAATATTATGTGGAGAACTATGGCACACTGACCCTTAATAACTGCAATGCTGCAAACGGAAAGCTTAATAACTATTATCGTGGTTATGGTGACTCTGTGCTGTGCGGAAATGCTGTGATAGACGGCAATCTATGCTCAAGTTCAGACAATAACAGCAAAATAAGCGGCTGTATATTTAACCGCGAAATTTTGTGCTCCGAAAGTTCTTTGATAACAGATGGTACTTTTAATGGGAGCGTCTATATCCACGATAATAGTACTGTCACAGGCGGATACTTTGGCGGAACTATTATGAACGGAACAGTCGGCAAATTTATCAAAGGCGGTTATTTCAAAATCAAGCCCGATGACAGTCTTATCGCTGACGGGTATGCAATAACAGCTTCGGGCAACAGCAATTACCCTTACAAGGTCGTATTAGCCCACATCTGCGATGGTGTTACCTATGATAAGCCCCTTGACAGCAGCTTCACAGGCGGCACTCTTGCTTCGGGCAATTATTATCTGACAGAGGATATCAACCTTACGAACACAATAGAAATTTCGGCAGGCTCCGATGTCAAGATATGCCTTAACGGAAAGAGCATTTCAGAATATTATGTGAACAACTATGGCACACTGACCCTTAATAACTGCAATGCTGCAAACGGAAAGGTGAATACCTATTATAACGGTTATAATAACTCTGTACTGTACGGAAATGCTGTGATAAACAATACAGTCTTCTCAAGTACAGAAGGTACCAGCAAGATAAGCGGATGTATATTTGACCATAAATTTGTCTGCATGGAAAATTCAGAGATAACAGGAGGTACCTTTAATCAAACAGTAGCCGTCTACGATCATGGCGTTATCACAGGCGGATACTTTGGCGGAACTGTTGCGAGCGGAACAGTCGACGACAAATTCATCAAAGGCGGTTATTTCAAAACCAAGCCCAATGACAATTTCATCGCTGACGGATATATCATAACAGCTTCGGGCAACACAAATTACCCTTACAAGGTCGTTGCAACACACACCTGCAACGGCGTTACATATGATAAGCCTCTTGACAGTTCATTCACAGGCGGAGCCCTTGCTTCGGGTAATTACTATCTGACAGAGGATATCACACTTGCAAGCGACATCGAAATCAATACAGGCTCCGATGTCAAGATATGCCTTAACGGAAAGAATTTCGCATTATCAAATTATGTGATTAGCTACGGCACGCTTACCCTTAATAATTGTGATGCAAAAAGCGGAAAGTTAATTCTCAGCCGTTACTATTACGGCTTTAGCAACTCTGTCCTGTACGGAAATGCAGTGATAAGCAGCTCATACGCATCAAATATATCTTATAACGGCAAGGTAAGCGGCTGTGTATTTGATAATGAAGTTCGCTGCAACGACAATTCAATGATAACAGGCGGTACTTTTAACAAAGAAGTTGAATTTCATGGTAACAGCACAGTCACAGGCGGCTACTTTGGCGGAACAGTTAAGGGCGGATCCGGTCACACCAAATTCATCAAGGGCGGTTATTTCAAAACCAAGCCCGATGACAGCCTTATCGCTGACGGATATGCAATAACGGCTTCGGGCAACACAAATTACCCTTACAAGGTCGTAGTTGCCCACATCTGCAACGGCGTTACCTATAGCAACCGACTTGACAGCACATTCAAGGGCGGAACCCTTGCTTCGGGCAATTATTATCTCACCGAAAACCTCACCCTTACAAGCGAAATTCGGATAGATAGAAACAGCATCGTCAAGATATGCCTCAACGGTCACAGCATTACCCAGACCGCAAACGCAGGCATATTCGCAAACAATGGAACCCTTGATGTCATCGACTGCATGGCAGCGGGAAAGCTTTCGGGCGGCAAGGGCTGCACTTCAACACAGGCAGGCGGCTGCATCTACAACAGCGGCACAATAACAATAAGCGGCATAACAATGGACGGAAACTCAGCTCCCCACGGCGGCGCTGTCAGCAACTACGGCGATATGCAGATAACAAACTGCACTATCACCAATAACTCCGCAAACGGCGACGGCGGCGGAATAAACAATGCAGGCACTCTGACAGTTACAAACACAGAGATAACAGGCAACAACGCTGTGAACGGCGGCGGAATCTCGACTATCGGCAAGCTTACTCTTAACAATGTTACCGTTACAGGCAACACAGCAGATTACGGCAGCGGAATAAGAACTAACGCCTCCCCCGACGTTACTGTTTCAGGCGATATCATCATCAGGGATAACTCAGCAGGCAAATACCCCGATATGCTCCTTAACAGCAGCAAGCTGGCTGTTGATGCAAACGGACCGGGAGCAAATTCCTACATCAGCGTATCTGCTATCCCCGCTCCCACAAGTACCGCTCCCGTAAGCCTCACAGGCACAAACAACGCTGATTACAGCGGATATTTCCACACCGATAACCCCGACTACGCAATAATCAACGGCGAAAACAACACCGTAATGCTGGTAATGGGCGAATATACCGTCACCTTTGACGCAAACGGCCACGGAACCGCTCCCACTCAGCAGAAAACCACCTACGGCGGAAAGATAACCGAGCCTGCCGCTCCCACTGCTGAAAACTACTATTTCCAGGGCTGGTTCAAGGAAAGCACCTGCGAGAACATGTGGGATTTCGACAGCGACACTGTTACTGCCGATATCGTACTCTACGCAAAATGGTCCGAATGCGACCACAGCGGCAACACAAATACTCTCTCCTGCACAAATAACACTACCTGCTCCGTATGCGGCGGAACAGTTGCTCCCACAGGTCATACTCCCTCGGCAAGCTGGTCTAACGACAGCACCGACCATTGGAAGATATGCGAAAACCCATGGTGCGGCGAGATAATCGAGAAGTCCGCTCACACCTACGGCGGCTGGACTGTTACGATCCCCGCAACAGAGGAGCATGAGGGCGAACGTCAGCACACCTGCACAGAATGCGGATACACCGAGACAGAAATTATCTCCAAGGAAGCTCACATTCATTCCTTCGGCAGCGAATGGAAGCATGACGGAACATACCACTGGCATGAATGTGACTGCGGCGAAAGAACCGACGTATCGGCTCACACTCCCGACGGCGGCAGAACTGCTCAGTCAGGCGGGATATACACAGGAACTCTCACCTACACCTGCACAGTATGCGGCAGCGTAACAGGCACAGAGAGGATAAAGGATAATAAGACCTACAATATTCCCGACTACACATTCGCTCCCCTTTACATCGAAACAGGCATAACCTACGAAAAGCTCCATATCGACGTTGAGACAGACGAAAGCTCCGTTACACTCAGCTGGAACAGCATAGGCGGAGCAAAGGGCTACAAGGTTTATGTCTATGACTCGGACGATGCACTTATCAGCGTTAAGAAGACAGACGAAACAACCGTCACATTCAAAAAGCTCACCAACGGCGAGACATACAGATTTGTTGTAAAATACACCCTCAGCGGAAGAAGCTATCTCAGCAACTACTCCGATGAAGCAAAGGTGACTATCATGTACAAACCCTTTGTAAAGGTGTCCGCAGGGTTTGGAAGCGTAAAGCTCAGCTGGGAAGCAGTTGAGGGCGCAGAAAAGTATGCGGTTTACAAGATAAACGACGGCAGAGCGGTAAAGCTTACCGAGACCACAAAGCTTTCCGTAAGGATAAGCACTTCGGAAGAGGGCATTTACGGAGTTAAGGCATATGTTAACGGTAAATGGACAACGCTCACCACATCTGATCTGGTAAAGGCAAAGGCTGAATAAAAATCAAAAGGACTGTTGCGATCGCAGCAGTCCTTTTTGGTTGTGTGGCTAATAAAAAAGCCAACACAAATAACCCCTTATACTAAGCACCAATTAAAAACTATACAAAAAATTGAGCATAATCTTGCGTATATGGATTATGCGATGATTTTTTGTCTATAGTTTTATTGGTGATTAGTATTAAGGCTCTTGGTGAAGCAGATTATATATAATATCAGGAAAATTATTACCAGCTTACTGGCGGCAAAAAGCCAGTGCTGTCTTCTGCTTGAAAAAATTTTCACAATGTTCTCCTTACTTCTTTTGCAGAAATAGTTATACTTTTTAATTATACAATATAAAAAATGTTTATTTAAGCACATACAAGCAATGATCTGTTAACTTTTAAAACATTTTCTGGCATTGACTGCATAAACATGAAATTATGCAGTATAGGCTGTGAGACTATGAGTAATCGCAAAGAATTAACATAAAATTCACCAAATAACCCGTTAAAAGGATATTAAGTTTGCCGCAAAATGTAGTATAATCACAATCGAGATGTTGTCACTTTATGACGAAGTGTATATGCGAAAACGTTTAACGCTTGCCGCAGACCGCTGACAATATTATGAAGCAACCTTATCAAAATGTTCCGAGATATACGTATTTTTACAAATGTGTTCGTCTATGAACATTCAGTCAGACTGAGACATTTTGAATAACGGCTGTGATACAGATACATATTCATGTGACTGTATGATATCCCTTTTAAAATAAACATATGGGAGGGTAACATGAACACAGAACAAAAGAACAGGTCAACTATACTTATCGTGGACGATTCCGAAATGAACCGTGAAATGCTTGCTGAGATACTCAAAGACGATTATGACACCATAGAAGCTGCCGACGGAAAGGAAGCCATCGCAGCTATCAAGGCTCATGAGAATGAGATAGATCTGGTGCTGCTGGATATCGTAATGCCCGAAATGGACGGCTTTGAGGTGCTTGCTCTTATGAACAGGTACAAGTGGATAGACTCAATTCCAGTTATAATGATATCCGCAGAGGGCGATTTTTCGTTTATAAAGAAAGCATATGATCTGGGCGTTACGGACTATATCCAGCGTCCCTATCAGAGCTACCCCATACACCGCAGGATAGACAACACCCTTATGCTCTACAACAAGCAGAAGCGTCTGCTGAACATCGTTGAAGAGCAGGTATATGCAAAGGAAAAAGACAACCGCACAATGATAAACATTCTGGGCCACATCGTTGAGTTCAGGAACGGCGAAAGCGGTATGCACGTCCACCATATACAGACCATAACAAGGCTGCTGCTCCGCAGGCTGGTGCAGAAAACAGATAAATATGACCTTACCGAGAAAGATATTCTCCAGATAATAACAGCCTCATCTCTCCACGATATCGGAAAGATAACCATTGACGACAAGATACTCAACAAGCCCGGCAAGCTCACAGACGAGGAGTTTGCCATAATGAAGACCCATGCCGCAGCAGGCGCAAATATGCTCAGGGATCTGCCCATATATCAGGAGAAAAAGAGCCTTGTCCATGTGGCATATCAGATATGCAGGTGGCACCACGAGCGATATGACGGCAGGGGCTATCCCGACGGATTAAAGGGCGAGGATATCCCCATTTCTGCTCAGGTAGTTGCTCTGGCAGACGTTTACGACGCTCTTACCAACGAGCGCTGCTATAAAAAGGCGTTCTCACACGAAAAGTCCATGGAAATGATAATGGACGGTCAGTGCGGTGCGTTCAATCCCCTGCTGCTGGAGTGCCTCAAGGACATCAGCAGCAGCATTGCCCATGAGCTTGACATGGACTCCAAGGGCGAGATCGACAAGCAGATGCTTATGAACGTCACCGAAGAGATAATCGAGGACAAGATATCCGACCAGTCCAGCTACAGCTCCAAGCTGCTTGAAGCGGAGCATGAAAAGAGAGTGTTCTTTACCTCCGATATCAAGGAGATACAGTTCGAGTATGACGCTCAGGTGGAGACGGTATCTCTCTCCGAATACGGCGCAAAGCTTCTGGGCTATGAAAGCAACGTGATATATCCTTACCGTGAAAAGAATGAATTTCTGGGCGATAAGGGAGCAGAGCTTATAAGCAAGCTCCGCAGCACCACAGCCGCCGCTCCCGACATCACTCCATATGAGACGGATATCACATACAACGGAAAAACAAGCAGATACAAGATAATAGCAAGGTCGCTGTGGACCAAGGACAATCCGCCCAAATACATAGGCGCACTTGGAAGAATAATCGACACAGGCAGCGAAGAAAAGAATTAAAGGAAGGTAATTGGTCTATGACTATTGAAGAATGCTACAAACAGCTCGGCGGAGATTACAGCAACGTGCTGAGCAGGCTGAGCAATGATGCAATAATCCGAAAGTTTCTTGTAAAGTTCTTATCGGACGGCAGCTGCGGAAATATATTCACAAATCTTGAAAGCGGAAATATGGAAGAGGCATTCCGTGCGGCGCACACCTTAAAGGGCATCTGCCAGAATCTGGGAATGGACAACCTTTACCGCTCCTCTTTTGAAGTAACGGAAGCTCTGCGTGGCGGCAGCAACAACACCAACGAGGAAATGCTCGACCGCCTGAAGGCTGATTATGAGGCTGCTGTGGAGACCAT
>NZ_JAOQKB010000005.1:93592-202132 GCF_025567215.1 Huintestinicola butyrica
AAATCTCTGCCCGAAAGCACATGGAAATGCAGGTGATGAACAGTCTGACCTGCGCAGTCTCCGCAGTTGGAAACTACTCTGAAGCCGTCCTTCATGCCCATTTCCTTGGAAAGCTGAGCGATTATCTCGAAAATATGCGCCACAACAGCGGAATTATCGTGAGTTATCTCAGCTGCGGAAGCGATATGCTCCTTGGGGATAACCAGAAAATGAATGGGTGCTGCGGGAGCTATATCGTAGAAAGCATAGCACATATCGTCCTCATATACTTTCTTGGAGGGGATATCGCCGTTGATGATCTTGCAGAAAAGACAATCTTCCATCTTAGTTCTCCCTTACTTTACAAACTGAGCAACGATGCCGTCAAATGCGTTGATAGCTTCATCGATCTTGTTCTTGTCGCCGATACCTGCCATTGCGGAATCGGGACGTCCGCCGCCCTTACCGCCTGTTATCTCAGCAGCAGCTCTTACTATCTTGCCTGCATTGGCGCCCTTGGCAACAGCTGCCTTGGAGCAAGCGCAGAGGAACTTAGGCTTCTCATCTGCTGTTCCTGCGATAAGGATAATGAAAGGCTCTTCAATTTCCTTAACTCTGTCAGCAAACTTGTCGTACATATCGGAACCAACGTTGGTGAGCATATTTGCCATTACCTTAACGCCGTTTACCTCACGGCAGTTCCTGAGAACTTCCTCAAATACGCCATCGGCAATGCGCTTCTTGAATGCTTCGTTGAGCTTTTCAAGACCCTTGTTTGTCTCGATAACGGAGGTTATCTTCTCAGCCAGCTGTGACATATCGCCGACCTTGAGGATATGAGCCGCTTCTCTTACTCTGTTCTCAACTTCGTTCAGGAGCTTGAGAACGCCGCTTCCTGTAACAGCCTCGATACGTCTGATACCGGAAGCTACGGAGTTTTCGCCGATTATCTTGAACAGTCCCAGACGAGCGGTGTTGTCGATATGAGTACCGCCGCAGAACTCAACGGAAACGCCCTTTGCCTCAACAACTCTTACGATATTGCCGTACTTTTCGCCGAACAGAGCCATTGCGCCAAGCTTCTTAGCCTCTTCAATGGGCATCTCGGTCATGGTAACGGGGATAGCGTCAAATATATCCTTGTTTACGATAGCTTCGATCTCGGAAAGCTGCTCGGGTGTAACTGCCTCAAAGTGAGAGAAGTCGAAACGGCATCTCTCAGCGTCAACATAAGAACCTGCCTGATGAACATGGTCGCCCAGAACCTTTCTCAGAGCTGCCTGGAGCAGATGAGCTGCGGTGTGGTTTCTCATGATAGCGTAACGCTTTTCAACGTTAACGGAAGCGGTAACACTGTCGCCCTTGCCGAGACCGCCCATTTCAACTGTACCGAAGTGGAGGTACTGACCCTTTGCAGTCTTCTTGGTATCGGTAACTGCAAAGCGGCTCTCACCGATGGTGATAACGCCTGTGTCGCCTACCTGTCCGCCGCTCTCAGCGTAGAAAGGAGTTTCATCGAGGATAACAACTGCGTCATCGCCCTCGTTGAGCTCGCTAACTTCTGCGCCGTCCTTGAATACGGCAAGAACCTTTGCATTTATTTCAAGCTGAGAATAATCATAGCCTGTGAACTTAGTCTTGGGGAGGTCAAGATTGCTCATTGCGTCCTCGTCCCATGAAGAGCCGCCCTTTGCAAGTCTGTCCTCTCTTGAACGCTTTCTGGACTCGTCAACGCAGGCTCTGAAGCCCTCCTCGTCAACGGAAATGCCCTTTTCCTCGGCGATCTCCTTGGTCAGGTCAATGGGGAAGCCGTAGGTATCGGAAAGCTTGAATGTATCCTCGCCGGAAAGAACGCCGCCCTTTTCGATGCCGTCCAGCATCTTGGTAAGAACGTCCATACCTGCGTCAATGGTCTTTGCAAAGCTCTCTTCCTCGTTGAGGATAAGCTTCTTGATGTACTCTCTCTTTTCCTCAAGCTCGGGGTATGCGCACTTGTTCTCGTCGATAACAGTGTCTGCAACCTTGTAGAGGAAAGGCTCCTTGATGCCCAGAAGTCTGCCGTGACGTGCTGCACGTCTGAGCAGTCTGCGGAGAACGTATCCTCTGCCTGTGTTGGAAGCGGTAACGCCATCGCCTACCATGAATGTGGTGCTTCTGATGTGGTCGGTGATAACACGGAGGGAAACGTCGGACTTTTCGTTTTCCTTATAATTTACGCCTGCAATGCGGCTGATGTGCTTCATTATGTTCTGAACGGTATCTACCTCGAAGAGGTTGTCAACGCCCTGCATAGCGCAGGCAAGACGCTCAAGACCCATACCTGTATCAATGTTCTTGTGAGCCATTTCAGCGTAGTGGCCGTTTCCGTCGCTGTCGAACTGGGAGAATACCAGGTTCCATATCTCGATAACTCTGTCGCAGTCGCTTGCCTGCTCAAAGCTCTCAAAGGGGCCGTATTCCTCGCCTCTGTCGAAGTGGATCTCGGAGCAGGGACCGCAGGGGCCGCTGCCGTGCTCCCAGAAGTTATCAGCCTTGCCAAGACGGATAATTCTCTCCTTGGGAATGCCGATGTCGTTCATCCAGATGCTCTCAGCCTCGTCATCGCTCTCAAAAATGGTTATCCACAGTCTGTCAGCGGGGATCTCCAGCACGCCTGTGAGGAACTCCCAAGCCCATGCGATAGCTTCCTTCTTGAAGTAGTCGCCGAAGGAGAAGTTGCCGAGCATTTCAAAATAAGTACCGTGGCGGGCAGTCTTACCTACACGCTCGATATCGGGGGTACGGATACACTTCTGGCAGGTAGTTACACGCACATTGGGAGGTGTTTCTGTGCCGAGGAAGAATTTTTTAAGAGGAGCCATACCGCTGTTGATGAGCAGAAGGCTGTTATCTCCCTGAGGGATAAGATTAGCGCTGGGTAATCTTGTATGACCCTTGCTCTCGAAAAAAGAAAGATACTTTTCACGGAGCTGGTTAAGACCTGTCCATTCCATAATTTATAAGACTCCAATCTTTTTAAGGCAAAATCGCCCGATTTATATACATATATAATCTATTATAGCAAAGCGGAGTGAAATTGTCAAGTGCAGATACTGCATTTTTGAATATGGTTTTGTCCGTACCATGCTCTAACGCTTACTAATACTAATCTTCAATCAACCTACAGACAAATCCTCGGCTGAAATAAGCCCATTCTTCGTCAAGCTCCCTTGCCGGGCGGCAAGCCCGCCTGCGGTCGCTTTCCTTGACTGGTCTTATTTCATCTGTCGGCTTTGCCTATAGAGCGATTGAAGATTAGTATAAAAAAGGGCTGCCGCATCTTATGCAACAGCCCTTTTTCTATATCTGTTCTGAAACTCAGTCTCCGAATGAAACGCCCAGGTCTCTTGCGGTGATAACGTAGTTGCCCTGAGGGTCAACAAACTTTGTCTTTCCCGCAACCTCGCTGAGAGGATTTTCGCCTATCTTTGCATTTATCATTGCAACGGAAACACCGTACTTATCAGCGGCAATGAGCTGTGCTGCTCTTACGCCGAAGCGTGTTGCAAGTATTCTGTCGTATGCGGAGGGGCTTCCGCCTCTGAGCATATGTCCGGGAACACACACTCTGGTCTCGATCCCGGTTGTTTTCTGTATCTGGGAAGCAATGGTATTTGTTGCTGTGGTGATGCCTGCGTCAAGTCTCTGCTTTGCACGCTCTTTCTTCTTGAGCTTTGCCTCTTCCTTGCTGTATGCTCCCTCTGCAACTGCAACGATGGAGAAGCAATGACCGTTATCGGCTCTCTTCTGCATTGCCTCGCATATCTTGTTGATATCGTAGGGTATCTCGGGAATGATGATAGCGTCCGCACCGCCTGCAATACCTGCATAAAGTGTGAGCCAGCCTGCCTTATTGCCCATTATCTCCACCATGAGTATTCTGCTGTGGGAAGCTGCTGTTGTATGGAGACGGTCGATAACATCGGTTGCGATATCCACTGCGGTATGGAAGCCGAAGGTAACATCTGTGCCGTAAATATCGTTATCAATGGTCTTGGGCAGTCCGATAACGTTAAGGCCCTCCTGAGAAAGCAGGTTTGCGGTTTTATGAGTGCCGTTTCCGCCAAGGGTGAGCAGGCAGTCAAGCTTCTGCTTCTTGTAGGTATCCTTCATCTGCTTTACCTTGTCGATATTATCCTCGCCGATACTGGATATCATCTTGAAGGGCTGTCGCTTGGTGCCCAGGATAGTTCCGCCCTGAGTAAGTATTCCCGAAAATTCGGAGGGATCCATCTCTCTGGCAATGTTATTGATAAGTCCGTAGTAGCCGTTCTGTATTCCGACTATCTGCACATTATCGGTGCCCATAGTCTCGAAGCACGCCTTTGCAACGCCTCTTATAGTCGCATTAAGACCGGGGCAGTCGCCGCCGCTGGTAAGGATACCTATTCTTTTCTTTGCCATGATTTTCAATCCTCCTGTAAATTATGCCTTTGTTTTCTGAGGCTGACGCTCACGCAGGAACTGCTCGAACTTGTCTGCGGGCATGGGCTTTCCGAAGAAATATCCCTGAGCCTGGTCGCAGCCCGATTCTCTCAGTATATCAGCCTGACCTATAGTTTCAATGCCTTCGGCAATGGTCTCTATCTTCTTGGATTTTGCTATCCTGATAACGGCGGAGACTATCTCACGGGAGATAGCGTCGTCCTCAAGATACATTATAAAGGAACGGTCCAGCTTCAGCACGGTTATAGGCAGTATCTGGATATAGCTCAGTGACGAATAGCCTGTGCCGAAATCGTCCATGGAGAGCTTTACGCCCAGCTCCTTTATCTCCTTCATCTGAGCCACCGCATGGTCGATGTCCTTGAGGGCAAGGCTCTCGGTAAGCTCCACGTCAAGCCACTGAGGGGCAAGACCTGTTTCCCTGAGGGCTGTGCTTATGACCTCGGTAACGTTTGTCTGATAAAAGTCGATAGCGGTAAGGTTTATGGAAACGGTAATGGGTGCAAGTCCCATATCCTGCCATGCCTTGTTCTGGCGGCAAGCCTCGTAAAGCACGAAATGGCTTATCTTTGTGATAAGTAAGGACTTTTCCGCCACGGGGATAAAGTTGCAGGGAGGAACTACAGTGCCGTCGGGCTTTATCCAGCGGATAAGAGCCTCCATGCCCACAACGTTTCCTGTTGCAAGGTCTATCTTGGGCTGATAATAGAGCACCAGCTCGTTGTTGTCTATAGCCTTTGCAAGATTCCTTTCTATCTCGTTGCCCTGAATGATCGCATCATGGGCGTGATTATCAAAGCGGAGGATAGAGTTCTTGGTTCCGTCGGAAAGGCTGAGTGCGAACTCGGCACGGTCAAGCACCTGAGCAAACTCGCAGCCGCCGCCGTCTGACATAAGGCAGTAGCCCGCGGAGCAGGTAAGGTTCTGAGCCTCCAGGCCCATTCCGCCGATATCGGCAATATCCGCCTGAACGCTCTTTATTATACGCACCGGCAGCTGATCGTCGCCGTCGGTATGGACGATGAGGGCGAAGTTATCGCCGCCTATTCTTGCCGCAAAACCGCTTTCGCTCACGTTTACGGAAAGTGCGGAAGCAAACTTTCTCAGCAGCAGGTTTCCGTTGGCATAGCCGCAGGTATCGTTTATAATGTGGAAATTATCAATATCGAATACGATTATCCAGTAATCAATGCTGCTGTCATCACGGGTGCATTCCAGAATCTCATTGCCCATGAGCATGAACTTGTTTCTGTTGTAGATCTGGGTAACTTCATCGATATACGCCATGCGTTCGATTACCAGATCCTTTTCCTTGTCGGCGGTGATGTCGATTATTGCGCCGCCTATACACTTTTCGCCGCTGTCGGAAACAGCCTTGTAACGGAAGTTGTACCAGTGATACATTCCGTCTGCGCTCATGGCACGGAAGTCAACGGTGCGGACTTCATCTGAACGCACATCGTCATGGATAGTCTTCATGCCCGATGCAAAGCTGTCGAATATTACCCTGTCCTGAGGGTGGAAAGCCTTTCTCAGCACGCTTTCTTCAATGTATCCGTCCTCGGAAACTATTCCCAGCATGGAACGGAGACGTGTGGAGCAGTAATACTTGGGATTATCCGCTTCTCTCAGCAGCAGACCTATCTCGGAAAGGCCCGTGGTAAGGGCATATTTTCTTTCCGACTCGCCCAGCTTCTTTGAGTAGGAGATTATCTCGTTCCTCATCTTGTTGACCTCGGTAAGATCGGGGCCAATGGATATCATAATGGTCTGTGTCTCGTTATGGGTAACTATCCTTGAAACGATGGAAGTGTTCCAGACGGTGCACACAACAGAGCCGTCCTTTGCCTTGAAGAAGAATTCCTCGTCCTTGTTGTTTACTATGGCCTGAAGATTTTCACTGAAAGCGTCTGCAGGGAGTATCTTTTTAAGGTTTGCAGGGTCACGAAGCTCCTCCTCGGAGTAGCCCGTGATGCGCACGAGAGAGTTATTCACACGGACATAGCTGAAATTAGTATCCCACAGAACCGCCATAGCATTCAGGTGATCTATAACGTGCTCCAGATTTTCCTTTTCCTGTGATGCCCTCAGCCTTGTAAGCAGCAGCACGATTGCAGCTGTGATAATGCACACGCCCGCTCCCGCAATGCAGAGAATAGATACTATATCGCCCGCACTTTCCGAGTTTTTCCTGATAAGCTTTATGATAAAAAATGCACAGCACACAACAGTTGCCGCAATGATAACAGATGCGATAAGGATATCACGCATATGCTTCTGCCTTGTATTATCCGTTGATGCTCCCCCCTTCTTATTGTAAGGTCACGCAGATATCAATGTATTTCTTAGCCTAAAAGCTGATTTTTATGCAATTCAACTCATTATTATTATACAATTTTGTCCCAATTTTGTCAATATAGTTAAATAAACAAATGTGAGTAAAAAGATTGCCATTTTGTTCTTATTTAATGTATATTAAACTTTGGGTGCGTTATCTCGGGCAGCAGACATTCCACCTGATGATACGCTTGACTAATACTAAGCACCAATTAAAAACTATACAAAAAATTGAGCATAATCTTGCGTATATGGATTATGCGATGATTTTTTGTCTATAGTTTTATTGGTGATTAGAGTGTATCTGAAAAGAAAAAGTTGCACAAAAAGCCCTCAAATGGTATAATAAAAGAAAAAGCCAAAGGAGAAGTGCAAATGGGCGCAAAACGATATGAATTAAGTGATGAACAGTGGGAACAGATCAAGGAAATGTTCCCCAAAGCGAAAACGGGAAGACCACCCAAGGATAACAGAATAATGATGAATGCAATTCTATGGCTTGCACGCAGCGGAGCTGCGTGGGCAGATATTCCTGAACGCTATGGTTCATACAAAACAGTATACAGTCGTTTTTGCAAATGGAGAGATGACGGTACACTTCTTCGTATTTTTGAGACTCTGAACGAAGATGCAGATTTTGAAAATCTCAGCATAGACAGCACCTCAATTAAAGCACACCCACAAAGTGCGGGTGCAAAAAAGGGGCAGTAAACGCTGAAAACAACCAGTTTATCGGTGTAAGCCGAGGAGGTAAAACAACCAAGATCCACGCTGTTGTAGATGGATTGGGCAATCCTGTTTGCTTTATGCTTACAGGTGGTCAGGTTCACGATTCCAAGGCGGCAGTAGATGTTTTATCGGGAATTAATATATCAGGCAGTAATATTCTTGGTGATAAAGCCTATGGTACTGAAAAAATCAGAACTTACATTACCGAGCAAAATGCAAAATACACCATTCCGCCAAGGGAAAACATTTCTGACCCGTGGTATTGTGATTATTGGATGTATAAGGAACGTCATCTGGTCGAGTGCTTTTTCAATAAAATCAAAGCTTTTCGCAGAGTTGCTACTCGTTATGATAAGCTTGCTTCATCGTTTCTTGCTTTCGTACACGTCGCTTCCATTTGGCTTTTGTCTAAATAATACAACTTTTTTGAGTTTTCAGATACGCTCTAGTATAACTCCGTTATATTTGACAATATTAAATTAACGATAGCAAACCAAAACTTTGGTTATATTTATTGATTTCCGAAAAGAAGTAATGTATAAAATTGCAGCCCCACAGTTATCTGTGGGGCTGTTGTTTTATTTATCCTGTTCAAGAGTGAACTCTATCTCAAACTCGGTAACTTCTCCTGTGATAGTCTTTCTATAGACCTTTGCAGTCACCTTATCCCCCGCCTTGGCGGTATTCTGGAAGTTTTTAACGTCCTGTGCGGTGAGTATCTGCTTGCCGTTAAGCTCGGTTATGATATCGTCCTTCTGGAGGTCGGTGTTTGCAACATCGCAGTCGGGAGATATCTCGGAAATGAGCATACCGGGCTTTACGTCCAGCTGTGCGGCATATTCGGGTGTGATAAGGCTGTACATTATACCAATTCTGGGTCTGTCGCTCACGTAGCCCTTTTCGATAAGATCCTCCGCAATGGGCACTGCAAAGTCAGAAGCAATGGCAAAGCCGATATTTTCCGAGCCTGTGGAGCTGTACTTGCTCACAACTATTCCGACCACCTGACCGTACAGATTGACCAGCGCTCCGCCCGAATTACCGAAGTTAAGGGCTGCATCTGTCTGAATGCAGGTAATGGGATAATTGGTGTAGCTCTGTATCTCTCTGTTCACGTAGGAAACATATCCCACGGTAACGGTGTCGTTGAAGCCCCCTGCATTTCCTATGGCAACGACCTGCTCGCCCTGCTTCATATCGTCGGAGCTGCCTATAACGGCAGGCACAAGGTCATCTGCCTCTATTTTAAGCACCGCAAGATCTGTTCTTGTGTCAATGCCCACAACGGTCGCCTCGAACTCACGCTCGTCGTGGAGCTTCGCCTTGAAGCGCTTGATATCCTCCACAGCGTGGGCGTTGGTGATGATGTATCCGTCCTCGGAAATGATTATGCCCGAAGCCTCGTTGTATGCGGCAATGGAAGTATCGGTATAGCCGTACAGATTTACTATAGAGGGAAGCACCTGTTCAGCCGCTCCCACGGTGGTGAAAAGCCCTGTTTCCTTGTCGGCGTAAAGGGAATCGTCCGCAGGGTGGGGCGCCACGTTTATATTGACGGTAACTCCGCTGCCGGATGGAGTGCCGGCGATCTCCTTATCGTCATTCTTATGACCTGCCGCCAGTAGAAGCATAACTATCACCAGAAGCGCCACAAGGCAGATAATGGCGATAATGAGCCATGCCTTGGAGGACTTTTTCATCTCTTTCTGTGGTATATCCGACACGGGAGGAACTCCCCCGCCCTGTGTGGGATAAGCCACATATCCGCCCTGCTGGGCATACTGCGCATACTGCTGCTGCGCCTGTGCATGACCCTGCTGTCCCTGATTTGCGGCATAGGGGCTGTGGGGAACATAGCCGTTGTTACTGTACATTGAGCGGTACTGCATATCGGCTCCCTGCTGATATGGGTCAAATGGCTGTTGCGCATTTTGCGCTTGCACATTCTGTGCATATCCATTCTGTGCATATCCACTCTGTGCATAACCGTTTTGAGCATATCCGTTGGAAGTCTGCCGATATTGAGTTTCCGCAAAGCTATGCTCCGCAAAAACATCGTCATGGGGCTTTTCCTGCCCATTTTTCTGAGCGGAAGTTTCCCGAGCCGAAGTTTCCTGAACAGGAGCTTCCTGAATTGGCGCCTGTTCAGGCTCATTGTGAGAAGTCTCACCCTGAGTATCGCCCTGAACGGGAGTGTTGTTTTCAAACTGATCCATTTTATTGACCATTCCTTTTTAGAATTTACATTATAATAAAAAGAAAAGGGGGAAAGATTCCCCCCTTATTATTGTTCCGAACGATGCGAGCCGGGATTACCCACAGGCAGGGAAAATTCAAACTCAGTATATTCACCGGGCTTACTTCGTACAAGAATCGAGCCGTCGTGAAGCTTTATTATGGAGCGGACTATGGAAAGACCAAGTCCAACGCCTGTTTTATCCTTACCCCTGGATTCATCGGTTTTGTAAAATCTGTCAAAGACCTTGTTTATCTCGTTCTTTTTCAGACCCTCGCCGCTGTTTCTTATAACTGCATAGACAAATTTATCGTCCTTGCGGAAATCGTAGGAGATATATCCGCCCTCGTCAACAAACTTTACAGCGTTTTCCGTCAGGTTGTATATTACCTGCTGAGCAAGATCCTCGTCGGCATTGACGAAAAATCTGCCTGCGTCAAGCCCTCTTATATCAATGTGCTTTGCCTCGATGCGCTTTTCAAAAAGCAGCACTGTCCTGATAGTCAGGCTCGTAAGGTCAAACACCTCTGTCTGAAGCTCCAGCTCGCCTGCTTCATATTTGGAAATATTCAGCATGGAGCGGACAAGTCTCGCCAGACGGTTTATTTCCTCGGATACCGTTCTCAGGTACTGCTTATGCTGGCTTTCGGGAATGGTGCCGTCAAGGATTCCGTCAACAAATCCGCCGATGGTGGTCATGGGCGTTCTCAGCTCGTGGGAAACGTTGGAGATAAAGCTCTTTCTGTTTTCCTCGATAGCTTCAAGGGAGCTTGCCATATCGTTAAGGGTATTGGCAAGGTAGCCCATTTCGTTCTGGTCGGATATGTTCACCTTTTCGGAGAAATCGCCCTCGCCGAAGCGCTTTGCCGCCAGCGTCATTTCCTTTACGGGGCTGAGTATCCTGCTTATGGTGTATTTGAGCAGCGGATACACAACTATCATTATCACTGCAAATATCAGCAGGAACGCAAGTATCGCCCTTTTAAGGTACTCCACCAGCAGATCGCCGGGAGCAGTGATGCAAAGATACATCGTCTGCCCTTCCTGCATCTCAAAGCTTGAAAGCAGATTAAGGCGTGCGCCGTCAAAATAGCCGTTCAGCGTACCCATGGAGTATTTTCCCGTTGAGGTGGCAGACTTTATTGCATCCGAGTTCAGCTTTTTGCCATAATGCGAACAAGGTGATGCTTCGGAACAAGCCAAAACATCACCGCTGCCGTCAAATAGGATAATTAAAGTGTTTGTCCAGTTGCTCATGCTTCTGAGACCGTTTTCCATCTCTGTGACATTACCGCTGTCAAAGCCGTCCGCCAACACCGCCCTGTATTCTGACAGGACTTCATTGGAAACATTGCTCAGAACAGTTCTTCTGTCATTGAGATATGTCGAAAAGGAGAAACTTATGAGCAGCGCAGACATACATATGAGTGATGCGGCGATAAGCGCTATGCACAAGCTGAAATACTCGGAAGCAATGCTTTTACGCATTGTCCTCCTCAGCCTCGAACTTGTAGCCTACGCCCCATACGGTCTTGAGCGCCCACTTGTCGGAAACGCCCTCGAGCTTCTCACGAAGACGCTTGATATGAACGTCGATGGTACGGGAGTCACCGTAATACTCAAAGCCCCAGACCTCATCAAGGAGCTGGTCTCTTGTATAAACTCTGTTGGGGTTGGAAGCGAGGTAGAACAGAAGCTCAAGCTCCTTGGGAGGAGTATCCATTACCTTGCCGTCAACTCTCAGCTCGTATCTGGTCATATTTACTACCAGCTTGTCGTACTTAACTTCTCTTACCTCGGACTCGGAAGAGGACTGACCGATTCTTCTGGAAACGGCCTTTATTCTTGCGATAACTTCCTTAGTATCGAAGGGCTTAACAACGTAGTCATCGGCACCCAGCTCAAGACCCAGTACCTTATCAAAGGTCTCGCTCTTGGCGGTTATCATGATTATAGGCACGTTGGACTTCTTTCTGATCTCACGGCAAACCTGCCAGCCGTCCAGACCGGGGAGCATGATATCAAGAAGCACGATATCGGGCTTGAGAGCGTTGAACTTAACAACAGCCTCATCGCCGTCGTGAGAAACCATTACTCCGTAGCCTTCTTTTTCCAGATACAGTTTAAGGAGTTCGCAGATGTTATTATCGTCATCAACTACAAGTACCTTACCAAGTGACATATCTTATTCCTCCTGTTTTATTGACCTCAGGGTCATTTTACATCATAAATTACAAAGCTGTCCGATAAAAAATTGTTAAAAATTATTCGGATATGCTATATTACTCATTATATAATATATTTCACCAAAGTTTATAAATTTTATCAGCAACTATTATGAACCATTTGTAAATTTCATAAAATAAGCCTTCAATTTTTATAGTGAATTAAAACTATATTCATTTTTGTACTTGGCAGATGTACCCGCATATATGTTCGGTTACGTCATGTTTACCGATACTTAAAAATATGGTCACGGCTCATAAAATCCGGGCTTGCTGAGCAGTATTATAAGATCGACCAGCCAGCCGATGCCGAAAAGTCCGCAGGTACAGAGATAAAGCAGACCTGTGAATATCTTGCCCTCATAGAACCTGTGTGCGCCGAAAATGCCGAACAGCAGGCAGAGGATAAGGGAAACTCTCTTGTCCTTGAGCTTTCCATGACCATAGGCATAGGAATTTACGTTGCCGCTGTTAACGTTTGCGGAGGTGTTTGTGGTGGTGGTAGTTGAATAGTTATAGTTGTAGTTATAAACATTCTGGGGCTGCTGAGCCGTCTGGGTCTGAGCCTGTGCCGTCGGTTGGGAATACTGCTGCTGTGTCCGGCTTTGCGAAGAGCCAAAGGTCTTTGCTCCGCATCGGCTGCAGAATGCGTCCCCCGCATCAAGGCGGTTTCCGCACTTGGAGCAGAATGCCGCTCCCGTATCGTTGTCATCGACCACTATATTCAGTTCATCGGCAGGCTCTGCATAGGCAGTCTCATTTGTATTTTTATTTTCACGCCGAGGACTGTAAAATTCGTTCATAGTGATGCTCCTTTCGCTGTGTCCTTACCTTAGATAACGTAAATCAAGTTACACTTATAGTATATACCATTCCCTGCTCCGTGTCAAATGAATATGTGCCGTTATTTTCGGCAAGAGGTATATTTTTACTGTTCGCAGTGACGGTTATCTTTTTATCTGTCCTTATCACTGCGGGCTGACCTGCAAGGGAAATTATCTTTGCAGATGAAAGGCTGCCCTCAGCCCAGTCAAAGCTTACCTCAAATCCGCCTCGTGCTCTAAGTCCCTTTACGCTGCCGCTTTTCCACATGGGAGGCAGTGCGGGGAGGAAATGCAGCTCGCCGCATTCGCTTTGAAAAACAGCTTCTCCTATACCTGCGCCTCCGCCGAAGTTTCCGTCTATCTGGAAGGGCGGGTGCATATCGAACATATTTATGCTGGTGGAATGTGCAAGCAGAGCCTGAATGTTCTCGCCGACCTTTTCGCCGTCAAAAAGCCTTGCCCACATATTGATTATCCATGCCCTTGACCAGCCTGTGTGTCCTCCGCCATGGGAAAGGCGGCGTTCAAGAGTGGCTCTTGCCGCAGCTGCCAGCTCAGGTGTCTTTACGGGAGATATCATATCCGCAGGATAAAGGGCGTACAGCTGGGAAATATGCCTGTGTCCCGGCTCTACCTCGTCATAATCCCTTGCCCACTCCATTATCTGACCGTACTTGCCTATCTGAGGCTTGGGCAGGCGGTCTCTTGCAGCCCTGATGTCGCTTACTGTCTTGGCATACTCGTCGCCGCCCAGGATATCATAAGCGCCTATAACTGCGCTGAAAAGGGTGTAAAGTATCTGGCTGTCCATGGAAGGGCCGCTGCAAAGCGTTCCCGTTCTGCCGTTGGTGGCGTAATAGGTGTTCTCGGGGGAAACGGAGGGGTTTGTCACAAGGCAGCCCTCGTCATTTTCCGTCAGGTAATCAAGGAAAAACTCTGCGCTTTCAACCAGAGTATCAAACTTTTCCGCAAGGAAATCCTCATCACGGGTGAAGAGGAAATGCTCCCAGATGTGGGTGCAAAGCCACGCCAGACCCATTGGCCACAAGGTTCCGGGAAGCCACTTGTCCTGGGGTGCTGTATCGCCCCAGATATCGGTGTTGTGATGACACACCGCTCCCCTGCATCTGTACATACTGCGGGCGGTAACTCTGCCGTTCTCCCTCATGCGCTCGATATGGTCGTAAAGAGGCGTGCAGCACTCGGGCAGATTCTGCATAAGTGCGCCCCAGTAGTTCATCTCGGTGTTGATGTTAATGGTATATTTTCCGCCCCACGCAGGCCACATATCCTTGTTCCAGATGCCCTGGAGATTAAGGGGAAGAGTTCCCTCACGGGAGCCTGCTATCATAAGGTAGCGGGAGAAGTTGAAGTACATAGCAACCAGCTCATTGTCATACACGCCGTTCTTTACGTCCGCAAGGCGCTCATCTGTGGGCTTGGTAATGCTTTCGCCCACAGGAGAGAGGGTAAGGCTGCATCTGTCAAAAAGTGAGCGGTAGTCGGAGATATGGCGGTCAAGGAGCTTTTCATAGGGCTTTCTTGCGGCAGTCTTTGCCTGATTAACTGCCTTTTTCTCATAATCCCCTGTTCTCCATGCAGACTGGGCGGCGATAATGATATCCGCCTCGTCAGCGTCCTTGCAGAAAAGCCTGTTTGCATCTGTGCCGCACTGACCGCCCTTTGCCCTTACCGTTATGGCGCAGGCATAGGGAATACCGTCGGAAACGGTGAAAAGAACTGTCTTATCGTCATAAGCTTCATTCTTGTCATAGTTGTCGTCCCTGCCGTCAATGGCGGAGACAAAGGAAATGCTGCCCTTTTTATCCGCAGAGAAATGGACGATGATGACCTCATCGGGGTGGGAAGCGATAACGGTGCGGGTGTATTTTACTCCGCCTGATGTAAACGTTATCACGCATACAGCTGTGTCAAGGCTCAGGGAACGGACATATCCCTCATACTCCCCTACGCTCTGCCAGATGTGCAGGTCGCCCAGAGGCTGATAATGGCGCTGATTTTCATTGGTGCCGTAGAACGCATCTGCGCACAGCTCTTCCGCCTCGGTGGTCTTTTCCTCCCTTATAAGGTTGCGTATTTTTTCAAGATTATCATACGCCTTGGGATTGTTCCTGTTTCTGAAGCCGCCTGACCAGAGGGAATCCTCGTTGAGCTGGATGAGCTCATCGGCAGGCTTTCCGAAAACCATGCCTCCCATTCTGCCGTTTCCCACGGGAAGGGCGTCATTCCAGTCAGCAGCGGGACTGTTATAATAAAGTTCGGTTGAAGGGTTCATATCTTTAGTTCCTTTCGGTTATTTTGTTTATAAAAAACAACTGCTGATCCAACCGTAATATATAATTGTAAAACGGTTAAATCAGCACTTGCTTTTTGCAGTATAAAAGCTCTGCGGAACGGAAAGACCGTTCCGCAGCACTTCATATTTAATGTCGCTAAATTACATACCTGTAAGACCGGATCTTGCGATACCCTCTGTAAAGTTCTTCTGGAGGAAGATGTACATTACAAGGATGGGTGTGATGGAGATAAGGCAGCCTGCTTCCATCCAAACGATAAGCTCACGGGCATTTACCTTAACGGTACCGTTGTTGAACAGGATACGTGTAAGGGAAGCGTCCAGATTCTTAAGCTGGAGGGCGATCGTGCTGTTATCTGTGAAGAACGAAGTACTTACATAGTAGTCATTCCAGTACCATACTACTGAAAGCAGGAAAACGGTAAGGAATGTGGAGCCTGCGTTGGGGACCATTACCTTGATAAAGGTTCTGAAAGGAGAGCATCCGTCCAGATAAGCTGCGTCCTCGAGCTCCTTGGGAAGGCTTCTGAAGGACTGTCTGAAAAGGAAGATGAACAGGCCTGCACGAAGTCCGTTTGCTGTGATAGCGGGCATATACATTGTAAGAGGGCTGTTGATGAGGTTGATGTAGTCGCCTGCGATCATGTGCCATATTCCCAGAGGATTGAAGTAACGGAAGAACATATACTGGGGAATAAGTATGATCTGTGATGGAACCAGGATCATCATGATTACAACGCCGAAGAGAATGTTTTTACCCTTGAAGTTGAATCGTCCGAAGCCGTAGCCTGTTATCGCACAGGTGATTACCTGAACGATGGAGCAGCCGATGTTGATGAACAGTGTGTTGCCCAGAGTATGCCAGAAGTCCATAACTCTTACTACGTCCTTGATGTTGCTGGTAGTAAAGCTCTTGGATATCCAGATGATCGTGGGGTCGTTCATCTCGGATCTGGGACGGAACGCTGCTGTGATCATATACAGCAGGGGGTAGATGATTACGAAGCAAAGACCGATTACCAGCAGCGCACGGCACACGGGCCAAACGGTATCGAATGCTCTTTTGCGCTTAAGGTACTTCTGCTCTGCGGGGGTAAGGGAAGCGAGACGCTTCTTAAAGCGCTCACGCTCCTCCTTGCGGGATCTTTTCTCCTCCTTGGGAGGCTTTTCCGACTGACGCTTTTTAAGGTAGTCGGAAATGGGATTAGACTTGAGTGTTTTTTCTGCCATTTTTTCCAACTCCTTAATCAATCATCGTAGTAAACGATCTTGTTCATGATCGAAAAGATAATGCCGACTGCAATAAGAACTATTGCGAAGTAGCTCCATGCCATCGCCGCCGAGAAACCGTACTTCCAGTCGTCCTGAACTGTGAGCACCTGCTCCATGACGACGTTGGTGGGGTCGGTGAATGTATCAATGATGGTGTAAACCAGGTTTACAAGGATCATAGGCGATACATAGGGAAGAGTGATCTTCCAGAAGAACTCCCATGAGGTAGCACCCTCGATGGCAGCTGCTTCCTTAGCAGATGTGGGGATACCCTGGAGGGCTGACAGGAAGATGATGATCTGGATACCGCACTTCCATACCAGGTTCAGGATGTCCGAAGTCATTGTCGAAAGCATTTCCGTGAGCTTGTCGTTGAAGCCGTAGATTCCCACGAACTCCAGCAGCTCATCTACCATGTCAGCGGAGAACATTGTGGAGAACTGGTCTGCATCTGCTGTTCCGCTGGTATCAAGGTTACCGGTGATGATAGCGTAAACGGGACCTGTCGCAATGATTACGGGCAGGAAGAAAACCGCTCTGGCAAAGGTACGGCCCTTGAACTTCTGGTTAATGATGATAGCAACGAACAGTGAGAAGATAATGATGATAGGTGTCTGCCAGAGGGTCTGACCCAGCACTGATACCAGATTTTTTCTGAAATCAGGGTCTGTCATGAATGCTCTCTTGTAGTTATCAAGTCCAAGAGGGCTCATAATGAGCTGTCCGACGTCGGGCTTTACATCATAAAAGGAATAGATGAAGGACTTGATAACGGGGATAATGAAGAATATGAGCGCTCCCACGAACCAGAGGGCGATGAAGCCATAGCCGTAAAGTCCTTTTTTCTTTTCATAGGAAAGGTTCAGTCCTCTCATAATCCGATGACCTCCTCTCCAATGTAATCAGCAAGGCTGTAGGTCTCATTGCCTGCCTTGACTGTGTTTTCAGCGAAGTTTACCACGGTGGTGTAGCCGTTGTCATATACAGTCTCGATCTCGTCTCCGTCCTCGGAGATGTTGTAGGAAACGATAGCTGCATCGGACGCAGGTGTGAGCACCTTGTCAGCAAGCTGATAAAGCTCGGAAGCTTCATTTACCCAGTTTGCGTAGTAAGCGTAGTAGTAGCAGTCAAGCTTGGTATCCTTCAGGTCACTTGCCTCGATTCCTACGAAGTCGAAGCTCAGGTTGCTGCCTGCGGCAAGGGAAGTAAGGATCTGCTTGGAGATATTCGCCTCGCTGTTTACTGCTGTGGAAGCGTAAGGAGTTACGCCGTGGAGCACCATCTGATAGAAGGGAATATCGTAATCGAACAGGTCGAACTTACTGGAGGATACGGGAACGTTTGTGAGGTAATCAGCATAAGGGAGAACGTACTCCGCAGGATTTTCCGCAAGAACGCTTCCGCTTGACTTTGCGCTGCTGTAGATATCGGTAACGATACCCTTAGCCATCTCACGGGAAACAGCCTTCTTGCCGTAGTCGCCGTAAATGGTGTTTGCAAGACTTCCGAATGCGAAGTTTGAAACTCCGTTCTTATTGTAGCTGCTGATGAGCTTTGTGAACGCCTTGTTGTAGGAAGCGGGAGTAAACAGCGAAAGCGGGCTGTAGTACTCGTTTGCGATACCGTGAGCCAGGTCGTAAACGGAGATCTGGGAATATGCGTTCGATACTCTGATGGAGGTATTTGTCATATTCCAGTAGCCGTTGCCTGTCTTGAACTGCTGGTTATCAACAGAGGGATAAAGCTTGATGTTGTTGGACTCAGCATAGCTCATAAGATCCTTGAACTTGCTCTTTCCGCCCAGCTTGGAGCAGGGGTCAAAGGAGTCTGTGATCTTCTCGCCGATATTGGTGCTTGAATACTTGTTGTAAGTAACGACCATATCGTCAACGCCGTTGGAGTTGAGAGTTTCGAGAATGTACTGAGCAGTTTCAAACTTTGTAACAGATTCCTTAACGGTAACGGGGAGACCTGCGATGGATTCCTTCTTGAGGGTTCCGCCGTAAAGGTCAACATACAGTGAGGAGGAATCGGTAAGATCCTTGTCCTCAACGCCCTTTTCCTTGATAAGGTAATCTCTGTACTTAGCGGCGATATCGGTGTAATCAACTTCCTCGCCGTTGTCGGAAACGGGATAATATCTTACTTCGATCTCGGGAATGAGGATTCCTCTCTTCTCAAATACCTTCAGGGGGTTGGATTCACCGCCCATGAGATATTCGTCTGAGGTTCTCAGCTCGAAATCAAAATATGTGGAGTTGTAGTCGGTGTTGTTCTGGTTTGATACGTAGCTGTTGATGGAAGCACAGGTATCGCCCTTTGAAGCAACTACCATCATTGCGCTGTCTCCCTTGACGATGCCGTACATGGGGAGATTTACGTTCTGGATAACTGCCTGCTTGGTGGTCTTTACGGCGGTGATATCTCTGCCGTAAACCTTGCCTGTGTATGTTTTAAGACCTGTCTTGCCGTTGTTGAAGTTGATGACCGCACCCGAACCGTCAGGTACAACGAAATAGCCGTCTTCATCAAGTCCTGCGGCACCGAAGGTGGTCATGAAAGCCAGATCTGTTACCAGCTGACCGTCAACAGTGGAAGGATTCTTCTCCTCGATAGCGGAGGTATCTACATACAGCTTGAGGTAATCCTCCTCAAGTGTGAGCTGAACGGGTATAGTGATACCGGGTCCTGCATAGGTGTATGTGATCTCAATTCCGTTGGGAATATCCTTCATCTTGAATTTGCCCTTTGCCTTGCTGGTCTGGACTGTGGTAGCACGGCTGGCAGGCTCGCCATAGATAAGAGTCATACCGGAAGCAAGCTCGTCCTTCTGGCTCTTCTTAGCGTTGGAGGTCTCAAGATCTACGGGGTTTGACCACCAGATCTTGCCTGTTTTAAGGTCCTCGAGAGCGATGGTTCCCTCGTCCTCATTCTTGTAAAGCTTGAGGTTGGAGTTGGAAGCGACCTCGGTCATGAGAGCCATAGCTTCTTCCTCGGTACGGGGAGTTTCCTCCTCTTCCGCATCGTCCTCTTCCTCCTCGGCCTCATCAGCGCTGTCGGCAGCTGATGTATCCTCCTCAGCGGGAGCTTCCTCAGAGTGAACGCCTGTCATGCCTGCTGAAACGATCATTGAAAAGCACAGCATATAAGCAAGGGTCTTTTTAACCTTTGAATTCATTATTTTCACCACTTTTCCTTTTTAGAACTATACTCTTAATCTGTAGGAAAGCTCCGTATAGATCGTGAATATGAAGATGAGTACCTGCTGGAACAATGTAAGAAGAAGTACGAGCAGGAACAGTACCAGTACCATTGCGACCAGTGTGAGCAGTATCAGCGCCAGTGTCTTGCCGAATGAGAACTGATGAACTGCTTTCATCGCCGAGATGAACAGAACAACTGTCCATGCCGTACCCACTATCTCAAACGCCTGAATGAAGATGTACTCGTCACGAATCAGGATATGAGAAAGAAGGGTTCCGATAAGTCTGCCGCATATGTACGGTATCAGCGAATACGCCGTTACGATGAAGATGTTTTTCATTGAGCCTTCGCCGTCAAACAGCGTACACATTGCCCAGTTGCACACAACGTACAGCAGGAATATGCCGAAGCTCTGGAAGATAAAAGGAACTATGTTGAAAATTTTGTCGTAGCTTGAGTAATACTGGAATCCGTACATTCTGCTGTACGCAAGAGCCTGAATGAACAGCAGGCAAACGATGCCGATGGCGATCTTCATAGATCCTGCCTTTTTCCATCTCAGGTCTTCAAATCCCTCAAAGGGGTGCATAACAACGTGCTTGACGAACTGACCCTGTGTAAGATCCAACATAACTTATGCACCTCTCCTTCTCTGCCACGGGAATGTGATTATTCCCTTTCTGCTAAGTGTTTTGAGAACCTTTACAGCAACGCAAACGATAATGATTATCAGGATAGCGGGAGTAAAGTACTTTTCAAGGACCTGACCTCTGTAGCCTTCGTAAGCTCTGTTGTATCTTACACGGCTGATGGAGATCTTGAAGTACTTCATAGCGTCCTTGTACTGCTCGGCATTCAGAAGAGCATTACCGATACCGATATATGCACGTCTGTAGTTGCCGTCGTACTTGATAACTGTGAGCCAAGGCTCATAGGATTCCTCGTAGTAGCCATCGTTGTAGAGGTTTGTTGCCTTTGTTACGATCTCGCCGAAAGCAGTGCGCTTGAAAACGGTGATGCTGTTCTTACGGGAATCGAGAACATAAAGCATATTGTCGTGGCTTTCGATAGCAGTTGCGCTTCTGAATGTGCCCAGCTGCTCGCCTGTGCCGCCCATAACGAACATCAGGTTAGCAAGCTTGTCATACTGGAAAATTCTGCCGTGAGCAAAATCCAGAATGTTCATCTCACCGTTGGGTCCGATGTCGATATCGGTAAGAGCGGACTCCTTGGTGTAGATGGAGTAGTAAGCGGGAGAGATATCACCGAAGGTAACATCATCTGCTGTGATAGCGGAAAGAATGTTCTGACCCTTGGGGTTGAGCTTCTTTACAGTATCGGTCTTGACATCGGAGGACTCGGTAACGGTGTAGATGAAGCCGTCGTCGTCGATATCAAAATTTGAGAAGCCTACAGGTGTTGTTTTTGTGGAACGTGCTCTCTGGGATTCTGTGGAAATGGTGTTCCAGAAAGCGTTCGCAATGATCTCGGAGGTAGCCTCAACTCGGTTCGCACCGAAGAAGCCGAGGAACTCGCCGTTGATGTCATACATTACAGAGCCCTTTGTTACAGACTTTACTACAATGTAAACATTTCCTGCCTTATCGACCGCAACCTTTTTGGGGTTGAAGGTAAGGTCCTGAGAATAGATCTCGGAAACAGGCTTTTCAAATATCCTGTCAACGTTTCCGTCCTTATCGGACTTGAGCACACGGCTGTTTTCGGTATCACACACATAAATGTAGCCTGTGTACTGGTCAACGAAAACGCCCTCGGGCTTTTTAAGGGTAAGCTCCTCACCATTGTAATGGAAGGTATCCATATAATTTACGAGATTGAAATCAAGGTCTGTCACCAGTATTCTGTTGTTGCCCTTATCGGCAATATACATAAGGTCGTCAGCGGATACGTACATATCAGCAGGTTCCTTGAGGCCAAGCAGTTCCTGCCATGAAGCCTTTTCGGCATTAAAGCCGTCCATTGCTTCGATGACCTCGGCAAGCCCGTTGATAGACTGTCCGTCAACAAAATATTCCGCAGTATATCCGACCTGTGATGCGACGGCATCGCCCCATCTGTCGTAGCTGTAAGGGTCATAGCTTTCAACGGCGCTTACGTTAGCTGCAAGCCCGCTTACGAGAATAGCTCCCGCTCCTGCGGCAGCAATCAGCTTTTTCAAGCCTGACATATCATCACCCTTTTCTTTAGTATTATCACGTCTCATGAAAGCTTAATCCTTCATACCTGCGTGAGCCATTGTTTCCATAACGTTTCTCTGAGCCAGAACGAATACCAGCAGAGGCGGAATCATCAGAACAACGGCGGAAGCCGCAATCGCACCCTGACGGGCAATACCGGCAGCGGCAATCTGCTGAACAACAACGGGAATGGTCTTGAGCGCTTCGTCATATACAAGACCGCCGCCCACTGTGTTCCATGCAGTCTGGAATTCAAAGATGATAATAGTCATAAGAGCAGGCTTACAGTTGGGCATTACGATTCCCCAGCAGATATGCATAAGACCTGCGCCGTCAACCTTTGCAGCCTCGATCATAGCGTCGGGGATGGAGGTCATGCTCTGTCTCATAAGGTAAAGACCCATAGACGTTGCAATGATAGGCAGGATAAGTGCGGAGTAGGTGTTGATCATGCCCAGTGTTGCCATTACGATGTACTGCATGATGTACAGAACGGTAGAGTTAAAGAGAAGTGCGATAACTACGATCTGGTTCAGAAGAGCATTTCCGGGGAATTTGCACTTTGAAAGTACAAAAGCGGCGGTCGATGCGAACAGAACGTGGAAGATGGTTGCAACAACAGTAACATATATACTATTGAATATGTTTCTGGAGAAAGGAACCCACGAATTGTTTGCGATCTTGAACAGATCCTTGAAGTTATCGAAGGTAGGATCCATAGCATAAAGCTTAGGAGGCATAAGGAATACTTCCTGTACGGGCTTGATGGAGTTTACGACTGCCAGATAAATGGGGAAAATCATAAACAGACCCGTGATGGTAAGGAGCAGGAAAATTCCAACATCGTTTTTCCAGGATTTTCCGACACGCTTGTTGGAACCCTTGGATCTCATCATTTTCTTGTGCTCTTTTTCTCTGCGCTTTCTCAGAGCTTCAAGAGCGGCTGCATTTTCCTCCGCCTGCAAAGCGGCAAGCTCGGAAGGTTTCAAATCTTTTCTTCTTTTCTTCATTTAACAGCTCACCCCTTTATCAGTCCATATACTTGCTGAGAAGCTTGCTTATGAGATTGTTGCAGACAAGCATTGCAATAAACAGCACAAAACATATTGCGGCGGAATAGCCCATCTCGTATCTTACCCAGCCGTAATCGTAAGCGTGGGTCATGATAGTATGTACCTTGTAGTCTGTTGAAGGGAAGCCTGCGAGGGTACGTCCAACGATATCAACAGTGAAGGAGGATACGATCTGCATAACTGCTGCGAACATAAGGGAAGGACCCATTGAAGGGATAGTTATGTAGATAAGTTCCTGCCAGCGGCTCTTGATGCCCTCGATAGCGCCGGCCTCATACATGGATTTGTCGATGCCCTGGAAACCTGCACGCATTGCAAGGAAGCCTGCGCCCATGGATACCCACAGCTGAACTACGATTACGCAGCCCAGAACGTAGTTACCATCGGTAAGCCACTGGATAGCGGAGGAGGTGAAGCCCAGCTCCATAAGGAATGCGTTGAGGTAACCGTACTGGTCGCCCGAGAAGATGAGCTGCCATACGAAGTAGATGTTACCTGCCATTGAAGGCGCATAGAATATCAGGGTGAAAAGTGTTTTAAGGGTGGGGTGCAGCTCATTTATGAGCCATGCAAGCAGGAAGCTCATCGCATAGCTGAGAGGTCCTGTAAAGATGGCGAAAATGAGGGTAGTTCTGATGGACTGAATGAAAACATCGTCCGCCAGGAACAGGGTGTAGAAATTCTGCAAGCCTACGAACTTAGGCGCACTTGCCATATCGAAATCGGTAAAGCCCATAGGGAGCGACATTATTACTGGGATAACGGTAAAGACAAGGAACAGGAGCATAAAGGGAAGAAGCATCAGATAGCACATATAGTTGCGCTTCATATCGTGCCATGTGTAATCGAGTCTTTCCTTGCGGCTCATTTTTCTCTCCGAAGGGAGCAGGATTTCTTTTTTAACGGTACTGTCAGCCAAAGTCAAGCCCTCCTTCTTTTATTCATCAAGACCGAGGTTCTTACGCTTACGTGTAATCTCGGCGTTGATATCCTTGTTATACCAGCGGAGCGTCTCACGGGCATTTTCGTTATCGTTAACAACGGAACGGAATGCGTTCATAATGCTTCGGGTAACAACATAGGAAGATGGTATGATAGGAATTTCATCAAGCTCATTGAGCTGAGCGTTGATCTTGGTAAGATCAGACTTGGACCAGTTGAGCTTCTGGAGAGCCTCAACGTTTGCGGACTCAAATCTTCCGAGAGGACCCATTACGCCCTCAACATTCTGACCGTAAGTGATCATTGTGTCTGTGGAAGTGAACCACTTGATGTACTCCCATGCACCCTCTACATTCTTGCAGTCCTTGAGGATAATGAAGCCTGAACCTGAGGAGTTAGCCGCATGAGAAATAGTTCCGTCCTCTCTGCGTGTACCGGGAACGGGGCAGAAATCCCACGCACCCTTGATCTCGGGAGCAGCAACATTCAGCTGATTGTAGAATGTGCAGTAGTTCTGGATCACGATGGGAGCCTCACCTGTTCTAAAACGGGAGAACGCATCGTAGGTCTGGTCGAACTTATAAGTAGTATAGAACTTGGTCCATGTATCGAATGCGTTAACTGCCTCAACGGAGTCGAAGGTAGTTTCGGTCTGCTCATCATTATAATAGTTGAGACCGGACTGGAGCATGAGCATTGCAAATGTGTGACCAACTTCGGTAGAAGGAGCAACGGCGTTACCGTTAACGTTTGCGGGAAGGATAAGACCGGGCTGCATATACTTTCTCTGGATAGCGGGAAGCATATCAATAAGGTCGTCCCAGGTCTCGGGAGGCTCGGTGATGCCTATTTCAGAAAGCACGTCCTTTCTGTAGAACATCATGGGGAAGGTACGGGTAATGGGAATGCCGTAGGTCTGGTTATCATATGTATAATGAACCATTGCGGTATCCTGGAATCTGCCCTTTACCTCATCAAAGCCGTCCAAATCGTCCAGAGGAACAAGGAGATTTCTGATAGCAAGGTTTACAGGGAATTCACCGCCGACGAACATTGCTACGTCAGGGCCCTTGCCTGCCAGAACTGCTTCCATGATAGTACCCTGAACCAGGTTGATGGAAACATCAATTCCATAGTTGGGAGTAAATTCAGATTCTGTAAGCTGCTTTACAACGGTTGTCTGGTCACGTCCGAGACCAACCCAAACAACAACGGACTCAGCAGTTGTATCCGAAAGAACGGTATAATCCTCAAAGAAGGAGCCGACGAAGCCCCGGATTCCGAAAGCAGCAGCCTTGAAGAAGTTTTCCTTAACGTTGCTGAACTCGGCAGTCTTGCCGCTTGCATCATAAGCGGGTGCGACTTCAATGTAATCGACTTCCAGAGGCTGATCTCTGTACTCACGCATCCAGGAGGATACGGAAGTGATGTTATCCTTCAGAGAAGAGTTGGAGATGTATGTAGGGATCTTGTTAGGCTTGTCAACGCATCTGTCAAGAACATCGGCAAGTCTTGCAAGAGCGGTAGCTTCCGAACCGGACTGCTGGGAAAGGTCCTCGATCTTAGCCTGCTCGGTTCTCAGTTCTACGGAAAGTCTTGCGCACGCTTCAAGCAGATCGGGGATCTCCTTGTGAACGTAGTAATCAGTGTACTTATCGGGGCTGGGACCGGTGATCATAAGGATCTGCATATAATACTGGTTAGCCTCGTAAACGATCTCGTCCAGACGCTGCATGGACTCGCCTATCTCACCGGGGATAGCCTCAAGAGCTATTGTATGAGTACCCTTTGTAAGATAAACATAAGCAGGCTCGCCTGTTGCATCATCTGTAGGATAGGACATTACCCAGTCGTTGGAGTAATCGAACTTTACCTGCTCGAAAGGCTCGGAGGGAACTTCGCCGTCAATATAAACACGGCGGTTGGAGTAAAGACCTCTCATAACGTCCTGACGACCCTTGATACCTATTTTATAGTATCCGTCCTCAGGAATTTCCATTTCCCATGTAACGATCTGACCTGATGTATCCCAGGTACCGTCGCCCACGGTATTATAGCGCTCCTTAACGGGGTCGGAAGGATCGCCGTTATGGTCTTCGGTAAGGTATGTACCTCTGTCATATGTGGGGAAAATTGTCTGAGAATTGGTGTAAATGTAATTTTCACCCTGTACCTTAACAGTCTCAGCACCTGCGTTTGCTCTCAGTTCTTCATCGGAAGGAGCGGTATAAGCCTCAGCAGGCTCATACTGATAAAGCTTGATGTAAGCGATAGCAACGGAAGCCTTTTCGGAATTAAGGCTTACGGTATGCTGACCCTCGTCAAAGTAGAAATAAAGAGGCTCGTTGTAAAGTCCGTCAGAATCCTTGAAGGAGGTTGTTACCCACATAGGTTCCTCGATCTGAGGAGGACGGGTTTCGTTTCCACGCTCGTTGGGAGCGATCTCGTAAGCAGACTTCCAGGTTCTTGGGAAGCTTACACGCATTGCAGTATCGAACGGAGTTTCGCCGTCGATGAGCACAGACATTTCGGAAGTGGTATTGCCGCCTGTGATGGGATAATAGCAAACCTCCATGTTGTATGCGCCTGCTGTAGTTACGTCAACAGTGAAGTCAAGTGTGCCGTCTTCGTTTGACCAGATAACGACATCGTCTTTGCCCTCGTATCTTCCGACTTCAACCTTAGCGTCGTCAGAACATGAAGAATACTGCAGAAAGACTTCGTCTCTCGGACGTACTTTGTCAGAAATTTCGGAGTAATAATCGCTGTACGTTTTTTGCTTGACGTATGTGATCTCAGGGAGTTCGTACTTTTCCGCCTCAGTTTGCAGAATTTCGTCAGCAGCTGACTCTGAATCGGCAAATGCTGTAAACGAAAAAGAAGTCATGCAGATCATCACAGCCATTACACCCGACAGGAGCCTTTTTAGACTTGTTTTCCTTGACAAAAGATAGACCACCTTTCGTATAAGAATAGGGACGCTTTGATATTATTTTATCAATATTATCACCGAGAGAAGCAAATGCTGTTATCAAGCTTTTGAGGCGCAACTTCCCCTTTTCGTGATACTTGTGCGAAAATTGCGTTAGCTTTATGGCAATTTGACAAAAAAATTCAGTGAGAACAATGAAAAACTATGGACCCGTATAATAATTATATCAAGTTGACTAATGGTTGTCAAGTAATGTTGTTGTTTTTTGTGTATATTTTGACCGACTTTTTTTGGTTAAATGCTCCAATTAAACGATTAAGTAATTGGTGCATTTTACGATTTGTATAATTTTCTGCACATATTATATCGTCAAAAACCAGATAATATGTACAAACAACATAAGCAGCAATGAAAAATTTGCCGGTCAACAAAAAAATTCCGCTCACAATTTCTTGTGAGCGGAATCTGATTACTTATTAAGTAACTTCAAGAAGTAAACTCCGTATGGAGATTAGCCTCTCTTCTTAGCTACTACAGCAGCTGCAGCAAGAGCTACAGGGATAACTGCGAGAGCTACAGAAGCGTTACCGGTTGCAGGAGAAGGAGCAGGAGCGGGAACTTCCTCAGCAGGAGCCTCGTCCTCAGCAGTATCATCAGCTACTACCTCGTCCTCAACAACTTCCTCGTCAGTAACTTCCTCGTCGTCAGAGATCTCGTCGCCTTCGCCGTCGATACCCTCGCCAGCGTCAACGTTCTCGTCGTCGCCTACTACTACAGTAAGGTTATCCCAGTACCAGTCAGCAGGAGTGTAGAGGAGCATAGAAGTAAGGAAGGTCTTAGCATCAGTGATCTTGCCTTCGTCGGTGATTGTTGCCCAGTCAAAGGTAAGAGTGTTGTTGCCCCAGTTGAACTTATCGGTGTCGTTGAGCTGCATTGTGATGCCGCTGTTTACAACGATAGCGCCGGTGAAGAGGTTGGTGCCCCAAGCAGAGGAGTAAGAACCGTACATATCGTAATCGTCAGTACCGAAGGAGCTGTAGGAATCACCAAGGTTGGTGTAGAGGTGCTGACCGAAGGTAGGATTGTACCAGTCATAAGAAGAAGTCTGGTAGCCATAAGCTCTGTCAGCTTCAACCCACTGCTGGAAGAGGTGAGACTTAGCGGTGGTAACATATCCATCGTAAGAAGTGAATGTGAAGGTTACGTTCTCGTGGTTAGCGATAGCGTCGTTGATAACTGCTACAGGCTTGGTGTAGTAGTTGCCGCCTGCCTTACGAGCAGTAAGAGCGTTTACTACGTTAGCGGGAGCGTTAAGAGTGGACTTCATGGGGTAGATCTTATCAGAAAGATCGCCCTGTGTGAAAGCGGAAACAGCTACGGAAGTAGGAGCCTGCATGATCTGGTGATCGGAAGTGATGAGGCTCTTGCCGTTGTTGATGAAGATCTCAGCAGTGAGGGTCTTCTCAACGTATGCATCGCCGCCGAGAGCGCCGATTACAGCTGCTGCATCCCAGCTCCAAGCATTGGAACCGTTAACGATAACCTGTGCAGGAACCTTGTAAGTCATCTTAGCAGTGAGAGCCTGGAAGCCATACTCACCAGCGTTTGCAGTGTAGCCAAGGGAGCCGAGCTCGTAGTTAGCCATGGGGAGAGAACCAGCAACGTTGCCGAGAGATACAGGCATGTTGAAGGACTTCTTGCCATCGCCGAGATCGCTGGTTACGTGAGAACCATCGGTCTTAGCAGCATCAGCAGTCCAAGAAATGGTAACAGGAGCACCCTGGTCGCCGGTAGCAACATTCTTGATAGGTGTAGCAGTTACCTGGAAATCAGACATACCGCCGATTACGGAAGTGTCGTTAGGATATGCCTTGTAGCACTGAGCTACCTGAGCGCAAACGATTGCGTTGTCAAGGCCAAAAGTGATGTAGGACTTAGCATCAGCAGAGTTAAGCTCATCGTTAACAGCCTTAGATACGGAATAGTAAGCGTTGGTGTTGGAAGCAGCGTAGTTAGCAACAACGGTTACCTTAGAGGTAACGGAAGTGTCCTGTACGTACTTCTTAAGGTCATAAGTAAGGGAAATAGTATCCTGATCAGCGGATACAGTTGCAGCCATTGCAGATACGGCCATTGCGCCAGCCATTACGCCAGCAATTGACTTTTTCATGTTCATGAAAAATTCCTCCTTGTTTTGTTTTGGTTTTCTTTATTTATTTCCAAATATGTATGGAAATCAAATATATGGTGATACTGTGCTTCTGCTCACGTTGTATCACGCTATTATTGTACCACTTGCGGGCGTTCATGTCAATGTACATATACAACAAAATTGCCAAAGCCTTTTTATCTTTAATGCACACTTTTTGCCCAAAAAGAGCGGATTTTGCGAATGTTTCCGGGTTTTATCACCCGAAGCCCACCGGCTTTTCGCCCGACCCTTCCGTGGTCTGTATAATACTATACATCATTTCACAAGCAATTTCAATATCCTTAATGCACAAATTTAAAATTTGTTTTTAAAGCTCTTTTATAAAAAATATTTAAAAACTGCCCATATTTTTCATTTTGGATCAATAGTTCAGTCCGCTGTTGTTAAGCGCTGCCACCATTATCTCGTATCTCAGCTTGTCCTTGCATTCGGGCTTTGCCATATAATCGACTATCTGCTCGCACAGAAGCATCATATTGGCGCTTCTGCCCTCAAGCTTGAAATTTTCGAAGCCCATGGGAACATATTTTCCGTAAAGCAGGTCGGGCGTAACTCTCAGGGGATATTCCTTTCCGCCGTATGGGTCAAACTTTCTCCACTCGCACTCCCACTCCTTTATGCCGTATCTCCGGCAGATGTCGGGAGTAAGGGCAGGGTACTGCTTTGATATGCCGAGCTTTTCCAGCTGCATCTTTCCGATGTACTCGTAATGCGCCTTTCTGCGTGGACAGCCTGCCACACAGACAGGGTTTGAAAGTATCTCGCAGCGTTTTCTTTCCTCGGGTGTGAGCTTCTCCAGCTCCTCAAAATTATTGTTAAAGTTGTAGTCCAGCACTACAAGGCTGTAGTCCTTTGCCAGCTCCGCCTTTACATCATTCATATCCCTGATGCACTTGCAGGTAGAGCTTGTGACCTTCATATTGGGGTGGGTCTGCCTGATGTATTTTTCCAGCACAGGCGAGAAAACTATGACCTCGTTCATGCCGTTGTCCGCAATTTCAAGAGCGGTGTTGCAGTCGGGATCGTCCAGATATTCCTCGGTGATGAAAGGGTTTGTAAAGGTAAATCTGTAAGGTATCCCCCTCTGGTTATATGCGTCGATGACAGCCTTTGCCCTGTCGGGATAAAACCTGCCAAGTATCATTCTTCCGCCGTTCCAGATAAGGGGCATACTGCCGAAAAATGAAGCTATTTTCACATTTTCCCTGAAAAGCTCGGGATACTGTGAAAGTGCGTCAGCCAAAGCAATATTCAGGCTGACTGTGCTTGTGGCCTCAGCCACGTGGAAACCTGCCATTATATCATTCCTTTCGGTCATATTCCAAATAATCTTTCCGCATTCTGCGCCGTGATCTCAGCCGCTTCGTCACGGGTGACGCCCATAAGCTCCGCAAATGCACCCAGCGTATAAACGATATTTCCGCTGTCATTGCGTTTTCCCCTGTTGGGCTCGGGAGCCATGTAAGGGCAGTCCGTCTCAACAAGAAGCCTGTCATGGGGAATAGATGAAAGGGCATTTTTTGCCTTTTTGGAATTTTTAAAGGTAACAACGCCCGTAAAGCCGATGTACATACCCAGCGAGATTATCTCACGGGCAGTCTCGGCTGAGCCGGAAAAGCAGTGTACAACGCCCTTGGGACGGTATTTCCTCAGCAGCGCCATGGTATCCTCCCAGGCGTCACGGGTGTGAATCACCACAGGGAGACCCACCTCCGCCGCCAGCTTCAACTGCTCTTCAAATGTGGATCTCTGAACTTCACGGTCATGATTTTCATAGTGGTAGTCAAGCCCTATCTCGCCCACAGCCACTACTTTTTTATTGCCGCAAAGCTTTTTTATTTCGTCAAGCCTGTCCGTTTCATCGGCACTGTCAGGGTGAAGTCCCACAGCCGCAAATATCTTGGAATATTTTTCAGCCAGCGCCACAGAGGTGTATGAGCTTTTCACCGAACAGCCGATGTTCACTATCTTGTCGATATCGCCCGCAAAAAGCCTGTCAAGCAGCTCATAGCGGTCGCTTTCAAAAGCGTCATCGTCATAATGAGCGTGAGAATCTATTATCCTCATTTCCCCGCCCCCTTTTTGCGCACCGAGAAGCCGAAGTCGCCCAGCTTTCGTCCCAGAGCAAAATATTCGCCGTGAGAATATGCCATAAGCCCCGCCTGCTGGAGATTTATCTTGCCCTTGCTGTCAACATACCGTTCGTCCACGCTCATTCCCGTGATAACCGCAATAAACATGGTGTGGCTGCCAAGGTCATTGGCAATTCTCACCTTGCATTCCAGCGAAACGGGACACTGAAGTATCACGGGGCAGTCAACGGTCTGTGCCTTTTCGGTCTCAAAGTGACATTTTGTGAATTTATCAAGCTTTGCGCCGCTTTTCATGCCGCACAGGTCAGTTTCTCTTGCCATTTTCGAGGTGGTAAGGTTGATGACAAACTCCCCCGTCTCCTTTATAATAGCATAGGAATGGCGCTCGGGACGTATGGAAACATACGCCATAGGGGGACGTGTGTTTACGATACCTGTCCACGCCGCCGTAAGGACATTTCTGCCGTCGCCGCTGCCGCAGGTCACCAGAGCCGCAGGAAGAGGCGCCATGAGAGTTCCGCCCTTGAAATACTGCCTGCCCATATCACTTTCCCTCCATGAGCCTGTGCATATCGGCAATAAGCGCAGCTATATCATCATCTTTGTAGGAAGCGCCGTTCCATATCTCGTGTGCCACAGCCGCCTGCCATACCAGCATAGCCATGCCGCCGCAGGTCTTTATGCCGTACTTTTCGGCGATCTGCATGATCTTTGTGCGCTCGGGATTGTAGATAACGTCAAAAACAAAGCCGCAGTTTGCGATAACATCTTCACTTACAGGGCAGTCATCGTTGTGAGGAAACATTCCAACGGGAGAAGCATTCACCAACACATCATAGCTGCCTGTGATGTCCTCGGGGTGGACTACCGTTATTTTTGCATCAATATTGTTTTCCTTTGCGTAGTCAAACACAGGCTGAACCTTGCTTTCGGAGCCGTTTCGCACGGCAACCGTCAGCTCTGCCCCATGTCTCACAGCCTCAATAGCTATCATTCTGCCAACGCCGCCGCAGCCTATCTGCAATACCCTGCCGTGAAGCCCTGAGCCTGCCGCTTCAAGGGAGCGCAGGAAACCGTCGCAGTCGGTGTTGTAGCCAATGTGCTTACCGTCCTTTTTCACAACGCAGTTGACGGAATCATAGCGTTTTGCCGAATCTCCCAATTCGTCCAGATACTTTATTATCTCCACCTTGTGGGGAATGGTCACGTTGAAGCCGTCCAGCGCCATAAGGTCATCTATCCTGCAAGGCAGCTCTTCCGATGAATATTCTTTCAGCTCATAATTCGTTCCGTCAAGCCCGTCCAGTTCAAAAAGCCTTTTGTGAATGGGCGGGGACATGGTGTGCTTCAGGGGATATCCCAAAAGACCGTAGCGCTTCATCTGAAAATCTTCCTTTCGTTTTTCCGCACTATTATAATAGTATATGCCATTTTCACTCAAAACTGTCAGAATATACTATATATAGTATATTCTGACAGTCAATTATCAACCTATGACCTTTGCCAGTGTGTCAGCGTCCTGAACGTTCATTGCGTTAACGCCCTTGAGAGTCTTCTTTACAAGACCTGTAAGCACCTTTCCGGGACCGCACTCGATGAAAGTATCATAGCCGTTCTCGCTGAGATATGCAAGCTCCGAGGTGAATTTTACGGGAGATACGATATGCAGCGCCAGTCTTTCGGGCATATTGTCGATGCTGTCAAGAACTGTGCCCGAAATGTTGGAAAGCATAGTTATCTCGGGAGTTTTGAAGGAGATCTGCTCCGCTGCGGGCTTGAACTCGTCAGCTGCGCCCTGCATGAGCTTTGAATGGAAAGCAGCCGCAACATTCAGTCTGATAGCCCTTGCGCCTGCCGCAGCAAGTGTATCGGCAGCAGCCTGAGCAGCAGCCTCTTCGCCTGCAATAACTGTCTGAACGGAGGAGTTGTAGTTTACGGGAACAACGTAGCCCTCGGTCTCAGCGCATACCTTTTCAATATCTGCTGGAGTGCTGCCGATGATGGCAAACATAGCTCCGCTGCTGTTTTCCGCAGCCTTCTGCATTGCAAGGCTCCTTGCCTTGATGAGCTTGAAGCCGTCGGTGCGTGATACCATTCCCGTATATACCATAGCCGCATATTCGCCCAAAGAATGACCTGCCGCAGCTGTAGCTGTGATGCCGTTTATTCTGAGAGCCTCCGCAGCGCAGAGGGAAACTGCCATGATAGCAGGCTGAGAAATTGCAGTCTGAGCCAGCTCCTCAGCAGGAGCGTTTGCACACTTGTCGTAAAGGTCGAAGCCGAGTATCTCGCTTGCCTCGTCAAATATCTTTTTAAGCTCGGGATATGCCTCAACAAGAGAAACGCCCATGCCTGCGTACTGTGAACCCTGTCCGGAGAACAGGAAAGCTGTTTTTTCAGGTGACATAAAAATAACCTCCGATATTTTATACAAAGCGTATATTTGACTTGATTATTCCCAATCGTACAAACTTTCGCCGTAACACACAAAAAATCACAGGCAAACTTAGGCACACCTTACAGTCCAAGATTATAAAATTTCAAAAATGACAAAATATCTGTTGACAAGCACTGTAAAAATATATTACAATATATAGTGTATCGTATTGCACGGGAATAATGCCATAAATCTATAATAACATATTTGTTCCGAAATTACAATACGCAAAAGGCTATCTTTAACAATTTTCCCGAGGAAGTATGCTTCCGCAGAACAAATTCCCGAAAGGATGAGCAATATAATGAGCGGTATCAATATTCTTTCAACAGGAGCCTACACTCCGCTGCTTGACATCACAAACGACGATATGTCCAAGATCGTCGAGACAAACGACGAATGGATCAGAACACGCACAGGAATAAGCCACAGGCGCATCGCCAACGGCGAGCCTACATGGTATATGGGTTCCATGGCAGCAAAGCAGGCTGTTGAAAGAGCAGGCATCGACCCCAAGGATATCGGTCTTATCATCGACAGCACGATCACAGGCGATTTCGTGACACCTTCCATGGCGTGCCTGGTCCAGAGAGAAATTGGCGCAGTGAATGCTGCCGCATTTGACCTTAACGCTGCCTGCTCAGGCTTCGTATATGCCGTTGACACAGCGCACAGGTTCCTCGCTACAGACGACAGCCTGAAATATGTGCTGGTAGTATCAAACGAGAAGCTTTCCTATATCACAAACTACAGCGACCGCTCCTCCTGCATTCTTTTCGGCGACGGCGCAGCAGCAGTGCTCCTTGAGCGCTCCGACAAGATGTTCACCAGCTGGCTGGGCGCAGACGGTACAGGTGCAAAGTTCCTTTACGCAAAGGCATCTCATCCCGATAATCCTTTCATGACCGAGGACAGATTTACCATTGACGACCAGACCGACCCTGCCATCACTCACACAGGCATCGTTCAGGACGGCAAGGAAGTATATAAATTCGCCACAAAGGCGCTCCCCACAGCTGCAAAGAACGCAGCTGACAAGATAGGTCTTGATGTTACAAGCATCGACCTGTTTATCCCCCATCAGGCAAATATCAGAATAATCGAGACTGCCGCAAAGAACCTTGGCGTAAGCATGGACAAGTTCTTCACCGACATCGACCTCCACGGCAACACCTCCAGCGCATCTATCCCCGTTGCCCTCAACGACGCAGTTGAAAGAGGCGTGCTCAAGCGTGGGGACAAGCTTTGTCTGGTAGGCTTCGGCGCAGGTCTTACAATGGGCTCGGTAATCACAGAATACTGATATATATATACATCTTCAAAAACGGAGGAAAACCTAATGGAAAACAGAGTAACAAAGCTTCTGGGTATAAAGTATCCCCTTCTTCAGGGCGGCATGGCATGGATAGCTGAAAGCAGCCTTGCTTCCGCTGTTTCAAACGCAGGAGGCGCAGGCATCATCGCAGGCGGTTCCGCTCCCATCGACTACCTTAGAAGCGAGATAAGAAAGTGCAAGGAGCTTACCGACAAGCCCTTCGGCGTGAACATCATGCTCATGTCCCCCAATGCCGATGACCTTGCAAAGTTGGTAATTGAAGAGGGCGTTTCTTTCGTTACCACAGGCGCAGGCAACCCCGGCAAGTACATTGCCGACTGGAAAGCCGCAGGAATAAAGGTAATTCCCGTAGTTCCCTCCGTCGCACTGGCTAAGAGACTTGAAAGAATAGGCGCTGACGCTGTTATCGCAGAGGGCACCGAGTCAGGCGGACACATCGGTCAGAACACTACCATGTGTCTCGTTCCCCAGGTAGTTGACGCTGTGCAGATACCCGTTATCGCAGCAGGCGGAATTGCCGACGGCAGAGGAATGGCAGCTTCCTTTATGCTGGGCGCAGAGGGCGTTCAGATAGGAACACGCTTCCTTGCTTCCGAGGAATGCAAGATACACGAAAACTACAAGAATGCAGTCGTAAAGGCAAAGGACACCGACAATGCCATCACAGGCTTCTATTCGGGAAGCCCCTGCCGCTGCATCAAGAGCAAATATACCAAGGTCCTTCAGGATATGGAGAAAAAGGCTGCTCCTCCCGAGGACTTTGAAGCTCTTACAGTAGGCTCTCTCAGAAAGGCTGTCGTTGACGGCAACACAGACGAGGGCTCAATGCTCTGCGGCCTTATTGCAGGTATGATAAACGACGTTAAGCCCTGCGCAGAAATAGTGAACGACATTGTTTCCCAGGCAGGCAAGCTTCTGAACGTTCAGTTCTGAGCTGAATAATTTTCCTGAAAAATGTCAATAGAATAATTACGGAGGATAATATAATGGCAAAAACAGCTTTGATAACAGGCTCATCAAGAGGAATAGGCGCAGCCATTGCCCTGAGACTTGCAAAGGACGGCATGAACATTGCTTTCAACGACCTTAACATGACCATGTTTGAAAACAACGATATCGTTGACAAGGTAAAGGCTCTGGGCGTTGAGGCAGAGATATTCTGCGCAGACGTTTCCAAGTACGACCAGTGCGAGCAGATGGTAAGGGACGTAAAGGCACGCTTCGGCTCCATCGACGTTCTGGTAAACAACGCAGGCATCACAAGAGACGGTCTTATGGCAAGAATGTCCGAAGAGCAGTACGACATGGTAATTGCAGTTAATCAGAAGAGCGTATTCAACATGATGAAGCTTGTGGGCAACGTTATGCTCCGCCAGAAGAGCGGTCATATCATCAGCCTTGCTTCCGTAACAGGACTGTACGGAAATCCCGGTCAGATAAACTATGCCGCTTCCAAGGGCGCTATCATCTCCATGACAAAGACAGTTGCCAAAGAGCTTGGTTCCAGAGGGATCACCTGCAACGCAGTAGCTCCCGGCTTTATCCACACCCCCATGACCGACAAGCTTACCGATGAGCAGAAGAACGCTATGCTCAATCAGATCGCTATGAAGCGCTACGGCGAGCCTGAGGAGATCGCAAGCGTGGTATCCTTCCTTGCTTCCGAGGATTCCTCTTATGTAACAGGTCAGGTCATTGAGATCTCAGGCGGACTTTCAATGTAAGAAAGGACAGGTATCATATGAAAAGAGTAGTAGTTACGGGAATGGGAATAGTTTCCCCCCTGGGCAACACAGTAGAAGAATTCTGGAACAATATCAAGGCTAACAAGCTTGGTTTTTCCTATATAAACGACATCACCAGCGAGAATTTTGATGTAAAGATCGCTGCCACCGTCAACGACTTTTCTCCCGAAAAGCGCCTTGACAAGAAGGAAGCAAAGAGAATGGACCGCTTCACTCAGTTTGCAGTCACCGCAGCTCTCGAGGCTATTGATGACGCAGGCACAAAGTTTGAGGACATCGACCCATTCCGTGCAGGCGTTATCGCCGGCGTAGGCATCGGCGGTCTTAACCTTACAAATCAGGAACATTCCAAGTATCTGGAAAAAGGCCCCGACAGAATTTCCGTTTTCTTCATTCCCATGATGATAGGAAATATGGCAGCAGGTACTATTTCCATGAAGACAGGCTTCAAGGGCGCAAACTTCTGCACCACCACAGCCTGCGCATCTTCCACCCACGCCATTGGCGAGGCTTTCAGAAAGATAAAGGACGGCTACCTTGATGTCTGCATCGCAGGCGGCGCTGAGGCGTGCGTAAGCGAATTTGCACTGGGCGGCTTCAACAATATGAAGGCTCTTACCCGTTCCGATGACCTTACCAGATGCTCCATTCCTTTCGACAAGGAAAGAAACGGCTTTGTTCTGGGCGAGGGCAGCGGTATGCTGGTGCTTGAAGAGCTTGAGCACGCAAAGGCAAGAGGCGCAAAGATATATGCTGAAATCGCTGGCTACGGCGCAACAGGCGACGCATATCATATGACAAGCCCCTCCCCCACAGGCGAGGCAGCAGCAGCAGGCATGAGACTGGCTTATGAAGAAGCGGGTCTGAAGCCTGAGGATATTGACTATATCAACGCTCACGGAACCTCTACAGGTCTTAACGACAAGTACGAGACCACCGCTATCAAGCTGGCTCTGGGCGAGGAAGCTGCAAGAAAGGTAGCTATCAACTCCACCAAGTCCATGACAGGTCATCTTCTGGGCGCAGCAGGAAGCGTTGAAGCCATCGTTACCGCTCTTTCCTGCCACGAGGACTTTATCCACGCAACAGTGGGCTACAAGGTTCCCGACCCCGAGTGCGATCTTGACTACTGTGTTGAGGGCAACAGAAATACCACTGTCAATGCCGCTCTCACAAACAGCCTGGGCTTCGGCGGCCACAATGCTACTCTGTGCCTGAAGAAATACACAGGCTAACTGCGAAAGGACTGATAACAATGGGAAAGCTTCCCTTTGACCTGGAAATAAAAGACATCTCCGCACTGGCGGATCTTATAAACGACAAGGACCTGGGAGAGATCCTGCTTGAGGACAAGACAAACGGCGCAAAGCTGGTAATAAAGGGCAAGTGCCCTCCCCCTCCCATGCCTATGGGCGCTCCCGCATTCGCAGCACCTGTTGGCACACCCGCACCCGCTCCTGAGGCTGCTCCCGAAAAGAAGGAGAAGAAGATAGACGGCACTGTGGTAAAGGCTCCTATCGTGGGCACATATTACTCCTCCCCCTCACCCGACAAGCCAGCTTTCGTAACAGTAGGCAAGAAGGTAAAGAAGGGCGACGTTATCATGATAATCGAGTCCATGAAGATAATGAACGAGATACCCAGCCCCTGCGACGGCGAGGTCAAGGAGATCATGGCTCAGAACGGTCAGGCTGTGGAATATGACGAGCCTGTAATGATAATCGGCTGAGGAGGAAAATAATATGCTTATGAACAAAGAACAGATCATGGAAATAATCCCCCATCGTGACCCGTTCCTGCTTATCGACGAGATCGAGGAGCTGGAGCCGGGAAAGCGTGTGGTGGCATACAAGAATATGACCCCCGATGAATTCTGGTTCAAGGGTCACTTCCCCGATTATCCCGTAGTTCCCGGAGTTCTCATGGTCGAGATGATGGCTCAGGCAGGCTGCGCAGCAATGCTCACCCTCCCCGAAAACAAGGGAAAGATCGGCTTCTTCGGCGGCATCAAGGAAGCAAAGTTCCGCCGCCAGGTAGTTCCGGGCGACAGACTGAAGATCGAGGTCGAGATAATCAAGGTAAAGGGTCCCATCGGCGTTGGCAAGGGCCTGTGCACCGTTAACGGCGAAAAGGCCGTATCCGCCGAGATCACATTTGCAATAAAGTAACCGAAAGGCTCTGAATAAAATGTTTAAAAAGGTTCTTATAGCAAACCGAGGCGAAATAGCCGTAAGAATAATCCGTGCCTGCCGAGAGCTGGGCATACATACCGTCACGGTCTATTCCACCGCAGATAAGCACGCACTTCACGCAAAGATCGCCGACGAGGCTGTGTGCATAGGTCCTGCCGCCACAAAGGACAGCTACCTTAACGCTGCCGCAATAATCGAAGCGTGCAAGATGACAGGCGCAGAGGCAGTTCACCCCGGCTTCGGATTTTTGTCCGAGAATGCCGATTTTGCCGAGCTGTGCCTTAAAAACAATATAGTTTTCATCGGCCCCCGCCCCGAATCAATCAGAATGCTGGGCGACAAGGCTGCCGCCAAGGAGACCATGAAGGCTGCGGGCGTTCCCGTTATCCCAGGCTCCGACGGAGCAGTTCCCGATATGGAAGCCGCAAAGAAGCTCTGCAAAGAGATAGGCTGCCCCCTTATGGTAAAGGCATCGGCAGGCGGCGGCGGACGTGGAATACGTCTGGTAGAGCACCCCGAAGACCTTGAAGCGGCTATCACCGCAGCAAAGCAGGAAGCCCTGAACTTCTTCGGAAACGATGAGGTTTATATGGAAAAGTTCATCGTGAACCCCAAGCACATCGAGGTGCAGATACTGGCGGACAGCTACGGCAACACCGTTTATCTGGGCGAGCGTGACTGCTCCATGCAGCGACGCAACCAGAAGGTGCTGGAGGAAACTCCCTCACCTATCATGACACCCGAGCTGAGAGCTAAAATGGGCAAGGCTGCCGTTGCGGCAGCAAAGGCCTGCGGATATACAAATGCAGGAACCATCGAGTTCCTCGTTGACGCTGACAGGAATTTCTATTTCATGGAGATGAACACCCGTATCCAGGTAGAGCACCCCATTACCGAAGCTGTTACGGGCATCGACCTTGTAAAGCAGCAGATACTTATCGCAAACGGCGAAAAGCTGCCCTTTGCACAGGAGGATATCACCATCAGAGGCCATGCAATAGAGTGCAGAATAAATGCGGAAAATCCCGCACTTAACTTCCGTCCCAGCCCCGGTCAGATAACCGCTCTCCATATCCCCGGAGGTCCCGGCATAAGAGTGGACAGCTCCGCATATCAGGGCTACACCATTCCCCCCTACTATGACAGCATGATAGCAAAGCTCATAGTTCACGCCCCTACCAGAGAAGAGGCTATCGCCAAGATGAAATGGGCGCTTGCCGAGTTCATCGTTGACGGCGTTGACACAAATATTGATTTCCAGCTTTCCCTTATAAGAGACAGCTTGTTTGAAAAGGGAACCTATGATATAGGATATCTCGGAAGAAAGCTTTCGGGAAAATAAAGTTGAATTGAGGCGAAAAACTTGTTAGAGGATTTGTTTAAGGTCGTCACTGCCCGCTTCAACAGCGAGGACGGGGATAAGATCAAGGAAGAGACCCCTGCGGAAAAGCTCTTCAAATGCCCCAGATGCTCCGCATCATGCGATTACGATGAGCTTGAAAAGAATATGTGGGTATGCCCCTCCTGCGGATATCACGGCAGAATGAACGCCGCAGACCGCCTTGCCATAACCGCCGACAGCGGCAGCTTTGTTGAGTACGACAAGGGTATGACAAGCCTTAACCCAATAGATTTCCCCGATTATCAGGAGAAGATAAGCTCTCTGCGTGAAAAGACAGGTCTGAACGAGGCTGTCATCACAGGCGAATGCACCATAAAGGGCGAGCGCTGCATCATCGGCATAATGGACTCCCACTTTATGATGGCTTCCATGGGAAGCGTCGTGGGTGAGAAGATAACCCGTGCCTTTGAAAGAGCTGCTGAGAAAAAGCTCCCCCTCATTCTCTTCACCGCTTCGGGCGGCGCAAGAATGCAGGAGGGTCTGGTCTCTCTTATGCAGATGGCAAAGACCAGCGGTGCTGCCGCACGTCTGTCACAGGCAGGCGGTCTTTACATCACAGTGATCACCGACCCCACCACAGGCGGCGTAACTGCGTCATTCGCTTCTTTGGGCGATATAATCATCGCCGAGCCAAAAGTGCTTATAGGCTTTGCGGGCAGAAGAGTTATCGAGGGCACCATAAAGCAGCGGCTCCCCGAGGACTTCCAGTCCGCCGAGTTCATGCTTGAAAACGGTTTTGTGGATATGATAACGGAAAGAAAGAATATGCGCCACACCTTAGCGCACCTTATCCGTCTCCATAAGTCCTACACTCCCGATGGAAAGGATGTCACCAATGGCTGAGGAAAATATCATAAACGAGCTTACCCCATATGACCGCCTTGAAATAATCCGCCACAAGAATCGCCCCACTATCAGGGACTATCTTCCTCTTATCTTCACCGACTTTTATGAGATGCACGGCGACAGGCTCTTCGGAGACGATGGCGCCATTCTCGGAGGCGTGGGAAGATTTCAGGGAATGCCCGTTACCGTCATTTCAGAGGTAAAGGGCCGTGACATTTTTGAAAACAAGGCTTCAAACTTTGCAATGCCCCACCCCGAGGGCTACAGAAAGGCTCTGAGACTGGCAAGACAGGCGGAGAAATTCCACCGCCCCGTTATCTGCTTCATAGATACCTCAGGCGCATTCTGCGGCGTGGCTGCTGAAAAGCGTGGTCAGGGTGAAGCAATAGCAAGGAACCTTGCCGAGTTCATGACCCTCAGAACTCCCGTTATCTCCGTTATACTGGGAGAGGGCGGCAGCGGCGGAGCACTTGCTCTGGGCGTGTGCGACGAGCTGGCAATGATGGAGAACGCCATCTATTCGGTAATTTCACCAAGAGGCTTTGCTTCCATTCTCTGGAAGGACTCCTCCCGTGAAAAGGAAGCCTGCAATATCATGCGCATAACCGCTGAGGACGCCGTTAAGCTGGGCGTTGCGGAGGAGATAATCCCCGAGCCTCAGGGCGGCGCTCACACCGATCCCGAGACAGCTGCCGAAAATATCAGTGAATTTTTGGCAAAATCGCTGAACAGTAAAATCAATAAAGATATTGACCTTTTGCTGAATGAACGATATAATAAGTTTAGAAAAATCGGCGCCTTTACCGAGGACTGATTTTTACCAAGCCGTAAGGACAATTTTGTCTTTATATAAAAATACACAAGGAGGAAATTCAAATGGTATTCGATAAGGTTAAGGAACTCATCGCAGAGCAGCTCGACGTTGACGCTGATACTGTTACCGTTACATCCAACATTCAGGACGATCTCGGCGCAGATTCCCTGGACGTTGTTGACCTCGTTATGTCCCTCGAAGAAGAGTTCGACATGGAGATCCCCGATGAAGCAGTTGCAAATATCAAGACTGTAGGCGATATCGTTAAGTACATCGAGGACAATCAGTAATTCCGATGAACACGAGAATTAAAAGGACTGTGGTATAAAGCTGCCGCAGTCCTTTTTTTATAATTTTATCAGTGCATATTTTATACCAAAAATGGGCGCAGTTAAATAACTGCGCCCACTGTGCAAATAGATCGGAACAAAATTTTATTTGCTATCAATTAAAAAGCAACAGATGTTCCTGTGAATGATAAAGTATTTGCGGTATTATTTGAAATAAAGAATTTATAATAGCCTGCTTTACTGATAGTCATTGTGCACGTATAAGTGTATTTTCCCCATGATGGTCCGGAATTGCTCCAGCCGCACTCTGTATAGCTGCCATTATAATAATATCCCATATCCAAAGCTGTCTGGTTTGAAGTAAGCTTAGTGGTTAATGTAACAGTTGTACCGGCATCAATATAAAAATAGCCGTCATTAGATTTTGAATTACCTAAAATCATAGTATATCCATTGTTAATGCTGAAATCGCTATAGGAATAACTGCTTGCTCTCATAATTGATTCCGAAGAATATACTTGATCTATTTTTTTATCATAATTTTCAGCTCCTGCACTTATTGCCATGGCAGTAACCATAGCACCTGCAACCAGAATACTTGTGATCTTCTTTAACATAATTATCTCTCCCGTCATAATATAATGATTTTTAAGTTTTCAATATTTTGAAGCCCAGCACAGGAATTGACAACATAAAACATATATTTTCCATTTTCCTCGGCTGAAAACTCCACCTCAAGCCCTTCAGTATTTATACGCCCCTTGTAAAGCTCTGTAGCAATTCCATTATAGATATAACCAATCTTTACAAGCTCACCGCTGCCGTCTATGTTTGAATAATCGGGGGACAGATCAGGTAAAATACATATAACTGCTTTACTGTTTTTGCTGAAATCAAAGCCCGCCTCATCATCACTGCACAGCACTATAGTTTGCCCGTTACCGTAAGAAACCCGATCTACCGAGTATCCCCTGTCGGACTGAAGCATTGATACAGAATACATATCATTTTGCGGAACCGACATTTCATTGCATTCAAAAGAATCTGGAGAGATCTTTTCACCTATATCATTTATCATGCTGTATCCGTTTATAGGTAATTGATCTTTACCGTATGTTATACTGTTATCATCAACAGCACAAATAACAGTATGTACACTGATATACATAAAAAATAATATCGCTGCGCCAAAAACAATTCCCGCTGCCTTATGAACAGCAACCATAAATGTATTAACTTTTTTTGTTTCAGGCATCATAATAAACTCCAACCTCCTTTTAAGTTTTTTTGCATTTCCGCTCATATGTACACAAAGCTCACTTTTACGCTGTCTGTCAATAAATTTCAAAAGCATCATTCCATAGGCTTTTCTTTCATCATGGCTTCTGCCTAAAACAGTAATACTATCCGCAATAAGTTCAGATAATTCATACAGTTCATCTGTAAGCATATAAAACAAGGGATTAAACCAGTTCAAGCTTTTAAGCAGCTCCGCAAATGCCTTTTTGGCTGTATCATGTCTTTGATAATGCGCTTTTTCATGACTGACAGCCATTTCAAGCTCATCTCTGCAAAGATCGCTGACAGGAATTACTATGACAGGTCTGAAAACACCCATAAGGAATGGCGATGTCACTGCATCGCTTACCATAATAGTCGGACAGCCCTCCTGTTTTCTTAAACCGGTCTTCTCCACAGCATTTCTGAATACAGCATAACCAACTGCCTTTTTTATCAAAATAACAGCAGCTGTCACACACCAGACAAACACCAAAATATAAATAAATGTGCTTCCTGTTCCGGCTGAACCCGATTTTATTGTTTCTGCACTCACCTCTGCCGCAGAAGCAGTGACAAATGCAAGTACCTCATGACCTACTGTCGGATAGGGCTGCAAAGGGATACTCTCAGCAACAAGCATAATTGCGGCTGATATCGGCTGAAATGAAAGCAGTACCATCAGCACAGTCTCCTTGCTTTCTGCGGAAAGCTCACGTCCGGCAAAATTCAGCACTGCTTTAAAAAGCAGCATAATAATACCTACTACTGCAGATGACACAAGAACGAAAATAAAAACAAGCGTCAATCACGTCACCTCTTACTGAACCAATTTTTAAGCTCATCCATTTCTTCATCGCTTATTGCACCGCAGTCAGCAAGAGATGCTATCATATTTTTCACTGAGCCATTATAAAGTCTGTCGATAACTTCCCTTGCTCCTGCCTGCTCATAAGCACTTTCTGAAATAACAGCGGTATATTCATTTGCCGCACCACACCTTTTCACTGACAAAAAGCCCTTTTTGACCAGTCTTGACAGAAAGGTGCTTACAGTCTGTGATTTCCACCCTCTTTCTTCTGAAAAATAACCCATCAGCACAGAAGAAGTCACAGGCGAATTCAGCTCCCATATTTTCTTCATTATAGCCGATTCTGCTTCAGTTAAATTTTTAATCATATATATGACCATATCCTTTCTATGTCCCTTTAACAGAACAATACTTAGATTTTGATAATATTATCCACTACATTCTGTAGTAGCTTTATTATACTACAGGATGTAGTGGTTGTCAAGTCTTTTTTTATTTTTTTTTAATATGATATAACAAAAAACGGACGCCCCGAAGGACGTCCGTTTCTGTGTTATATCTTTTACCCCGCACAGTGTTATTGTTATTATGCCGATCTGCGTGCTTTGAAATGAGTTATCATTCTCTTTGGCAGCATTGCAGCACGGGCTGCAAGCAGACCCCAGTGAGCGATTACTTCCCACGCTCCGCATATCTTATCCACCATGATGATAACAACTGTCTCCTTATACTTGGGCAGCGCAATGTTCATGGGGAACATATGCTTTTCAATGATATCAGCCTCCACGGGAGTGATATCGAAATACTTCTGAGCATTGGCAAGAGCTGTTGCCGCATGGGTCCAACCGTGCATTCTCTGACCTTTTTCACGAACATAATCGTGCCAGTCGTAAAGGAACAGGTCATGGATAAGACCCGCTCTTGCACCTGCACGGGCGTCCAGCGAAAGGAGCTTGCAGAAAATGTAGTTGTAGTATGAAACATTCAGGCAATGCTGAAAACAGGTCGTATGACCGTGGTGCATATACTGCTTCATCTGCTGCACAACTTCGCTTTTGAGAAGATCCGCAACCTCTTCGTAGTATCCGCACTCAGTGCCCGGCAATGAAAGATCCTGCTTGGAACCGATAGCTTTTAACATCGTATTACCTTCCTTAGTTACCTTGTTTGTATATGGTAGTTCTTACACACTTTTCTATTTTTCTCGCAGCAGCGTTTCAGGCACTGCTGACACACTTTAAAATCATCCTTTTCTATTATATCAGCATAAAAAGCATATTGCAATAGATATTATGCACAGTTTTAAAGAAAATTGTTAGAATATTTTTCAAAAGAATATTTTGTCAAGGAAAAAATTGGTTTCGATTTAGTATCAGGGATTACAAAGCGGTTAAAATATTCACCACTTCTCACCACCGCCGTATAATAGCTTTAAAATTATACAAATAGATAAAAACACAGCAAATTATACGATTTGACATGATATTTTCGTCAAAATGCTCAAAAGCAAAGGGCAAAATTCTTGATTTATTTGGGTTTAAGTTTGCCTTTAATAGTTGCAATTTGGTAACACATAGTGTATAATTAAATCATAGTGGTGAAGCAGCCCCATTTTGTGGTGAAAAGTGGTGATTTTCAACAGCCTGTTGAAAGCAGTGTTGAATGGCTGCCCCAAATTCTGTACGGAAAGGACTGATGACGATGCACGCTCCTCTCATGGGTACATATTACCATAATATGGACGCTAAGGGCAGAATGGCATTCCCCAACAAGCTCAGAGAACAGCTTGGCGTGAATTTTGTCATCACAATAGGTCTTGAAGGCTGCCTTTACGTATATTCCAACGAGGAATGGGAAAAATTTACCGAACAGCTCCGCACCCTTTCAGGTCCCGTTGCAAAGCAGGCTATAAGAAAGTATGCGGCAAACGCTGTCGTTGCCGAGGCTGACAAGCAGGGCAGAATACTCATTCCCCAGAATTTAAGGGAACACGCAGGTCTTGACCACGACATCACCGTTATCGGCAACCTTAACCGTGCCGAGATATGGGATACCGCACGATATAACGAGATCAACTCCAAGTTCACTGACGAAGAGCTTGCTGAGGCAATAGATTCTCTTGCATTCTGATAATAAAGGAAAATATATGGAATTTGCTCATATACCGGTGCTGCTGGAGCAGTGCCTTGACGGTCTTGATATCAAACCTGACGGAATTTATTTTGACGGTACCTGCGGCGGTGCAGGCCATTCCCGTGAGATAGCAAAGCGCCTCACAACGGGAAGGCTCATAGGCATCGACCGTGACCCCGATGCTGTAGCTGTGGCTTCCGAAAGGCTCAGCGGTCTGCCTGCACAGGTGGTAAGGGGAAATTACTCCGAGATAAAGCAGATAGCCGATGATCTTGGCATCTGCGGTGCGGACGGGATACTCCTTGACCTTGGTGTGTCCTCCTATCAGCTGGATAACGCCGAGAGAGGCTTTTCCTACCACAATGACGCTCCCCTTGATATGAGAATGTCAAAGGAAGGCACATCTGCAAGGGATATCGTCAATGAATACTCAAAGGAGCAGCTCACAAAGATACTCTACGAGTACGGCGAGGAGAAATTTGCTCCAAGGATTGCGGAAACTATAATAAAAAGGCGCTCCGAAAAGCCTGTTGAGACCACAACGGAGCTTGCCGATATAGTAAGGGACTCCATTCCCGCAAAGTTCAGGCGGGACAAAAACCCATGCAAAAAAACATTTCAGGCAATACGTATCGCAGTCAACTGCGAGTTTGACCACTTAGACCGTGCCCTTGATGAGGGCTTCGAGCTTTTAAAGCCCGGCGGACGCTTCTGTATCATCACTTTCCACTCCCTTGAGGACAGGATAGTTAAGCAGAGGTTTGCAGGCTGGTGCAAGGGCTGCACCTGTCCCCCTGACTTTCCCGTATGCGTATGCGGCAACAAGCCGAAGGGAAGGCTTGTGTGCAGAAAGCCCCTTGAAGCCTCCGAAGAGGAGCTTGAGGCTAACCCCAGAAGCAGGAGCGCAAAGCTCAGGATAATCGAAAAGCTGTAAAAACAGGAACTTACACTTATAAATAAAAAGACTTGGGAAAGAAGAAAGGAAGGATATTTATGGCAGCAAGGAATACAAATCTCGCCTATAGCCTTTCACAGTACGAAGAAAGAGAAGAAAGATCAAACGCCCGTGAAAACACACGGCAGAATATAAAGAGCCACAAGGCAGCAAAGCCCCAGACAGCAGTTCACCCTGTATTTATGGTGATGCTGCTCATCGCAACAGGCGCACTTATTTCGCTGTGCATCACATCAAAGGCTGATATCGCCTCCGTTCACGCAGCTATCGTGGATCAGGAAGCGGTAGTACGCTCGCTGGAGCAGGAAAATGTCAGCATGATGACCCGTCTGGAGCAGAAAAGCTCCCAGAAGGTAGTTGAGGATTACGCCGAAAACGTTCTGGGAATGCAGAAGCTTGACAACGCTCAGGTAGAATATGTAAGCATCGAAAGCGGAAACAAGGCTGAAATAAGCGACAGCAGCGACAATATTTTCACAAAAATAAAGAACGGCTTCAACAGCTTTCTGGAATACCTCAAGGGCTGAATAAATATACATGAATTGAAACGCATGACCGCTTTCACGGCTCATGCGTTCTTGCACTTATAAGAATGTGAACAAAGGAATCTGCCTGAAAAAAATACAAAAAGGCACAAACAATGAAAGGGGCTTTCCAAAGAAAGGAGAACTACCATTGCCGTCCTATCAGCCAACAAAACAGATGAAGAACCGCCTTAACCTGCCTGTAAGCATTGCAGTGCTGGCAGCGGCAGGCGTGCTTATCGCAAACCTTTACCATGTGTCGGTAACCGAGCATGACCGCTTTACCGCCATGGCAAATGACAGTCAGTTTGGAAGCACCACGGTGGAGGCAAACCGTGGAAGCATTTATGATACCAACGGAAAAATACTGGCCCAGTCCGCCACGGTCTATAACGTTATACTCAACCCCAGCGCCCTCACAGGCGTGGACGAAAGCAAGATGAATGCGGACGAAAAGGAACGCCAGATAAAAACTGTTGCAAAGATACTCAGCGAGGAGCTGGGTGCTGACTACACCAAGCTGGTAAACGTATTCAGCGACGAAAAAACAAAGAACAAGCAGTGGTACAAGGTCGCTTCCAAAATTGAAAAGGACATTGTTACCCGGATATACACCCGCATAGATGAAGAGGGTCTGGCGGGAAACCTTGTAAGCACCGAGGACGACACAAAGCGTTATTATCCTCAGGGAGACATGGCGGCTGCGGTCATCGGCTTCACAAACTACGAGGGCGACGGAATTTACGGCGTTGAGGCCTATTACAATGACTATCTTGCGGGAGTGGACGGAAAAATCATCTCCGCAACGGACGGTCTGGGCAACGAGATGCCCTACAAAAACGACAAGATCTATGCGGCAAAGGACGGCAGCTCCCTTTATCTCACGATCGACTCCACCCTCCAGTATTACTGCGAGAGAGAGCTGGCAAACTGCGTTGAGCAGAATAACGTTGATAACCGTGCCTGCGCCATAATCATGAACGCAAAGACAGGCGATATCCTTGCCATGGCTACTTCCCCGGGATATGATCTTAACGACAGAAACAGCATCTATTCAAAAAAAGATCAGCTGACCCTTGAAAAGTACAAGGAAGAAAATCCCGACGATGAGGAAGGCTACAACGAAAAGTATGCCGAGCTTCGTGAAAAGCAGTGGAAAAACAAGGCTATCACCGAGCTTTATGAGCCGGGCTCCGTTTTCAAGGTAGTAACAGGCTCCTCCGCACTGGAAGAAAAGGTCATCGACCTTAACTCCACATTTACCTGCAACCACTCCATTCAGGTGGCTGACCGTACCATCAACTGCTGGACAGCAGGCGCTCACGGCACTCAGGACTTTACCACTGCCATGACAAACTCCTGCAACCCCGCATTCATTCAGATAGGTCAGAGACTGGGAATCGAAAAATTCTGCAGCTATTTCAGGGCTTACGGCTTTACCGAACCTACAGGCATCGACCTCCCGGGTGAGGCTTCGGGTCTGTACGTTGCCGAGGAGAGCATGGGCATAGTTGAGCTTGCTTCCTGCTCCTTCGGTCAGTCAAACACAGTTACACCCATTCAGATGATAACAGCATACGCCGCTGTAATAAACGGCGGATACCTTTTACAGCCCCACGTTGTAAGCAAGATAGTCGATAACAACGGCAACGTTATCCAGACCGTTGAAAAGACTGTCCGCAGACAGGTCATCTCGGAAGAGACTTCCGCCGAAATGAGACAGGTGCTGGAAAGCGTTGTAAACAACAAGGGCGGCTCCAACGCATACATCAAGGGCTACCGCATAGGCGGAAAGTCGGGAACCTCCCAGAAGCTCCAGAAGAACAATCAGCTGGGCGTTGAAAACCTTTATGTAGCGTCATACGTAGGTTTTGCTCCCGCAGACGACCCCGAGATAATCATGCTTGTAATGGTCGATGAGCCTCAGGGCAGAGACCACAACGGTTCTCAGGTATATTATGGCAGCATGGTCGCCGCTCCCGTTGTATCGGCAGTTTTCAAGGACGCACTTCCCTATCTGGGCTATTATCCCGAATATACCGATGAAGAGCTTGCGGCTCTTGACGTTACCGTTCCCAGTGTTGAGGGACAGACCGTTGAGGCGGCAGAGCAGACCCTTACAAATCTCGAGCTTCAGTATTATGTGGTAGGCGAGGGCGATAAGGTCGTGGCTCAGGTCCCCTCCCGCTCCTCCTCCGTTCCCAGAAACGGCAAGGTAGTGCTTTACACCGAGGAAAATTACGAGACCCAGTATGCCACCGTTCCCAACGTTATCGGTCATACTCCGTCTGAGGTAAATCAGCTGCTCACCTCCGCAAACATCAACTTCAAGGCAGGCGACGGCGCAACCGCCCATTCGGGTGCCATTGCCTACTCCCAGAACTATCTGCCGGGTGCGGAAGTTCCCGTGGGAACAGTCGTTGAAGTAACCTTCCGTGTAAAGGACGAGGGCTGATATCATATAGGAAAGGAGTACATTTTTCCGAGGGAAACCCGAAGAAAAATGGTCATCTATGAAAGAAATCAGAAAGAAGCTTTCCGCTCTGCTGACAGATGCGGGAAAGTCCGCTGAATATGCTTACAGCGGCGGCGACTGCGATATCACAGGCATTACCGATGATACAAGAAGCGTATCGGAAGGCTGCATTTTCATATGCGTAAAGGGTGCAAGGTTTGACGGTCACACCGCTGCGGCAGAAATGCTCGAAAAGGGTGCAGCAGCCGTTGTGTGCGACCATGACTTAGGTCTCGGCGACAGGCAGATCGTTGTATCCGACACCAGAAAATTCTACGGTCACCTTACCGCCGCATGGTTTGACCACCCCGAAAAGCAGCTTACTCTTATCGGTATCACGGGAACCAACGGAAAGACCACCCTTGCCACCATGGTACATGATATTCTTTCATACACAGGCGAAAAGACAGGTCTTATCGGCACCACAGGTGCGCTTATCGGTAACGAGCCTGTTGAAAGGGACGATTCCACCCCCACCACTCCCAAGGTATATGAGCTTTACAAAATATTCCGAATGATGGCAGACCAGGGCTGCAAATACTGCGTAATGGAGGTATCCTCCTTTGCGCTGGAGCAGAACAGAATTGGCCCTGCGGTGTATGAATGTGCCGTTTTCACAAACCTTACCCGTGACCATCTGGACTATCACGGCACTATGGAAAACTATTATCAGGCAAAGAAAAAGCTGTTCACCGACCACTGCAAATGCGCTTTCATCAACACTGAGGACAGCTACGGCGAAAGGCTTTACAATGAAATATCCTGCCCCAAGTATTCATACGGATTAAAGGGTGATACAAGCATTTACGCAAGCTATATCAAGTATTCGGGCGGCGTGACAAAGTTCTGGTTCTGCTGCCCCGGAAAGAGCTTCCCGTTCACTCTCAGAATGATGGGCGGCTACAATATACTGAACGCCACTGCGGCCATTGCCGTGTGCGCTCAGCTTAAAATCCCCATGGAAAAGATAACCGAAGCCATGGGCTGCTTCAAGGGCGTAAGGGGAAGGTGCGAGATAATCCCCACAGGAAAGGATTTCTTCATTGTCTGCGACTATGCTCACTCCCCCGATGCGCTGGAAAATATGCTTCCCAGCATAAAGGAGAACACCGAGGGCAAGCTCATATGCCTCTTCGGCTGCGGCGGCGACCGTGACCGCACAAAGCGCCCCCTTATGGCAAAGGCTGCGGCTCAGTTTGCAGACTATCTCATAGTAACATCCGATAACCCCAGAAATGAAGACCCCGACGCTATTATTGATGAGATAATGACAGGGCTTGAGGGTTCTGACGTTCCCTGCGACCACATCACCGACAGAAAGGAAGCTATCTTCCATGCGGTGAAAATTGCTCGAAAGGGCGATGTTATCGTTCTGGCAGGCAAGGGTCACGAGGATTATCAGGTGCTGGCAGGAAATGTCCACATTCACTTTGACGAGCGTGAGATATGCGCCCAAGCGCTGGATCTTCTTGACAAGATAAGCATGACTGTTGAGGAAATGGCTCAGGCCTGCAAAGGCAGCTGCGCAAATATCCCCGACACATCAATAAAGATCGCTGCCGACAGAATAAAGAGCGACAGCCGAAAGATATTACCGGGCGATGTTTTCGTTGCCTACAGAGGCGAAAAGTTTGACGGTCACAATTACGTTAAGGACTGCACCGACAAGGGCGCTGTTGTCAATGTGACCGACCATGAGATAGAGGGCTGCCCCTGCATAGTCACAAAGGACACCGTAAGAGCAGTGCTTGACATTGCAGGTCATTTCAGAAGAAAGTTCTCCCCCGTTCTTGTGGGAGTTACGGGCAGCGTGGGCAAGACCACCACAAAGGAAATGGTCGCACTTGCCCTTTCGTCAAAGTACAACACCTATAAGACCCCTGCAAACCGCAACAATGAGATAGGTATGCCCTTTGCATTGCTGGAGCTTACCCCCGCATATGAAGCGGCTGTTATCGAAATGGGAATGTCCCACTTCGGCGAGCTGGAACGCCTTTCAAGATCAAGCAACCCCGATATCTGCATAATAACAAATATCGGCTGGTCACACGCTGAAAATCTCGGTTCCACACAGGAGGGCGTTTTAAAGGCAAAGCTTGAAGTGCTTTTGGGTGCAAAACCCGCCGCTCCCCTTATCGTCTGCGGCGATGACCCACACCTTGCACCTCTGAAAAACACAATAACCGACCGCAAGGTCATTACCTGCGGCATAGTTGATAAAAACTGCGACTATTTTGCGGCAGATATCGAAACAGGCGAGGAGAGCACTTCCTTTACCGTTGTGAAAAACGGCATCAGGTGCGAAAGAATGACCCTCCCCTGCATAGGCAGCCACCATATCACAGACGCTCTCATTGCCACGGCGGCAGCGGAAGCGGCAGGCTGCGACATGGCAGGCATTGCGGAAAAGCTTTCGGGCTTCGGGCTGGACGGTCTCCGTCAGCACAAAGAATATAAAAAGGGACAGACAGTCATAATCGACTGCTACAATGCCGCTCCCGATTCCATGAAGGCGGCTCTGAATGTTCTCTGCGACACAAAGGGAGCAAGGCACATTGCCGTTCTGGGCGATATGCTGGAGCTTGGCGACCTTTCCGCAAAACTTCATAAGGAAGTTGGCGAATATGCCGCACAGAAGGGCATTGACCTGGCAGTATGCTACGGCGATAACGCAAAGCACATTGCCGAGGGCGCAAAGGAAAACGGAGCAGAGGCTTATTACTCCTCCGACAAGGCAGAAGTGCTTGATTTCCTGAAAGCAAGCCTTAGAGACAACGATGCCGTTCTTTACAAGGCAAGCCGCAGTATGCGAATGGAAGATATCATCAGGGATTATTACGGCGAGTGACCTGCGGGTGACGCAAATCGCCGTGATATGACAAAACGATCATGATATAATTACAGATAGGAGCAGATAATATGCCGTACTGGATAAATCTGATGGCGGCTGCCATTGCCTTTGCAGTGTCCGCCGTACTGGGAATATACCTTATACCGCTTCTCAAGAAGCTTCACTTCGGAACCACTATTTACGAAAAAGGCCCCGCATGGCACAAGAGCAAGAACGGGACCCCTCTTATGGGCGGCTTCATGTTCATCATCGGAACCATTCTTGCCACCGCCGCAGCCTACTGCGTATGGCGCTTTGTATGTCCTCAGAGCGCAGTGGTACCCGATAACAACGGTCTATACAAGCTCCTTGCAGGACTGGGCTACGCTATCCTCAACGGAGTTATCGGATTTATCGACGATTACATCAAGGCAGTGAAAAAGCAGAACAAGGGTCTTGACGCAAAGCAGAAGATGATAATGCAGTTTGCGGCTTCCGTTATGTTCCTTGAAGTTCTCCGTCTGCTGGGCGATACCTCCACAGAGATAATCATTCCCTTTGCAGGCAAGGTGGATTTCGGCTTCTTCTACTACATCATAATGCTCCTGTACCTTATATTCCTCACAAACTCCGTTAACCTTACCGACGGCGTTGACGGTCTGTGCGGAACAGTTACCACAGTATTCTCTCTCTCATGGCTGGCAATTTTCCTTACCATGGGAATGTACGAGTATTCCATATTCGCCTCTGCTCTGGCAGGCGGCTGCATGGGCTTCCTGGTATGGAACCTTAACCCCGCAAAGGTATTCATGGGCGATACAGGCTCCATGTTCCTGGGCGGCTGCGTGTGCGCAATGGGCTTTATAACCCACCAGCATCTGCTGCTGGCGCTCATCGCAATAGTATATATCTGCGAGGCGCTTTCCGTTGTGCTCCAGGTCATCAGCTTCAAGACCACAGGCAAGAGAATTTTCAAAATGTCCCCTATCCACCATCACTTTGAGATGTGCGGCTTTTCCGAGTACAAAATAGTTATCACATTCTCCGCAGTGGGTCTTATCTGCGGAATACTGGGCAACGTTCTTTACAACATCTACCTTAAATAATCGGATATAAAATATTTAAAGAAAGGAGAGCCGCCATGCCGAAACAGCAGTCCCAGCAAAACGCCAAAGCTCAGAAAAAACAGCCTAAGCAGCAAAAGGCACCCAAGCAAAAGCGCCTTGCCAATAACAAGACCTGGTTCAAGGCACTTATGCCCAAAAGCAGGTATCTGGAAAATATCCGCATCGGCGAGATAGACCTCACCTTTCTTTTTCTGGTGCTTGTGCTGTTGGTATTCGGAATGATAATGATGTATTCCGCCTCCTACGCTTTGGCGATACATGACAATAAACCCCAGGATTATTATTTCAAGAAGCAGCTTTTCATGGCAGCAATAGGCCTTGTGGTGATGATGTATCTTTCCAGCCGAAAGTTTGACTATCATATCCTCAGGTCATCGCTGGTGGCAAACGGACTTTTTGTTATCTGCATACTGCTGATGATACTTGTCCACACGAAATTCTTCGGCGTTACCGATAACGGTGCCAGCCGTTGGATAAGAATTGGTACTGCAACCAAAACGTTCTTTACCTTTCAGCCCTCCGAGCTTATGAAGCTTGCGGTGATAATCATTTTTTCTGCAATGATCTCCGCAAATCATCAGAAGCTGAAGGAAAAGGGCGGACTTTTGCCGTATATCGCCATACTCGCCATTGCCGCAGGCTTTACAGTCGTTCAGCCCCACCTTTCCGGTACCATAATCATCTGCGCCATTGCAGTCACACTCCTTTATGTGGGCGGCGCAAATATGAAATCGTTCATTCCTCTGGTAATCGGCGGTATTGCCCTTATCACTGTTGTTGCATTTATCCTGTACAAATACGCCGACTACTCATACATCAAAAACCGTATCGACAGCTGGCTTTATACCTTTGATGACGCAAACCGTGATATCGCATGGCAGACACGAAACTCCCTCATTGCCATAGGCTCGGGCGGAGTGTTCGGTCTTGGTCTGGGAAATTCCAGGCAGAAGTTTTTGTATCTCCCCGAGTCGCAGAACGACTTTGTTTTCGCCATCGTGTGCGAAGAGCTGGGCTTCCTTGGCGCAGCAGTCGTTATCATTCTTTTCCTTATGCTCATATTCAGAGGCTTCAAGATAGCCGAGAACGCACCCGATAAATTCGGTATGCTGCTTGTTACAGGTCTTACCGTACAGATAGGACTGCAGGCACTGCTGAATATCGCCGTTGTGTCAAACGCTATCCCCAACACAGGAATATCGCTGCCGTTCTTCAGCTACGGCGGAACGGCGCTTATAATCCAGCTCCTGGAAATGGGGCTGATACTGAACGTGTCACGACAATCCATGCCCGACAAGGAACAGCCTGACGCCGCTCCCTCGGAACAGTCCCGTGAGATCGAACTGGCTAAAAAGCAGCTGGGTCAAAATGCACGTTCACGCAAAAAATAAAATGTACCTATCATCTGAAAAGGAAGTAGCTTATGAAAGTTTTACTGGCAGGAGGCGGAACGGCAGGTCATATCAATCCTGCTCTCGCCATTATATCCATAATAAAGGATCATTGTCCCGACGCTGAATTCCTCTATGCCGGCACACCAAACGGAATGGAATCCCGCCTTGTGCCTATGGAGAATATCCCATTTGCGCCCATAAAGGTCAGCGGATTTCAGCGAAAGCTCACCCCCAAGAACATCGTCAGGAACATAAAGGCAGCCGCATATCTTACCACCGCAGGTCATACCGCACGTAAGATAATCAAGGATTTCGGCCCCGATATCGTCATCGGAACAGGCGGATATGTAAGCGGCCCTATAGTTCTGGAAGCTGAAAAAATGGGTATCCCCACTGCTATCCACGAGCAGAACGCATACCCCGGAGTTACCACAAGGATACTTTCCAAAAAGGCTGATATAGTAATGCTCACCATGGAAGAAGCGGCTGAGTATTTCGATAAAAGCGTAAAGTACATAAAAACAGGTCTGCCCGTAAGAAAGGGCTTTGACCCCTCACGCATCAGCCGTGCGGAAGCCAAGAAAGAGCTGGGGCTGGACGAAAACAGCATCTGTATCTTCTCATGGGGCGGAAGCCTGGGTGCGGGAGCTATCAACAGCAGCGCCCTTGCCCTTATAAAGTGGGAAAAGGAAAGCGGACTGAACATCTCCCATATCCACAGCTACGGCAAAATGGGTCACGGTACCTTTGTACAGAGCCTTAAAGAAATGGGCATCGACCCCGATACAGACCCCAAGCTCATGGTCAAGGAGTACATCCACAACATGGACGTATGCACCGCAGCAGCCGACCTTATAATCTGCCGCAGCGGAGCTTCTGCCATAAGCGAGCTTGAAGCAATGGGACGTGCTTCCATTCTTATCCCCTCCCCCGTGGTTGCGGGAAATCATCAGTATCACAACGCAATGGTGCTCGGCAAAGCCGGCGCTGCCATCGTTATCGAGCAGAAAGATCTTACGGACGAGCTTATCATAAATGAAGCAAAGAAGCTCTGCTCCGATCCCGCAAGACTGGACGATCTGGCACGCAAGGCTCACGAGCAGTGCATCACCGACACCCCCGACAGGATATACAAGGCAATAACCGACGTAATGAAAAAATAAGCTTTTTTCACACTTTTCCGCAGCGCTCATAATATAAGTTATAATCAACTTATAAAGGAGCGTCGGATATGCAGAAGCTGGTGATCGACGGAGGCCGCCCTCTCAGCGGTGAAATAAAAGTCCAGGGAGCAAAAAATGCAGTGCTGCCCGTCCTTGCCGCCTGTACTCTGTGCAGCAGGGAGGTAAGGCTCAGCAACTGCCCCTGCATCTCCGACCGATACGGCGCTGCACGTATCCTTACCAGCCTTGGCGGAAAGGTCCGTGCCGACGGAACAGACATGACCGTTGACTGCACCGGCATCGACAGTTCTTCCATAAGCTGCGAGCTTATGCGCACCATGCGCAGCTCTATAATCTTTATGGGGGCGCTGATGGGCAGAACGGGCAAATGCACATTGTGCTATCCCGGCGGCTGCGATCTTGGCCCGAGGCCTATAGATATGCACCTTTCGGCTATGAAGAAAATGGGGGCTGTAATAACAGACGAGCACGGAATTATAGAATGCTCCGCTCCCGAGGGTCTGACAGGCTGCAAGATATCCCTTTCATTCCCATCGGTGGGAGCAACGGAAAATATTCTGCTGGCGGCTGTCACCGCAAAGGGCGAAACTGTTATCTCCAACTGCGCAAGAGAGCCTGAGATAACCTGCCTTGCAGATTTCCTTATCGCCTGCGGCGCTCATATAAACGGCGCAGGTGGAAGCAGGATAACCGTTGAGGGCGTTGAGCGCCTTTCGGCTCCCCGGGAAAGCTTTGCAATAATCCCCGACAGAATAGCCGCAGCCACATATCTTTCCTGCTGCGCCTGCGCAGGGGGAGAGCTTATGCTTACCGACTGCTGCCCCGCTCATATGGAAGCCATACTTCCCCTTTTTGAGCAGATGGGTATGTACGTCCGCAGCTTCGGCTCAAATATATACATACAGAAAACAGGCGGTCTTAAAGCCGCCGATACCATACGCACAATGGTCTATCCGGGATTTCCCACGGACGCTCAGGCGATCATAATGGCTCCCCTCTGCACGGCGGAGGGAACCACAGTGTTTGTGGAGAACATCTTCGAGAACCGCTACCGCCACACGGGAGCGCTTAGCCGAATGGGCGCAGATATCCGTGCGGAGGGAAAGGTCGCCGTTGTAACAGGCGTTCCCGCTCTTTACGGAGCTGCTTCGGAAGCCCCTGACCTGAGAGGAGGCGCAGCAATAGTCTGCGCAGCTCTCGGCGCATCGGGCAGGTCGGAGATAACAAGGACAGAACTTATCGACAGAGGGTATGACAGCATAGAAGCTATCCTTTCATCGGCAGGAGCAAAAATAAGCAGGATAATATAATACTGATAACCAATAAAACTATATGCAAAAATCATCGAATGATCTATACGCTATTTTTTGTATAGTTTTTAATTGGCGTTTAGTATAACAAGGAGTTTTTATTTTGAGCAGTCAGAGTCAGCCCTACCGCCGCAGGCACAAGCAGCGACATACGCTTACGGGCATTGTGGTATTTATCATAGTGGCAGGAATATTTCTGCTGCTTTCAACAACAGTCCTATTCAATGTTGAAAACATTCGTGTAACGGGTGCATCAAACTACACCCCACAGGAAATAATCGACGCCAGCGGAGTTGAGGCGGGCGATAATCTTGTCCGTCTCAGCACCGATAAGGTAAGCAGTCAGATAACCTCCAGACTGGTTTACATAGAAAAAGCACATCTTAGCCGCTCATTCCCCTCCACGCTGATAATAAACGTGGAAGCCAGCGAGCCTGAGGCGAATTTCATCACCGACCACGGCATATATCTCATAAGCAAGGGCGGCAAGATACTTGAAAAGATAGATGAGCCTAAGGCAAACCTTTTCAATTTCACGGGAACTGACCCCAAGCTGGAGCTTCTCCCCGGGGACAAGTACGCTTCCAACGATGAGCACAAGGACACAGTGGTCTATCAGATGATGACCCTGCTGGACACGGGCAATTACAGCACCGTTACCTCGGTAGATGTTACCGACCGTGCGGATATCAAATGCGTTTTCGATAACCGTATCACAGTAAGTCTCGGCTCGGTAAACGACCTTGAATACAAAATGAACTTTGCCAAGGAGATAATCGAGACAAAGATAGGCGACAAGACCGAGGGCACTCTTACCATTCTTTCCGACGCAAACAGCGCATCATTCCTTGACAAGGAAAGCCTGGAAAACAACGCCAAGGTCTATAACGACAACATTGCTTCCATGACCACCGCCGATACTCAGGAAACCGATGAAAACGGCAACCCCATTGAAACTGAAACGTCGGAGACGACCTCCGCCGCAGTGGCAATGGAATAATCATGAAGCACGGTTGTGAAATGTGAACAAAAAGGGTACTATATTATCATTTTTTTGTGCAACTGCGTTTTTTTTAGAAAAATCACTTGAAAAAAATCCGCAGGTGTGTTAAAATAAATGTTGTGTATAATATAATCAGGAATAATTCAGATTTTTCTGTATTTACATATAAACAGTAAACAGGAGGAAGAAAAATGGCGATCATGGTTGATAACGAGAAAAACACCTATGATGAGATTATAAAAGTTGTCGGCGTGGGCGGCGGCGGCGGAAACGCTGTTAACCGCATGGTTGACGAGGGCATCAAGGGCGTTGACTACATAACTGTCAATACCGATGCAAGAGCTCTCAACTCATCTAAGGCTGATACAAAGGTACAGATAGGCGTTAAGCTTACAAACGGCAAGGGCGCAGGCGCCAAGCCTGAGATCGGTGCAAGCAGCGCCGAGGAAAACAGAGACGAGATCAAGGCCGCTCTCAGCGGTTCAGATATGGTATTCATCGCAGCAGGTATGGGCGGCGGCACAGGTACAGGCGCAGCTCCCATCGTTGCAGAGATCGCTCAGGAGCTGGGAATACTCACTGTTGCAGTGGTAACAAAGCCCTTTGAGTTTGAGCAGAAGGCTAAGATGAGACAGGCTGAGGCCGGTATCGCAGAGCTTAAAAAGCACGTTGATTCACTTATCGTTATCCCCAATGAGCGTCTTCTCCAGAGTGCTGACAAGGAGCTTACAATGAAGCAGTCCTTCGCACTTGCTGATGATATCCTCAAGGTCGGCGTAAAGTCCATAGCAGAGCTTATCACTGTCGAGGGCGACATCAACCTTGACTTCGCTGATGTAAAGACCACTATGAAGGACGCAGGCTATGCTCATATGGCTATCGGTCACGGTTCAGGCAAGGACAAGGCTGCCGAGGCTGCAAAGCAGGTCATCTCCAGTCCTCTGCTTGAGACCTCCATTTCCGGCGCTACAAGACTTCTCGTTAACATCGTAATGAGCGAGGACGTTCTTGCAAGCGACATCAACACAGCTACAAGACTTATCTCCGAGGCTGCCGATCCCGATGTAAACATGATCTTCGGTACCTCCTTCGATGAGAACCTCAAGGACGAGATCAACATTACTGTTATCGCTTCCGCTTTCAATGATGATATCGACAAGCAGGAAGAACCCGCTCCCGAGGTTGAAAAGGTTCCCGCAGCATCTGCTGCATCAACAGCCGCACCTCAGCCCGCAGCACCCAAGAAGTCTTCCTACGATGAGGAATACAGCGACTTTTTTAACATGATCAACAGAAGATAACTTCCATATTGCCATAAAATATCAGGCGGTCAGGGTAACTTGACCGCCTTTTTTTGAAGCACCCGACAAATATCACTCCCCGATCGTTATAATTACATGAGGTATTATATGCCGTCAAAGCCTGATTTTGCAGAATTTTACAAGCGGCATTTTGAAGCCGTTTACAGGATATGCTACATTTTTATGCAGAACGCCGCCGATGCCGAGGACTGCACCGAGGACGTTTTTGTAAAGGCAATGAGCGCAGAATTCAACGATGAAAAGCACGAGCGTGCGTGGCTCACAGTCACCGCCAAGAATCTCTGCCGTGACAGACTGAAGCACTGGTGGCGCAAAAAGACTGAGCCTATAGACGACTACGCCGAAACACTGAGCGGCGGCACAGACAAGGACGACATGATAAGCCTGATAAAGCATTTTACCTCTCAGGCGCAGTAATCGTGGTAATATTGCTTAAAATTTCCAACATCAGACTGTACAAATGACGAAATCACGGCAGGCATGAAATTTTCTGGCAGGGTGAATTGTGTTTTATACAGTGATTAGTATAAGACACAAGGAGGATATCATATGAAAAAATACGTACCTCTTATCGCAGTTCTCATTGCCCTGACTGCCTGCACGGATACAGCACAGACCGATAACGCCGAAACAACAATAAAAGTCAAGGTCACAGAAGCCACTGAAGCAAGCGAAGATGAGCCTGTAATGATGTCGGAGGGCAGCATTGACGCTATCCCAGCCGATATACGCACACAGCCTGAAGAAATAGGCTGGGAAGCTGAGACTCAGAATGTCCAGACAGAAGTTGTCCCCCAGTGCGCCCCGTCAACAGGCTTTTCCTTTGAACTTCCTGCAGGCTGGTCATACACGTCCGCCCAGACAGAAGACGAGCCAACAAGCAGCATTTCCGCATATCTCAGCCCCGACAATGAAGCTGAGGGCACCATAACCATAGAATACAGCAAAAACTTCGCTGTCTGCGGCACGGGGCTTGTGCAAAAGCCCATTGACTTTAACGGATATTCCGCAACACAGTGCTATTATGACGGCAGCGAAAACTGGAGCTTCATCATGCTTGACGGCGAATACACCGACTGCGTGATAATAAACAACGCCCCATGGTACGACGACTACGCAAATGATATAGAAAAGATACTCTCCTCCGTAAAATTCAGGCACTACGAATAATACTAATCATCAATAAAACTACAGACAAAAAATCATCGCATAATCCATATACGCAAGATTATGCGATGATTTTTTGTATAGTTTTTAATTGGTGCTTAGTATAAGCATATTTAAAAATTAAGCAACAAAAAAGAGATGCTCCGAAACGGAACATCTCTTTTTATTATCTCATCATATCGTGAACATGGATTCTGTTGAGTGCACGCTGGAGTTTAAGCTCCGCAATGTCAAAGTCAAGCTGGCTCTTCTTTGCGGCAATTCGGCGCTCTGCGTCCTCACGGGAACGCTTTGCCCACTCGATATCTATCTCGTCAGCCCACTCAACGGCATCGGCAAAGATATTTACCTTGTTTCCGCCGACCTTGATAAGTCCTGCGGAAACTGCCGCCACACGATAGCTGCCGTCCTCCGTCATTACCTTTAAAGGTCCCGAGGGAAGGCTTGCCACAAGGCTTGTGTGGTTTGCCAGAATACCGATATCGCCCTCTGTGGTGCGGACGATTATCTGCGTGGTCTCACCGTCAAAAAAGATCTTTTCAGGGGTTATGACCGTAAGATGAAAGGGTGTTGCCATTTGCTGTCAACCTCCTTATCAGTTGCCCGACTGCTTTGCTTTTTCAACAGCCTCGTCAATGGTTCCGACGAACAGGAACGCAGACTCGGGAAGATCGTCGTGCATACCCTCGATGATCTCCTTGAAGCCTCTGATAGTCTCCTTGATGGGAACATACTTGCCCTTCATGCCCGTGAACTGCTCGGCTACGCTGAACGGCTGGGACAGGAAACGCTGGATCTTTCTCGCTCTGGCAACGATAAGCTTATCCTCGTCGGAAAGCTCGTCCATACCCATGATGGCGATGATATCCTGAAGCTCGGTATATCTCTGGAGAATGTTCTGAACGGCTCTTGCAGTCTCATAATGCTCACGGCCCACGATATCGGGAGAAAGTATTCTCGATGTGGAATCCAGAGGGTCAACGGCGGGGTAGATACCCAGCGAAGAAATGCTTCTGGAAAGGACTGTTGTTGCGTCCAGGTGAGCAAATGTGGTCGCAGGAGCAGGGTCTGTAAGGTCATCGGCGGGAACGTAAACTGCCTGTACCGATGTGATAGAGCCCTTATGTGTAGATGTGATACGCTCCTGGAGAGCGCCCATTTCAGTTGCCAGTGTAGGCTGATAACCAACTGCCGAGGGCATACGTCCCAGCAGAGCGGAAACCTCGGAGCCTGCCTGTGTGAAACGGAAAATGTTGTCGATGAACAGAAGAACGTCCTGTCCCTCAACGTCACGGAAATATTCCGCCATGGTAAGTCCCGAAAGACCTACTCTCATTCTTGCTCCGGGAGGCTCATTCATCTGACCGTAAACAAGAACGGTCTTGTCAATAACGCCCGACTCGGTCATTTCGTTGTAAAGGTCGTTGCCCTCACGGGTACGCTCGCCAACACCTGTGAAAACGGAGATACCGCCGTGCTGGTTTGCAACGTTGTTGATAAGCTCCTGGATAAGAACGGTCTTACCGACACCTGCGCCTCCGAAAAGACCTATCTTACCGCCCTTGAGGTAAGGGCAGATAAGGTCGATTACCTTGATGCCTGTTTCAAGCACCTCATTGGAAGCTGTCTGCTCCTCGTAGGATGGCGCTTCACGGTGGATAGCCCATCTCTCCTTTGTTTCGGGAGCAGGCTTGTTGTCAACGGGTTCTCCGAGAAGATTGAAGATCCTTCCCAGAGTATTTCTTCCGACAGGAACGGTGATAGGTGCGCCTGTATTTATGGCATCAGTGCCTCTTACCAGTCCGTCAGTGGAGGACATTGCAATACATCTTACAACGTCGTCACCGATATGCTGCGCAACCTCGCACACCAGCTTCTTGCCGTTAAGCTCAATTTCTATCGCATTGAGAAGATTGGGCAGGTTATCCTTTTCAAAGCGGATATCAACGACCGCTCCGATTACCTGAACAACCTTTCCAACATTGTTCTGCGGCATTTAAATAACCACTCCTTTCAGTTCTGTCTGCATATTACAGACAGTATAATTGTAAAGCGGTAATAATACTTATAGTAAAACGTCACTCAGCGCTGTTTGCACCGCCGACGATCTCAGTGATCTCCTGAGTAATGGAAGCCTGTCGTGCACGGTTATACATAAGGGAAAGGCTGCTTATCATCTCGGAAGCGTTGTCGGAGGCGTTCTCCATAGCGTTTCGTCTGGAAGCCTGCTCGGAAGCAAAGCTCTCAACGCACGCACCGAATATCATTCCCGTAACATATCTGGGAACGATGTGGTTGAACACCTGACCTGCGGAAGGCTCATAAATAGGCAGCGCCTTTGAGACCTTCTTCTGTCCGTCAAGCTCCACAGGAAGCATTTTCTTTGTTACCGCCTGCTGAGTTATGGAGGAAACATATTCCGTATAGAAAAGCTCTACTCTCTCGTAAATGCCTTTCACATACTTGTCCACGATCTCGCCTGCGATATCGTTTGCCTGATGGATCCTTATATTTTCGGAAAAATCGGGGTAAGAGCCAAGCATATTGAACTCTCTCTTGCCGAAATATTCCACAGCCTTTTTGCCTATGGCGATGATATCCGTTTTATCCTTTCCGCCAAGCTCGTCAATTCTTGCCTGAGCAAGCTTGAAGATGTTGGAGTTAAATCCTCCTGCCAGTCCTCTGTCGCCTGCTATAACTACCAGAAGTGACTTGCCCTCCCCCGCCTTGCGGGTAAAGGGAGAAAGGAAGCTGGGATTTTCCGCCTGTATCTCGCACATTGTTTCGTAAAGGGCGTCAAAGTAGGGGCGGGCTTTATCCGCCTTTTCCTTTGCCTTCCTCAGCTTAGAAGACGCAACCAGCTCCATTGCCTTAGTGATCTGCATAGTGGACTCAACGCTTTTTATACGCCGCTTGATGTCCTTCATATTGCCGGAAGCCAATTCAACAGTCCTCCCTTGCCATAATAGTCACAGCGCTCATCAGAGCGCCGCAGTGAATTTCTTTACAAACTCGTCGAGAGCTGCCTTGAGAGCCTCTTCGTTTTCCTTGGTCAGATCCTTTGTTTCCTTGATGGAGGAAATGATATCGGGATAGCTGTTGTCAACGTAATCGAAAAGCTCAGTCTGAAATTCGCCGATCTTATCTACGGGAACATCTTTAAGATAATTGTGAGTTACGGCGTAGATGATAACTACCTGATTTTCAACCGCAACGGGAGAATTTCTGTCCTGCTTGAGGACTTCCACAACACGCTCACCCAGAGCAAGGCGCTCCTTAGTGTCCTTATCAAGGTCAGAACCGAACTGGGAGAATGCCTGAAGCTCTCTGTACTGAGAGTATGTGAGCTTCAGTGAGCCTGATACCTTCTTCATTGCCTTGATCTGCGCAGCGCCGCCGACTCTCGAAACGGAGATACCGGGGTTAACGGCAGGTCTTACACCTGAATTGAACAGGTCAGTCTCAAGGAATATCTGACCGTCGGTAATGGAAATAACGTTTGTGGGAATGTAAGCGGAAACGTCGCCTGCCTGTGTTTCGATGATAGGCAGTGCGGTAATGGAACCGCCGCCGTAGTTCTCGTTCAGGCTGCACGCACGCTCAAGCAGACGGGAGTGGAGATAGAATACATCTCCGGGATAAGCCTCACGTCCGGGCGGTCTTTTAAGCAGCAAGGAAAGTGTACGGTAAGCCACTGCGTGCTTTGACAGGTCGTCATATACGCAGAGCACGTCCTTGCCCTGTTTAAGGAAATACTCACCCATTGCAACGCCCGAGTAGGGAGCGATATACTGCAGGGGGGCAAGCTCGGACGCTGTAGCGGATACTACGATAGTGTAGTCCAGAGCGCCGTTCTTTTCCAGAGTTTCAACAACGTTTGCAACGGTAGAACGCTTCTGACCGATAGCAACATAAATACAGATAACATTCTTGTCCCTCTGGTTTATGATTGTATCGAGAGCGATAGCGGTCTTACCGGTCTGTCTGTCGCCGATTATCAGCTCACGCTGACCTCTTCCTATGGGTATCATGGAGTCGATAGCCTTGATGCCTGTCTGTAAAGGACGGCTTACCGACTTTCTGGTGATGATGCCGTAAGCGGGCTGCTCAATGGGCATCTTTTCTTTTGTGAGAATGGGTCCCTTGCCGTCGATAGGCTGTCCCAGAGAGTTTACAACTCTGCCGAGAAGCTCCTCGCCAACAGGCACGGAAACTACGCTGCCTGTTCTCTTGACGGTGTCGCCCTCTTTGATCTCAACGTCGGAACCCAGCATAACAGCCGCAACGAAATCCTGCTCCAGGTTCATTGCCATAGCGTAAACGCCGCCGTCAAATTCCAGCAGCTCGCCCGACATACAGTTATCGAGGCCGTGTATCCTTACGATACCGTCGCCTACTGTGATAACAGTACCCGTATCGGACTGCTGTATCTCGGAGCTGAAATTCCTTATCTGACTTTTGATTATTCCGGTAATTTCATCCGGGCGCAAATCCATCTGATTCACCCTTTCGTTTATATGATATTCCGTCAGCTGACGAAATCCTGCCGTTTTTTAATCGGCAGCCATATCTCTGATCTGTTTCTGCATATTTTCAAGCTTTGTTCTGACAGAGCCGTCCAGCATATTATCGCCGCAGACAACTATCATTCCGCCGATAATTGCGGGGTCGGTCTTTTCCACAAGGTCGATAGTCTTATCGTACTTCTTAGAGAGCTTCTCGATGAGCCGCTCCCTTGCGCCGTCCTTCAGCGGAACAGCGGTGGTAACAGTAACTTCCGCAATGCCTGCGTCCTCATAATAGCCCTTTTTCAGCTCAGCAGCTATCTTGCCCAGATAAGCACATCTGTTTTTCTCAGCGAGCACGCAGAGAAAATTCAGAGCAGAGGCGGATATCCTTCCCTCAAAAACAGACTTTATAAGCTTGGTCTTTTCATCGGGGGTCATTGACGGAGATGACAACAGCCTTGCAAAATCACGATTTTCATCGAATATCCCGCTGAGCGCCTGTATCTCCTCATGAAGCTCTTTAAGATTACCGTCCTCACGGCCTATTTCCAGCAAAGCCTGCGCATAAACATTTTCAACCGAACCTGCCATAGCTGCACAACCTTTCCTGAAAATTACTTGTCGCCGTCATCATCAAGCTCGCCGATAAATTCATCTATCAGGCGATCCTGCTCCTCATCGGTGGAAACCTCCCTGCCGATGACCTTGCCTGCGATATCCACAGCCATATCGGAGATCTGATCCTTGATCTTATTGACAGCACGCTTGCGTTCTCTTTCGATATCCGCATTGGCCTTGGTAACGATGCCCGCAGCTTCGTTTCTCGCCTCGGCGATGATCTCGTCGGAGCGGAGCTGAGCTCTCTTGGAAGCAGCCTTTACCATCTCGGCAGACTCTTCCTTTGCGCCCTCCAGCTTCTGAGTATATTCGCTTTCCATGTCCTTTGCTTTTTTAAGAGCCCGGTCAGCCTCGTCATAGGTCTTGGAGACCTGAGCCTTTCTTTCCTCTATGATCTTGTTAACAGGGCCGAAAAGAAACTTTTTGAAAATCAGAAACAGGATAAGAGTATTGCACAGAACGCCGATTATGGTGGAGGGTTCTATGCTGAAAAATTCAAAATTTATATCCATTCAGATATCCTCCCATTCCTGCTGAAGCAAATCAGCCCTCAAGATGCTTAAGGAACGGATTAACGAACAACAGAATAATACCTACCAGCAGGCCGTAAATACCTGTGGACTCTGCAACTGCGCAGCCGATAAACATTGTTGTTGTGGCAGAGGATTTTGCCTCAGGCTGTCTGCCGATGGTCTCGATAGCCTTGCCTACGGCGTAGCCTTCACCGATACCGGGGCCGATACCTGCGATAAGCGCAAGACCTGCGCCTATGCCCTGTCCTGCGAGAACGATAGCCTTTGCAAGAAGCAGGGTCTGTTCATATGTCTGTCCTTCCATTTTTATATACCTCCAAAAAAAGAATTTTGAGACTGAGTTATCACTCGTCCTTGCAGCCTGCGGCATCGCCTACATAAGCCATTGTCAGCATTATGAATACATAAGACTGGATAATGCCCGAGAAGAAATCGAAGTAGATCGACAGCGCAGCGGGAACACCAATCTGGAAAATGTGGAAATAGTTGAGTGCAGCCAGATGCAGGCTCAGTGCATTATAAACCACATTGCTCAGAATGGTAAGGAAAGCGTAGATTATCGTTGTGATTATCATACCGCTTGAGATGTTGCCGAACATACGCAGCGCCATAGCCACAGGTGTTGCTACTTCACTGAGTATATTGATCGGCGTGATGACAAAAACAGGCTCGGTAAAGCTCTTGAAATAACCGCCTATTCCGTTGGACTTTATCTTGTAATAGGTGATCATTATAAAGGTCAGTGCCGCCCACGTTCCTGTGCAGTTAATGTCAACCGTCATACTCCTGAAACCGAGAACGCTTATCAGAGAGCCGGTCAGCGCAAATGTAAATATCGTGGCAATGTAGGGCGCAAGCTTTACCATTCTGCTGCCCATATTTTCCTTGACAAGGTTATTGAAAAATGTCACGAACCATTCCGCAAGGACCTGCTTTTTTGATGTGGGCTTTACTTTAAGATCCTTTGTGAGCCATCTTATAAGTATATACAGCAGAATAATGAGCAGCCAGCCTGTAACAACGGTTTCCGAGATAGAAAATATCTCATTTCCGTCGCTGCCCAGCAGCGTTATCATTTTTCTGGGGCCTACCACATCTACCTGAAGCTCGGTGTCATAGAATTTCAAGACGGCCTCAGCCGCCAGAGCGGTTCCCATATATTTTCAAACCTCCCTTCATATTTCATGAGTGTTTCTGCCTGATGATCGCACTTCCTGTATAAAACGTCTTCGGATACAGCAGAGGGATAAACGTGCAGACGGAATTAAACAGGTCAGATCTGAAGCCCAGCACCAGCGCCGCCCCCATAACAGTCAGCCTGATAAGATAGAAGCTGAACATATATCGTTTGGCGCTTTTTGCCGTTCCTCGCTCCACGGCTCTTTCCGAGGACATACCCAGAAGGATAATGTTTGCGGTCATTGCCGCCGTTCCCAGAAGAAGCCCCAGAGGGATCTGTATATTAAGCCCGTAAAAGGGCAGTGCGGCCACGAATATCAGCAGATCCGCCAGCATTGCCTTGGGAAGCAGGAAGCGGAGCTGCTCATTTATCATATTGCTGAAAAGTTTTATCTTCATAGCTTGTACGACGCTCCTTTGCACCGCTTCGTAAAGACACTGCTATACACAATAATATTACAACAATCCTCAGCCAAATTTGCAATTTTTTTGCCGATTAAGTGGAAACTTTTTCTTAACACTTCCTTTATAGCTAAAAAACTTATTAAATCTGACCACGCAGCACCGCCGCAAAAGGCTTGTAATAGTCAAAAACGACGAATTTACGTTGTTGACGAAAATATTGCTTGACATTTGTGCATTTTTGTGATATTATAATCAAGCTGTGTACAGCGGGGCGTAACTCAGTTTGGTAGAGTGCTTGCTTTGGGAGCAAGATGCCGCAGGTTCAAGTCCTGTCGCCCCGACCATTGACGCCCGTATGGCGTTTATATAAAATGCCGTGCCGTGTGCACGGGTTTTGTATCCTGATGAGGAAGCTCATCGGATTTAAAATAAGCATTGGCGCTAAGGTCAATGCGGTTTGAGGAAGAGTTCCCGAGCGGCCAAAGGGGGCAGACTGTAAATCTGTTGCTTCGGCTTCGGTGGTTCGAATCCACCCTCTTCCACCAGGTCCCGTACCTTTCGAGGTGCGGGATTTTTTTGTCCTGTAAACAATATTATAGCTGAACGGTTGGTCATTTTCAATAGACAAAATCAGAAATATGACTAAATAAGCGTGTAGAATTTAAGCTATTCTGACAAGTAAAATTAAGGCATTTTAACGATAGCCTGTTTTTATGATCATATTTTCTGCCGTATGATGTCTTTATATTCCCACAAAATGTTTATTAGTAAAAAAGCTGTACCTATTTGGGAGTACAGAAATTTTATATGAGCTTGAACTTTGTTTAGGGGGTATGTTTGTCCGTACCTTCGCCTTACGGCGGAAACTGAAACGCAATTTCTGCGAAATTGCTCTCAGTTTCAAGCCGCCTGCACTTTAATAGTTTTTTACTTATATTGATAGAAAATACTCATTTGTAGGACTTTAAACTCATAGTGCAGGCGGCTTTAGGATTTGTTAGTCAGTCGGCTAATGATTTAATCATTTTGACCGCTCGCAAACGGATTTCGCAGGTAAACGTAGTTTACCACTGCGGCAACAGCGACCAGATGGCTCTGCCCTCAGTGGACTTCCTAAACCCTTTACCTTGCTTTTATTTGTACTGACTTTCTCAATAGCACGCTTATACACAAAAAGGCGATGCACTCTTTTGAAGAGTACATCGCCTTGATTATTATAACTGCGATCAATCGTGAACGGAGTAGTTGGGAGCTTCCTTTGTGATGTAGATATCGTGAGGGTGAGACTCCTTGAGACCTGCGCCTGTGATACGTACAAACTTTGCCTTCTCGTGAAGAGTAGGGATATCGGGGCAGCCGCAGTAGCCCATACCTGAACGGATACCGCCGACCAGCTGGAAGATAGTATCGGAAACAAGTCCCTTGTAAGGAACACGTCCTTCAACGCCCTCGGGAACAAGCTTCTTTGCGCCCTCCTGGAAATATCTGTCCTTGGAGCCGCAAGCCATAGCGCCCAGTGAACCCATGCCTCTGTAAACCTTGAAGCTTCTGCCCTGGTAAATTTCGGTAGCGCCGGGAGCCTCGTCGCAGCCTGCAAGGAGAGAACCGAGCATTACGGTGCTTGCGCCTGCTGCAAGAGCCTTTACGATATCGCCGGAATACTTGATACCGCCGTCTGCGATGATGGGGATATCATACTTAGCTGCAACGCACGCTGCATCATATACTGCTGTGATCTGGGGAACGCCGATACCTGCAACAACACGGGTGGTGCAGATAGAACCGGGGCCTATACCTACCTTTACGCAGTCAGCGCCTGCCTTGATAAGGTCCTCGGTAGCCTCAGCTGTAGCAACGTTGCCTGCGATGATAACTGCGTTGGGGAACGCATTCTTTATCTTGTCGATGCAGGTCATGATATTCTTGGAGTGACCGTGTGCGGAGTCGAGAACAAGCACATCGACCTGAGCGTCCAGCAGAGCCTTTGCTCTGTCGAGAACGTCGGCGGTGATACCGATAGCGGCGCCGCAGAGAAGTCTTCCGCTCTTATCTCTTGCGGAATTGGGGTACTGAACAGCCTTCTCGATATCCTTGATGGTGATAAGGCCCTTGAGAGTGCCCTCATCGTCAACGATAGGAAGCTTTTCGATCTTGTGGTTCATAAGGATCTTCTGAGCAGCCTCGAGGTCAGTGCCTACGGGAGCTGTTATCAGATTTTCCTTGGTCATTACTTCGGAAATGGGAGTATCGAAATTCTTGAGGAAACGAAGGTCACGGTTGGTAAGGATACCCACCAGCTTGCCCTTGCCGTCAACAATGGGCACACCGGAGATCTTGTACTTGCCCATAAGCTTGTCAGCCTCAGAAACCAGCTTGTCAGCGGTCAGGGAGAAGGGGTTAACGATAACGCCGTTCTCGGAGCGCTTAACCTTATCTACCTCGTCGCTCTGCTTTTCGATAGACATATTCTTGTGGATGATACCAATGCCGCCTTCACGTGCAATGGCGATAGCCATCTTAGCTTCCGTTACAGTATCCATTGCGGAAGTGATGATAGGGGTATTAAGGTAAATATCCCTTGCAAGCCTTGTTCTAAGGTTGATCATATTGGGTGTTACATCGGATTTTGCGGGGATAAGAAGAACATCATCGAAAGTAAGTCCTTCCTTACCGAACTTGCTTGACATATCCGTATCCAGCATTTTAAAATCATCCTCCAGTTCTCAGTTAATACTTTGCTTTCATTAAGGTATTTTATTTATTTTACTACTCTTTGCCCTTCAAGTCAACAGAGAAAGTGTAAAATCGCATAAAAAATTATACTCTGCTTACCAATGTTTTTTTGTGCATAATCACTTTTTGTTCTGCTCGCTGAGAAGATCTCTTATCTCGGTAAGGAGAAGCTCTTCCTTGGTAGGCTCGGGCTCAGCGGGAGCTTCAGGCTCAGGCTCTTCCTCGGGCTTATTGCCTATAGACATTGCCTTGTTTACAGCCTTTACCATTGTGAAGAGGATAACTGCCATGATAAGGAAATTAAGTACAGCTGAAATAAATGCGCCGTAGTCGAAGGAAACGCCGTTGATGGTGAACTGACCGCCCACAAGGATAAGGTTGCCTGCCTCATCGTGCTCACATCCGCCTGTGAGAAGTGCGATAAGGGGATCGATAAAGCTGTTGGTAAGGGCTGTAACGATGTTCTGGAACGCAGCGCCGATAATAACGCCGACTGCCAGGTTCATAACATTTCCTTTGGAGATAAACTCCTTGAATTCGGCTATAAGCCCTTTCTTTTCATTGTCTGCCATAATATTGACCTCCTGCATCCTATAAAATACAAATACATTATACCGTAAATTTATGTCATTTTAATTTATATTATGTTAGAAAATGTAAAGTCGGCGGTGTGATGCTGACAACACGACCCATACAACTGCAAAAGCCGCCCCCTTTTCGGAGACGGCTTTCGCAGTATATTAAGGATGGGGATAATTGATATCGTTTAGCTTTGCTAAACGATATCATATGAAAATGAAGAAGGCTTAATTTAGTTTGCCTCGGTACCGTCGGTAACGGGAGCCTCGGTCTGAGCGTTCTCAGCTTCGTCCTCGCCTGTGAGGGTGAGTGTAACATCAATGTTGCCGTCAGCTCTTGCAAGGGTGAGGACCATAGTGTCGCCGATCTTCTTGCCGCTCTTTGCGGAGGTAAGTTCGTCCATGGAGGTGATATCCTTGCCTTCAGCCGCAACGATAACATCGCCTGCGCTGATGCCCGCAGCATCGGCTGCGCCGCCCTCAACAACGGAAACTACCATAACGCCCTTGTCAACGGGGAGGTTATAATATCTCATCATAGCGCTGTTGATATCGGTGCCTGTAATGCCGATCTGAGGAGTGGTATTGGTAACATAACCCTTGTTCATAAGGTCGCTGATAAGTGGCATTGCATCGGAAATGGGGATAGCAAAGCCAAGACCTTCAACGGAGCTATCAACAAGTTTTGAAGAAGTAATGCCAACGACCTGCCCTCTGTCATTTACCAGAGGGCCGCCGGAGTTGCCGGGGTTGATGGCAGCATCTGTCTGAATAAGAGTCATGGCAGCGGAACCGCCATTTGCAAGCTCTACGTTGAGAGTTCTGTTAAGTCCGGAGATAATGCCCTCTGAGGTGGAAAGACCCAGTCCGAGAGGATAGCCTATAGCCACTGCCTTGTCGCCCATGGTAAGCTCATCGGAGCTGCCGAACTCTGCGGCGGTAAGGTTAAGACCTGTTGCATCTATTTTCAGAACGGCAAGGTCGCTGTTTTCATCTGCGCCGATTATCTCAGCCTCATACTCGGTGTTCTCATCGTTTGAAAGAACGATAGTCACCTTGTCGGCATTCTTGGTAGAAGTCTGGTATGAACCGCCTCTGCCGTTGCCGAAGAAGTATTCAAAAATGTCGTTGTAGTCGTTGTATCTGTTGTTGCCAAAGTTGTTGGAGTTGTTATTTACATATTCCTGAACCTCGGTCTGGATAACGTGTGCGTTGGTGATGATGTATCCGTCGGAGCTGAGGATAATACCCGTACCTGTTGCGGAGCTTTCGCCCGACTGTGTGGAGAATGTGGAATGTACGCCCACAACAGAAGGAGTTACCTTTTCAACTATCTGCTTTGTGGTAAGTGAGCCGTCGGAAGAAGTTGTGCCAAGCAGGCTGCTTACCATGCTGCTTGTGTCGTCCTTGACAGAAACATCTGTTTTATATTCGGAAGCCGTTGTGGAAGTTGTCTCTGCGGGAGCAGTCTCGGAGGATACGGAAGTATCAGCCGCAATGCTCTTGTCCGAAACCGCATTCTGGAGATATGCACCGCCGAAGCCCGAAGCGCCGCCTACGATAGCAACTGCAAGTATCATGGCGATAGTTTTTCCTGCGCCCTTGCCGCTGTTCTTCTTGCCGCCGTTATCCTCGGGGACATCAATATAATTGTAATTGTTTTCGTACATATAAATCATCCTTCCAGATCATTTTATTCTTTTGTTCTTTATTCTATGGGCCTCATCGGCTCATCTTTGTTTCTATGCTTATATAATAATGGCTCAATGTGTAAAATATGTGATATGTCATTGAAAATACTTAAAAAGCGTTATGAAAAACAGGTCATTAAAGGGAGCTTGCCCGCATATCTTATATCAGCTACACCTTAATTCTGTAAATACACAAGGAAATGGAGCGCTGAGATATGAGCAATGATCTGTCAACAGGAAGAGCAAAACGGAAAAGGAGCGCCAAGTGGATATTTCTGTCGGCGGCGCTGATAATTCTGGGCGGACTTGCACTGTTCGTGTTCACCGCAGGAGACAAAGCGGAAGCGGATAAGCTGTTCACCTTTGAATGCAATTCGGAGCGTGTGGAGTTTCTCAACAAGCAGGGGCTTATAGTCGAGCCAGACCCCCAGCGTGAGAAAATAACCATACCCGCAGAATTCAACGCCGCTTTCACGGAATATAACGAACTGCAAAAGCAGCAGGGCTTTGATCTGGAGCCGTATGCGGGAAAGGAAGTGACCAAATACACCTACACAGTCCTGAACTACCCCGACTATCCCGAAAATGTTGTTGTGGACCTGCTTTTTGACGACCACCGAATGATCGGCGCAGACATCACCTACAACGATGCGGAAAACGGCTTTACCCGTGCGCTTATAAATGATACCATGCAGTCGGGTCTGACTGTCACGCTGACGCAATAAATAAATGGCTGCCGTGTTAGATCGGCAGCCATTTATTTATATACCAATTATAGCCGAAGCCACGTCCTCGGCAGATATTCTGTATTCCCCGTCAGAAATGATACGGGAAAGCTTTTTTAGGCGTTCATCGGAAGCAAATTCCCTTTCGCCGCCGAAAACATCTTCTGCCGTAAATTTTTTATCCGAGCCGAAAAGGAAATTACAAGCGCTCTGGTTTTTCATATCCATTTCACAGCCTCTTTCATCAGTTTAATAACATCATTATCACTTATTATATCGGCAGAAAGTGTGAAAAGCTTAGTTTTTCAGTGCAAATAATTATAATTTTTCTGTATCGGATAAATATAGACAAATGTATGGTGGCAAATATGTGAATATATAACAAAAAGACTATGGCAGTATCATGCGTTTTGACCGTACCTGCGCCTTTCGGGAAAAGGCTTGACCCAAACCCTTTGCCTTGTGCTTATTTGTGCTGACTTTTTCATTTGCCTGCTTTATTGCAAAAAATGGCTGCTGCATCTTGTGCAACAGCCATTTTCTTATCTATTATTCTTCCGCACCTGTGTCATCAGCGCTGACAACGTCATCGCCAATATCCATGGAGAACCATCTGGGCAATGCCTGAACAAAGCTGTCGTCAAGGACATACATCTTGCTGTCATCATACACGCCAGAGGGTATGACCACCTGTGCAGGGGTGCTTGTTGCGTCCAGCACATATTCAATGGCGGGCTTTGCCTCGTCATAATCGTACTTGGTAATATCGGTCTCAAGGTCGCTGTTTATTACGGAGGTGAAAACGGAGTCAAGTCCGTCTCTCAGCATACCCGATGCGCCCGAGTTGATAAGATCAACGGTAATGGTTCCGACTACCTTGGCACGGTATTCCTCGCCGCCCTTGAAGTTGGGGAAGGTGAGCACCTTTCTCAGTGTTCCCGAATCAAGGGTCTGTCTGCCGCTTTTGATAATGGTGCTTTCCCCTGTTGTTTCGTTTTCATAAACCAGATTGTAGGGCACTTCATAATCCACGTTGCCCATGAAATTTGAGAAAAGTGTGAAGCTGTCCTTGGAAAACTTCATATATCTGTCGATCTCTATGCCCGTTGCGGCTGTTATCGCCTTTTTGGCATCGGAAGCTCCGCCTAAGCGGTAAAACTCATATATAGTGTTCACCTTGCCGTCAGCCTCCGCCTTAATATCCGACTGAAGAGGGACAATGACCAGCTTGTTTTCCGCAGGCACGAACCTTGCAAGCACAAAGCACACCGCCGAGCTGCGCTTTTCAGCGTCATATATGGCAAGCACAGTCTTGCTGTCCGCATAGCTGGGAGCATATTCCTCCGAAGTCGTGGTAACGGTCTGGCTGCCGTCGGGCTTTATGCCGCTCAGGTCGTCCTTAACGCCTGAATCGGTAAGGTATGACCTCAGCAGAAAAAATCCCGTTCCGCCTATTACAAGCAGCGCCACAAAGATAGTTATAAAATAAGTAGCCGCAATTTTTGCAGTTCTTTTCGACATATAATACACCCTTTCGGAAAATATCATTAAACATCAGCATAAGTATATCATATCCCCACGGCATTTGCAATAAAATATTCATTTTGATTACTAATTGTAATATTTATGTAATTATATACAGCCCGACCATTGGCAATTTATTTTGTTGTAAAAACAACAGACATTTGTGCGAGGGTGATGTATAATATCATCATAGCAATAAGCCCGATAATAATCGAAAGGAACAATATTATGATAAGAAAAATAATAAGAATAGACGAAGAAAAGTGCAATGGCTGCGGCGCCTGCGCAAATGCCTGTCACGAGGGCGCAATAGGAATGGTGAACGGCAAAGCAAAGCTGCTGAGAGACGATTTCTGCGACGGTCTGGGCAACTGCCTCCCCGCCTGCCCCACAAACGCCATATCCTTTGAAATGAGGGAAGCCGCTGAGTATAACGAAGCCGCCGTAATGGCAGCAAAAGCACCCAAACCTCTCCCCTGCGGCTGCCCCGGCACGGCTGCAAAGTCATTTGCGCATAAAAAGCCTGATCTTGGCACAGCCGAGAATTTCAGCGAAATAGAGAGCAGACTTAACCAGTGGCCCGTACAGATAAAGCTTGCCCCCGTCAATGCGCCCTATTTTGCAGGTTCAAGCCTGCTTGTGGCAGCTGACTGCTCCGCCTACGCATACGGCAATTTTCACCGTCATTTTATGAACGGAAAAATCACGCTTATAGGCTGCCCCAAGCTTGACGGCTGCGATTACACTGAAAAGCTCACCGCAGTGGCAGTAAGCGGCGGAGTGTCGGACATTACCGTGGTAAGAATGGAAGTCCCCTGCTGCGGAGGTATAGAGCTTGCGGCGAAAAAGGCTGCACAAGCGGCCGGAGTACCGTTCAGATGTGTTACCATATCCACTGACGGCAGGATACTGTAACTTAGAACCTGTCTTCATAAGAAATGTGTGCGGATTTTCGAGCATAATTTTGTTGCAGAGTAGGCAAAAATCCGCAGGCGGGCTTTCGCCCGGCAAGGATTTTTAACGCAGTCTGCGGCAAAATTTGCCGAAAAGACGTGCGCATATGCTTGTGAAGACGGGTTCTTATATTGGGATATCAATACTCTCACGTATCGGTCCGTAAATTCTTATACTTATTTGAGGCAGCTGATAATATCGGCTGCCTCATTTTGCGTAAAAGAGGATTGATTGCTCTCAAAAAAGTCAGCACAAATAAGCATAAGGCAAAGGGTTTAGAAAGTCCACTGAGGGCAGAGCCATCTGGTCGCTGTTGCCGCAGTGGTAAACTACGTTTACCTACGAAATTCCTTTGCTGACGGTTAAAGCAATTAAAACGTTAGCCGACTGATTAAAGTATGGCGGACAATATACCCAATCCCCACCGCAGAGCCAAGCAAAACTAACAGCAGATACTTGATATCGAAACGCCAGACCACAAATGAGAGGGGCGGCGGTGAAAGGTCCGAAACAATATTCAATACAGGAGATAAACAAAAAGTTAAAGACAAACTGTAAAAGCGGGCTTAGTGGGGGTGAGAGGGTAGGGAAAAGATGAGTGCTTGCCTTTTCAAGGCATGGAGAAACCGTAGGAGAGAGGGGGGAATGCCCGCTTTTGTTGGGTTTTGGTTTCCTCCCTCTCTCCTTAGGTGTCTCCTTTGCATGGTACGGACATATTAAATTGAAATGTAGAATAGTCCGTACCTGCGCCTTACGGCGGAAACTGAATTGCAATTTCTGCGAAATTGCTCTCAGTTTCAAGCCGCCTGCATGGAATAGTTTCGGGTTTATTTGAGAAATTATATTTGTTTGAGCGTTTTTGAAATCACGGTGCAGGCGGCTTTAGGATTTGTTAGTCAGTCGGCTAACGATTTTATCATTTATGCCGCAAGCAAAAAGATTTCGCTGTCTGCGGACAGCGACCAGATGGCTCTGCCCTCTGGACACCCGCAAGCCTTTCGGGAAAAAGGCTTGACCCAAACCCTTTGCTTTGTACTTATTTGTGCTGATTTTTTTATGATCTTTTTTCTCTCTAATACAGTTATTCTTGCCTTTTTGTATATCTATACAATTTTATACAGTTAGTATATTGTGATAAACAAATGAAAATTCCGCTCCCTTATTCTTCCTTTAAGCTTAAATTAAGCTTTGGCAATTATCATTGATTACAGAAATCGAAAGGAGCACGGAACATGAACAAAAAGATATTCGCAGCAGCGGCTGCTGTGGCTGTTACCGCAGGAGGTGCGGCTGCTATAATCGCCAACGCCTCCTCAGCCAAGGCGGAAGAAGACGTAAGCTACAGAGAATACAGCGTTTCCAAGGGAAACATCACCGCTGGAACAGAGGAAAGCGGCACCCTCTCCCTTGACAGGGAATATGTCTCATTCCCCTGCACCGCCGAGGTCACAGAGGTATATGTAAAGACAGGCACAAGCGTGAAGGAGGGCGACGCTCTTCTTAAAGTTGACCCCGATCATGTGGCGGAAGCCAAGAAGCAGTATGAGCTGAAGCTTAGATCTGCTCAGAACGCTCTTTATGAGGCAAAGGACAACCTCACCTCAGGCTCCCTTAAAGCTGAGCAGGAGCTTGAAAGCGCCAAGCTCAAAGGCACATCGGCGCAAAGCGAATATGAGCTTTACCTCAGCAAGCAGGAAAACGAAAAGGAGACCTCTGCCAAAAATCTTGCCGACTTGAAAAAGCAGCTTGAAGAATATGAGAATATGACCCTCACCTATGACGATGACTACGCCAAGCTCACCGCATACGAGAATAAGCTCAGCGCGCTTGAAGCGGATCACAAGGCAATGGAAAAGCAGTACAGGGAATATCAGAAAACCGACACTGCCAACAACGAAGCCCTTGAAGCCATAAAGGACGAGTACAGCGCATACACCGAAAAGATTTCCGACACCAGCGAAAGGATAAACTCCCTGAAACAGGCTTACGAGGAAGCAAAGGCAGCTTACGAACAGGCTCAGAGCGAATATGAAGATGCCAAGGAAGCCTACAATGATTCCGTTTATATATCGACTTCTTCCTCCGACAACTCTTCGACCACTCAAAACTCCCAGAACTCAAACACCTCCGCCGAAAGCAAGTATGAAGCCTCTTCCGCAGCACTCACCAAGGCATATAGCACCTACAGCGCCGCCAAGACCGCATACTCGGGCTATTATGTCACTTTAGGCGAGCAGATAAGTGACAAGATAGAGGACTACGAGGACAAAATCTCCGCTGCTGAGGAAGTCTGCAAGGCTCACCAGAAGATAACCGACGCATACAAAAGCGAAATGGACGACTTTAACTCCGACATATCCGATTACCGTGAGGAATATGAGGACTACAAGTCCGACTTTACCGACATTTACGGCAATAACGATGCGGATTCCATCAGCGACAGCATTGAAAAGCTTAAATCGGACATTTCTTCCGCACAGCTGAACATCGAAAGCAGTGCGGTAAGCGAAAGCTCCGACAGCCTTAACGCCAAGCAGGAAGCCCAGTCCGCACAGTCCGCCGCAGAGCTGGCAGAGCTTACCTATGAACGCACCATAAGCAGCCTTGAAAGCGATGTGGAGACCAAGCAGGACGAATATGACTCTCTTGTTGAGGAATACGCCGAGTTCTGCGAAAATGCAGGCGATGACGGCGTGATATACGCCCCCATTGACGGAATAGTTTCCTCTGTTTCCGTTTCCGAGGGGGACAGCATTATGCAGAATGCCACTATCGTTACCCTTATGGACACAAGCTCCGTTTACCTCAGCACATCCGTATCCGAGGAGGATATAACCGCTCTTACGGTAGGTCAGGAATGCACCATTTCCCTTACCGCCTATGACAATAAGAATTTCAGCGGCGAGATAGACACCATTTCCGCAGAGCCTGCCCGTTCCTCAGGCTCAGTAAGCTACACCGTCACCGTAAAGCTTGACACCCGGAACAGCCTTAACGTGCTGGAGGGCATGAGCGGCGATGTTACGTTCTTACAGCATCAGGTAACAGATGTTCTCACCGTCAATGTAAATGCCATTACCTTCCGTGACGGTCATTCCTACGTAAAGGTCTATGACGACAGCGGAAATATCGTTGAAAAGGAAGTCCAGACAGGCTTTACCGACGGAAGAAACGTTGAGATAACAGGCGTATCCGCAGGCGATAAGCTGCTGGCGGAGATCACTCTCAGCGGCGGAAAGGAATGATCTGAATGAGGATTTCCGAGCTGATAAAAACAGTTTTTATAAATATATTTTCAAACAAATCAAAATGCGCCCTTACCTCTCTCGGAATAGCCGCAGGCTCGGCGACCATCGTGCTGGTGATCGCCATTGGACAGGGCGGCAAGGCTGATGTTGCCGACCAGTTCAAGAACCTGAACGCAGGGGCAATAGAAGTCACCGCAGGTCAGACCGCCGATACCATGGTGGAAGGAATGATGGAAAACTTCGGCGGCTCCGGCGGTCCCCCTTCAAGCGGAGGAATGCCTGATTTCGGAGGTATGCCCGACTTTGGCGGTTCCGGCAGCTTCCCGTCAGGCGGCGGAGGACCTGCAGGAGGAGGTTTCTCAGGAAGAGGCTCTTCCGGCGGATTTTCAGGTGCAGCCCGAACAGGAGCCGTGACCCTCACAGAAGAGGACGTTGAGGACATTGCCGCTGTAGTTCCGAACATTGAGTCCATATCTATTATCACCAGCGGAGACGCAGCAGTTGACGGCGGAGACCTCGACGAAGAAACAAATTTCACCACCGCAGGCGTTATGCCCGAATATGCGCAGATAAGCAACCTTTCCGTGCAGTACGGCGAGTTTTTCACCGAGGACGATGAAGAGGACAAAGCAAAGGTCTGCGTGCTGGGCTACAAAACAGCGCAGAACATTTTCGGTGCTGCCTATCTGGCACAGGGCGAAAGCATTTCAATAGAAGGCAAAAATTACGAGGTCGTGGGCGTTCTTTCCTCAATGGGAACAGTCTCCTCGGGAATTTCCCCCGATGAAGCAATATACGTACCCTACTCCACAGCCGCAAAGTACATTTTCGGCTCGGACAGCGACCCCAAGATAACCGCCATAGCTTCCGATGTATCGGAGGTCGAAAACGTAATGGCGGATATCGAGGCGGTGCTTACCCAGAACTATCCCTCAGCCACCTTTACCATAACCGATGCAGGCAGCCAGATGGAAGCGGCAACAAAATCCGCCGACACTCTCCAGACGCTTCTTATCGCCGTGGCTTCCATAGTATTTTTCGTTGGCGGCGTTGGCATTATGAATGTACTTTTCGTAACGGTCAAGGAACGCACAGGCGAGATAGGTCTGCTGAAAGCCCTTGGCAGCCAGAAATCGGTGATACTTTCCGAATTTCTCCTTGAAGCGGGAATGATAGCCATATTCGGCGGTATCACAGGCGTGGCGGCAGGATATGCGCTTATCCCTGCGGCAGAGCTGCTGGGCACAAGAGCAGAGCCGTCGGTGCCGGCAGGCGTATTGTCGCTGGTATTTGCGGCGGCAACGGGAACTATTTTCGGCTTCTACCCCGCATACAAGGCTTCACGCCTTACACCTATCGAAGCCCTCAGCGGAGAATAAATATGAACATAAGAAAGGCAGATAATATGAATAAGAAAAGCTTTTTCCTTTTGCTTGCCCTGCTGACCCTTAACCTCACTGCCTGCTCGGACAGCGCAGAGGAAAATCAGCAGATAACCACCGCCGCTCCCAACAATTACACCGCAGTTTCAACAGATACAACGGTTTCGGGCGAAGTCACAGCCATTGCAGGCAATTATGTTACACTGGCGCTGGGAACGGTGGAAGAAAACAAAGACGACAGTGATAACAGCAATTCCGATGATAAGTCGGACGGTAATTACGATATGCCGTCGGATCTCCCCGACGCTCCCAACAATGACGGCAACGGCACTCCGCCCGAAATGCCTGACGGAAATATGCCGTCAGGAGATATGCCCGAAATGCCCTCGGGTGATATGAACGCTCCCGACGGCGCAGGCTTCGGAAGAGGCGGCAGGAAGAGCGCTTCTATCACTAAAAGTGGCGAGGAAAGCAGCTACATGATCCCCGTGGGAATGACAATAGCCGGACTTTCGGGACGTTCCTCCGACTATAGCGGCATAACCGTCGGAACGATCCTCACCCTTACAGTCAGCGAGGACGGCACAGTCCGTGCGGCAAGCGCAGAATAGGAGACAATATGGACGTTATCAGCATGAAGGATATCAGAAAAAGCTATGCCATGGGCGACAGCGTTCTGAACGTGCTAAAGGGCATCGACCTGACAGTAAAGGAGGGGGAATTTCTCGCCATACTCGGACCCTCAGGCTCGGGAAAATCCACCCTTATGAACATGATCGGCTGCATGGACAGCTTTGACAGCGGCGAATATTATCTCTCAGGCAACGCCGTGCATAAAATGAACGACAAAAGCCTTACAGACCTGCGAAACCGTTATGTGGGCTTTATTTTCCAGAAATATCACCTGATACAGAAATACACCGTGCTGCGCAATGTGATGATGCCACTGCTGCTCCGTGGGCTTACCTCGTCGGAGGCGGAGGCTGCCGCACGGGAGCGCCTTATTCAGCTGGGAATGGGCGAAAGAATGGATCACAAGCCCCATGAGCTTTCGGGCGGTCAGCAGCAAAGAGCAGCCATTGCAAGGGCACTGGTGGGCAACCCAAAGCTGCTCCTCGCCGATGAGCCCACAGGCGCTCTTGACAGCGCCACAGGCAAGGAAGTTCTGAAGCTTTTCGGCGAGCTTAACCAAAAGGGTCATACCATAGTCATGATAACCCACGACCTGAACGTTGCCAAAAGTGCAGGCAGGATAGTCCGCATAGTTGACGGCGAGCTGTTTGAAAATGAGCAGGGATAATAAAAGGAGCTGTTGCAAAAAATGCAGCAGCTCTTTTATTATTCTATCCCATGTATCACACAATCCGCCCGAGAAAGCTCATTTTCAAGCTCATCATCGGCAGGAACAGCGCATATATTTATAGTTCCGCCGCCGTAATAGGAGTAAAGCCCCACATCTCCGCTGCGGTAAAAGTCCGAGGGCGGGAATTTGTAATCGTCACCGTAAAAATTTGTTCCGGCAAGTGCATACAGCTCCCTGTAAAACGCCTCTGTATCTGCCATATCGGGCAGAACGGTCTCTATCATGTTCATGCTTATGATGCCGAACTTCTTGTTGAGCCAGTCCTGATATCCGTGGTCATCAAAGGTCGCCATTATCTCATATACACCGCCGTTGTCATCGGTAAACAAAGTGATGTTCGGCATGGATAATATCTCCCTGTCCTCGGTGAAGCAGTACGCCATGCCGTCGTTATCCAATAAAGGGGAACACGCCTCATAGCAATTCCACTGAGAAACGGGAGTGAGATAAACCTCCCCGTATTCATCACTGTAAACCGCATTGAAGCTGTTCACAAACTCATCTGCAGTGAAGCCGAACATCAGCACGCCGTCATTGCGAACGGCAGAAATCTCCGCCGTTTCAGCACTTTCGGTTTTCTGAGCTTGCTCAGAAATATTTTGAGTAATCTCGGAAACATTCTGAACAGTTTCGGAAACATTGCCGTCCCGCACCTCTCCGCAGCCGCAGAGAAGCAGCAATATGAGCGGGAAAATTCTTTTCGGCTTAGTGATGCTCGAAAATAACATTTCCGTCCTTTCTGGGCTTTGCCTCGGGAACAGGCTTGTCGGAGTAGCCGAGAATGCAGTTTCCTATGCCCACATAGTTCTCATCAAGTCCCCATTTTTTCATAATGTCCTTTCCAACGGGAGTAGAGAACACCTCACGGGCACGGTGTATCCAGCAGGAATCAACGCCCAGCGCATGAGCCGCATTCATAAGGTTGCCCATAACAAGACTGCCGTCCTCAACGTAGGTGGGAACACGGCTGTCGGCAAATACAACCACAACAACGGGAGCGCCGTAGAACGGGTCACTGTCTGTTCCCATGACCTTGGCGTTAAGGAAAGAGATGTCGGATATCCTGTCTCTGTCCCTGAGCACCACCATAACGGCGGACTGCTTGTTCATTCCGCTGGGGGCATATGAGCCTGCATCAAGTATCTGGTCAAGCACATCATCGGGAATGCTCTTGTTGCTGTAAGAGCGCACGCTTCTTCTTGTAATAAGGTTCTGAATGGTTTCGTTCATGATCTTCTTCCTTCCTTTTATCAATACACTATAACATCATCGGTGCGCTCCTCAAGGGAAACGTCCGATATTTTCATATCCACGCCGTATTTTGCGGCAGTCCTGTGAGCCTTGGCGATTATCCTCACCTTGTTTTTGTCAAAGGTTTTCAGGATAAGCTCGTCCTGCTTTTCCCGGGGGATAAATTTCAGAAAATTCTCCAATACTCCCGGAGATTCGGCAGCACTCAGCACCATTTCGGGCAGCGGGATATCTTCCTTTTTCACAAAGGGCAGGATAGCTCTTATTGCCTGAGCGTAATTCAATTCGTCAATATCTATTGTAAGTCTGAATTTCATATATTATCGTCCTTTCGCATTATGTGATTATATTATACAGCAATGGTATAAAAAATTCTACAGATATAAATTAAATATAATCTGCATACAAGAAAAAGCACGTACCTAAGGGTGCCCCTTTAAGTACGTGCTTTCATTGTTTAAGAATTCAGCTTAGTCCGAACGATCAAACCTCGTCCTCGTAAACCTCAACATCGCAGTCGCCTGTGAAAACGACATACTTGCCGCCCTCGGTGATCTCGAAGGAGAATGTTCTGTCATCACCAACGGAACCGTCGGAAATGAATCTGAACTGACCCTCGGAGGTTCTGTCAAGAGCTGTGCCGTCTGCACCCTTGGAAGCGCCGGTCATTGTCATGGTGATCTGTACCTTTGCAATGCCCTTGAATGCGCTGAGGTTAAGCTGTCTTACCTCGATAGCGCCGTCAAACATTGCCAGCTCATCAGCGGTAAGGAACTTGCCCTTGTTGGAAAGGTCGATATCTGTTACTTCGTCAGCGTCGATATCGTCGCTGTTGATGGTTACGGAATATCCGCTGTAAACGAATGTTGCGTTTACATTGTCCTTCTGAGCAAGAAGCTCAAGAACTCTTCTGAGGATAATGTCATCGGATTCCATGATGATAACTACCTCAGAACCGGAAGCTGCCTGACGGATAGCATAGCCTGCTCTTGCTGAGCTGTACGCATTGCCGCCTGCATAACGGCTTGCTGCACAATCTGTGCTGCCGTTGGAAGGATACTTTGCTGTAGGATCGGTGCCGTCTCCGTTATATCCTGTGGGAACAGGCTCGGGAGTAGGATTGGGATCAGGATTGGGCTTAGGATCGGGATCGGGATCGGGGTTAGGATTAGGATCGGGCTTGGAGCTGTCAGAACCGATATTAACTGTATATGTAACAGTTACGGAGCTTGCAGCCTCGCCGGAAGCGCCCAGTGTGTAATTGGGATAGTAAACGTCGCCCTCGTTCATTACGTTGCTGAGACCGATGGTAACAGGAACGGAAACAGTAGAGTCAGCATCGTAGGAATCGGGAAGAACGATAGAGGTCATAACGTCCTCAATAGCCTTTGCAGGGAGAGGAGCGTGGTCACCCTCGGAAGCGATAAGCTCCATTGTGATTGTCTGAGAACCGATAGCAGCTGTGATAGCGGAAGAAACAGCGGAAGCGTCGGAGTTGTAATCAACATCAATGGTCATGGGACCGCTTACGGTGTAATCATCATAGAAGGTAGGCTTCCAAGCCTCAAAGTTGATGACGCAGGTAGCTGTGGTAACCGCATCGGCAGAAAGCTCATACTTTGCTTTTCCGACAGTGGTAAGAGCAAATGCTGCAACACCTGCTGCTCCGTCAGATGAAACTGTAAGAGTGTAGTCATCGGAAGTAAGCATATCAATGCCGCTTACCTTGACAGCACCCTTGATAAGCTTTACCTGAGCATCTGTATCGGTAGTGTAAACTGTGATGGAATCGGGAAGTGTTACTACGGGGGTAATGGTCTTTATCTTGCTGCAGTTTGAGTAAACGGAAGCAGAAGATACGGTAAGATCATTGGCGCCTGCGGAAACAAAGAGCTTGGCAACATCAGAGAAATCTGTGCTGCCGCCTGCTGCTGTCCATGCTGCAGCCATATCAGCCATCATGTAGTAAGCAACGCCGTCGGCAACGCCGTCAGGCTTTACCTTTATCCAGTTAAGAGGAGAAGTATCACCCTTGCTGTCGCTGAGAACAAGGTCAGGGCGATCTGAGCTTGTATATTTGACAGCAATTACAGAATTGCCTGCCAGTACCTCGGGGGTAACGGTCTTGTCAGTGCCTACTTCGGTGAAAGCAGCCTGACCCCAAGCGCCGCAGCTTCCGCTGGACTGGTCGAAATCATACTTATAAGCGGGGAGTGTGGGAGCAGAGAAGCTTGATATCTCAACAAGCTCAACAGATTTCAGTGTTGCAGTAACGGCAATATAGTTCTGAACATTTCCGGCTATATGGTCATCAACCTTAAAATCCGAAACAGGAAGGTAGCAGTAATATTCTTTATCCTTTGAACTGGTAGCAGGAACCAGATTTTTACTGCTCTTGATGGTTCCGTCGTAGAACTGACCTGCATTATACCAGCCGCTGTAGGAGCCCCAGCCCCAGCCTGCGACCTCGCTCATTTTGTTTTTGCCGTCACCGATCTCAGGTGCAGTGTCAAAATCCATGGTTACCTTTACATAATTTGCGGAAGTAAAGCTTGACTCGTCGATTCCGTAAAGGCTTACCCAGCAGGAAGCATACTGAGACATAACGGGGTTGCCGTCAATGCTGAAGGTTTTGATAACACTTTCAGTGCCATTAGGTCTATCGACCGGAGCAGCTTCAGCAGTCATAGGTGCAAATGCCATAACGCTTACGGTCATCGCAAGAGCTGTTGCAGAAGCTATACATCTTTTAAGCTTCATTTTTATCTCCTCCTTGAAAAAATTTGATTAAATCCTTTGTTTATGAAAGAAACATCATATGCCGATATCTCCCCCATAAATATTCACAAGCTAATTTTAACACATTTTTGCCAAATCTTCAACTGTCATTTTTACAGATTAGCCAAGTGTGTTTTTTGTATGTTTGCACAAAAATTTTTCAGCTGTATTCAACTTAACTTTCCATTATTCCTAAAATTGTGAGTGAAGTGTTGGTGCTGCCCTCGGCAAGCTTTATCTCAACCGTGTGCTTTTCGCTGTCCTTGGAGATAAGTATCTGCTGAGTTTCGCCATAGTTGCCCCAGCCGCCCTTGAAATCAGCGTCAAGAGTGCCCTTTCTTTCGCCGTCAACGTAAACATCATACTTGCCGCCCTTGCCGTCAACCTTTTTCAGGTAGAAGAAGCCAAGGCACTTGCACTCTGTCTCGAATTTAAGATATCCCTCATCCTCGGTAACGAAGTTGTCGGGGAAAAGCTCGGGATAAACGGAGTTTCCGCCCTGCTCAAAGCCACTTATCTCCTGGGGAGTGATATCCGATGCGCCGAGCATCTTTGCGTCCTTGTAATAATCGGCAGTGTAAGCGGGAGTATCAAAAGCAACGCTGCTGTCGTCAATATTGTCAAGGTCGTCATAAACACTGTCAAGATACCTGCTTACCAGCTGACCGATAAGCTTGTGGCCCTCGTCATTGGGGTGGATATTGTCGGGGGAAATGTCCTTCCAGTCAAGAGTGCCCGCAGAGACCTCGGGATAAACCACAGCCCTGTAGCTGAGCATGGGCAGGTCATATGCAGCGCCTATCTCTTTGTGGGTCTCCCACAGGCTGGTGCCATCCTCCTGAGTGGTGAAAAGCAGCATTACCGCAGGCTGGCTGTCGCAGTTAAGTATCTTTCTTACAAGGCTGTCGTAGGAATACTTGTTCATAAGCTTGTCGGTGTCGTTTACGGAAAATTCCACGATGACTACATCGGGCTTGCTGTCAAGAAGCTGAGTGTCAACTCTGTGCACGCCCAGATAGGAATTTGTGCCGCCGATGCCCGCATTCACAAAATTAACATTGCTCTGAGGGAATTTCTCCACCCAGTACTTGTGAAAAAGCTCGGCATAGCAGTTGTTGTGGTCAGTGGCACTGCTTCCCTGAGTAATGGAGCCGCCGATAACGCCCACAGTGATGTCCTCGCCGTTTGCAACCTTTTTCATAGCCTTTGCAAGGCGAGCCTTGTTGCCCTCGCTGACAACAGCTCTCTCGTACATAGCGTCCGTAAGCCCCTTGGAGAGGTCAACAGGCTCAGTGGGAACAGCCTCGGTCGCCGCGGTAACAGGAGCGGGAGCGCTCTGGGCAGCAGTTGTCTCGGCAGGAGCGTCCTCTGCACTGTCAGTCTGTCCGCAGGCAGCAGCAGATAGGCATATCGTCAGAGCGCACAAAGCGGCAATGATCTTTTTATTCATATCAAAACGTCCTTTCAAATCACATTTGCACACATTATAACACACAAGCGCAGTTTTTACAATAGATAATATGAATCATCTGCCTGATGCGCCCAAATATCGCCAAAAAACACGCTTTCCTATTGACACTTTTCCAATCCGATGGTATAATTTGGTTAGTATATGCTAATATAAACAAAGGGGATTTGAAATGAAAGACTATGACCCTGAGAAAATGATCTCAGACAGCAGATTTTCCGTGCTTTTTGCAGATTCTGACAAAGCCATGCAGGAAAAGGTACTGAGCCGCATAGACAGGCTTGTCAGCGACAACAGGCCATATGCCGATGATAAGAACTACGGCTTTTTGTGCAACCTTTTCACCTCGCTGGCGTTTGTGTTCTCGTATGAAGAGCGGGGCAGAACAAGAGAGGAAAGCATAGCAATAGTGCGGAACGCCATGTACGACTTTGTAAAGCCACAGATAAATACGATGAAAAAGCTGTCACGTCTGCCTGTGTTCGTGCCGTTTCTGAAAGTGTATATGCCAATAAAGATCCGCAGAACAGCAGGCTACGGCTGGAACATCGAGCTACCGCAGGCACCGAAGAACACATTTTCCATGATAACCCACGACTGTATTTTTGACCAGCTGTTCAGGAAATACGGCATACCCGAGCTTACGGCTGTGTTCTGCCATATAGATGATATCATTTACGACTCGCTTCCCGGAGCAGATTTTGTTTATACCCAGCAGATAGGAAACGGCGGAAGCTGCTGTGACTACAGTTTTGTGAGGAAATAAGATATATTAACGATATTAACAGGGACTTGCAGACAAAATGCAGGTCCCTGTTGCTTTTGTTTGTGCTGATTTTTCCAACAGTCCACTTATCACGCAAAAGCGGCAGGCTCTCGCCTGCCGCACATAAGGATACGCATTGCTGCGTTATAATCATCTGCCCCTATGCTTTTCATCTCGTCCTCGGTAAGTCCCAGCCACGAAAGAAAAATATACGCTTTGGCATCTCTGCCGCACTCTGCGGCGCGCTTGCTGATATCGTCAAAACCGGTTATAATTTTGATATGCCTCCTCGCATCGGGATACTGTAATTGTCATACTCCTATTATACCAGTTCGTCTGAAAAAAAATCCTGACACACCGCAGTGCATCGGGATTTTCTGTTACCGCAAAATTAAAGCATATGTGCTCTCAGCTCATCGGGAGTCTGGGGGCAAAGGTATGCGGGAGCTACGTCGAAAATGGTCTTGCAGCCGCTTGCGCCCTCTGCGTTAAGCTTGTATGCTGCTCTTGCAAATGCAACCAGCACGCCTGCGGTGAACTCAGGGTTGGAGTCAAGCTTCAGGCTGAATTCCATAACGTGCTTGTTATCGCCGTTGCCTGTCTTGCCGGTTCTGATGACAAAACCACCGTGAGGTATTCCGCTGTGGTTCTTTTCAAGCTCCTCCTCGGTGATGAAATGAACGGTAGTATCATAGTCGGAGAAGTAGTTGGGCATGGTCTTGATATCATGCTCGATCTGAGCCAGGTCTGCACCCTCCTCAGCAACTACGAAGCACTCTCTTGTGTGCTTTTCACGGGTGGTGAGAACGGGATTTTCGCCGTTTCTTACCTTCTCGAGAGCGGACTCAACGGGAATGGTGTACTGCTTGCCGTTCTTAACGCCCTTTACACGTCTGATAGCATCGGAGTGACCCTGGCTTACGCCCTTGCCCCAGAATGTGTAGTCGCTTCCCTCGGGAAGAACTGCGTTGCCGTACATTCTCATAAGAGAGAACAGTCCCGGATCCCAACCAACGGAGATAACACCGATCTTGCCGGACTCCTTAGCAGCCTTGTCAACATCTGCGAAATGCTCGGGGATCCTTGCGTGAGTATCGAAGCTGTCAACTACATTGAAATACTTTACATACTCAGGGGTCTGGGCGGGAAGGTCATTTGCGCTTCCTCCGCAGAGGATAAGAACGTCGATCTCGTCCTTGTGAGCTGCTGCATCGTTTACGGAATAAACGGGAACGCCCTCTGTCATTATCTTTACAGAAGCGGGATCACGGCGTGTAAAAACTGCCTTGAGGCACATATCTTTGTTCTGACGGATAGAGAACTCAACGCCTCTTCCAAGGTTGCCGTAGCCTAAAATACCGACACGGATCATAAATATCAATCTCCCTATAAAATAATAATATTCATTAACGCAGAAAAGCAAAATGACCGACCTGCGGACGTCCCTGCCGCCCATATGCAAGCCGACTGTTATTTTCCTGCAAAGCAATGCACAAATTTATAATAACAAAAAAATCCGCAAAAGTCAATACCCTCCGAACAAATTAAGTCAGAAAATATAAACCCACGCGGACTTTTTTATTTATTTTAATGCAAGTAAGCAGCTTATGCAGTTGCATCATTCGCTGTATTTTGAATCTATTCCCAGATATTCTTCCAGCGTAAGGCCGCTGTCATAGACCTTTTTGGCAGTCTCCTTACCAAGGTATCTGATATGCCAAGGCTCATACATATAGCCCGTTACATCCTCGCCGTCCTCGGGATATCTGATGATGAAGCCATATTCCCAGCAGTGTGCCTTGACCCACACATACTCGTCGGTATCGGCAAAGGAGATGTCAATGGTGTTCATATCAAAGGCAAGCCCTGTCTGATGCTCGGAATGGCCCGGGCGGGCGGAATAGCGGTCTGCCTCTGCCTTACCGCTGCGCTGTACATATCTGTCGTAAAGCCCCGACTGATATTCATAGGAGCGAAAGCCCGATGATACGTATATGTTCAGCCCCTCCTTTGTGGCTGCGGCCTGCATATCGTCAAAAGCCGCCTGAGCCTCGGGGTCAACGCCCGGGTTATAGTCCGCAGGGAGAGCGTAGGTCTTGTTTGCAATGAGAATACCGCCTATGTATGTAAGTCCCGGAGCCGCCTTGACAGTCACGTTCACTTTTGCTGTAACGTTGGGGCTGGCAGCGGAAGCCACGGTGACAACGCACGTACCCTCGCCCACAGCGGTGATATTTCCAAGCCCATCTACCTTTGCAATGCTTTCATCGGAGCTTGTCCATATCTCGGATTTATCGGGAGCGCTTTCGGGTGACATGGTAACAATGGGCATCTTGTGTTCGCCCTGAGAAAGCGTCACATCGTAAAACGTAAGCTCAATGCCTGTGACAGTGCCCGTGCTTTCTGCCTGAGCGTCCTCATAAACCGCCTCGGTTGTCGTAGTTTCAGCTGCTGAGGTCTCTTCTGCCGAATTTTCAGCAGCCGCAGGTGCTTCGGTCTGTACCTCCTCCGCAGCAGTTGTTTCGCTTTCGGACACTGCCTCCGATGTTTCAAGCTCGGTTTCCGATGTTATTTCTTCCGAAACAATTTCAGACGAAACAGCAGTGGTGACATCGACAGATGCGTCAGTATCCTCGGTCACGGCAGAGGTCTCCGCCATTACGGGTATATTTTCTTCCACCTGAGTGCAGGCGGTAAGCATAAGAACAGCAGCCAGCGCCGCCGCAAATCTTTTCATATAGCTTCCTCCGATATACATTATAATAGTATAAAAGGATAAAAAAAAACGCCGAGACTATTGTCTCGACGAATCGTGGAGCGGATTACGAGGCTCGAACTCGCTACCTCCACCTTGGCAAGGTGGCGCTCTACCAGATGAGCTAAATCCGCAATATGGTGCCTCCGGACGGAATCGAACCATCGACACGGGGATTTTCAGTCCCCTGCTCTACCGACTGAGCTACAGAGGCAAAATGGCGACCTGGATGGGACTCGAACCCACGACCTCCGCCGTGACAGGGCGGCGTTCTAACCAACTGAACTACCAGGCCGAATATTGTGCGGAATTGTTTTTGCGAACAATTCCGCATCATTTTGGTGGGAACAATAGGGCTCGAACCTATGACCCTCTGCTTGTAAGGCAGATGCTCTCCCAGCTGAGCTATGCTCCCATTCGCCCGATATTGTTGGGCTTCCGCTTGTCTTTTGAGAACCGCTGTCCTCAACCGACTTGTTTATTCTACTACATTCAGCAGGAAAAGTCAAGGGGTTTTTCAAAAAAAATTTCAGTTTGTGACATTTGCTGACAGATATGCTGTTTTGCACATATACGGTTAGATATTATGCACATCAAAATCAGCACTTTTTTAAAATATCCGCAGCAGAGATCCCGCTGCGGATATAAAATGCCGAAAAATATTTTTACAGACTTTCACCGAAACCAAATTTATTTCCAAGCCATGTTTTTACAAGCTCTATCCACACAACACACTCACGCTGAATGCCATATCCGCCCTTGTCTTGGGTGAACTCATTGGCAAGCGCCAGCCCATGTCCCCCGTCGGGAAAAATGTGCAGCTCGCAGTTTACGCCCTTTTCTTTCAGCGCCATGGCAAAAAGCATGGAATTTTCCGAGGGAACCACATTGTCCGTAAAGGTGTGCCAGATAAAGGCAGGGGGAGTGTTCTCCGTCACCTGCTTTTCAAGGGACATTTTTTCAAGCATCTCCTTATTCTCGCCATATGGTACCCCCAGCAGTGCCTCAAAGGAGCCACGGTGAGCATACACGCCCGAGGATATAACAGGGTAGCACAGTATCATTCCCGCAGGCCTAAGCTCCTGTGCTGTAAGCCCCACAGAGCGGCATATAAAGTCCTCGCCGCTGAAAATGCCGTAGCTTGCCGCCAGATGACCTCCAGCAGAGCCGCCCATAATGATGATCTTGTCCGTCAGAACGTTCCACCTGTCCGCATTTTCACGGATTATCTTCCATGCCTGAGCGATCTCCAGCAGCTGTGTGGGATATACCGCAGGCTTTACCGAATATGTAAGCACCGCCGCATGATAGCCCATAGCGGTGAACTGGAGCGCCAGAGGCTCCCCCTCCTTGTGGGACACAAATTCATATCCTCCGCCCGGGCAGATGAACACCATAGGTCTCCTGCTGTACTCAAAATATTCCGAGCTGTCAACGATATATGTGCGCAGGGTGGCATTATCCCCCGAGCCCTCTGCTTTTATCTTAAAACTCTCAATTATCATAGCTTCTCCTTTAAGCAAGACTGCTCATTACAATATTTTTTATCTTTCTCACCAGCACGCCCGATCTGCCCACGCCTGCCTGCTGTGTGCCGAAAAGCAGCGTGATGCCATGGGCAGGCTCATTTGAAAAGAACGTGCCGAGCCAGCCGTCCCAGCCGTATTCTCCCTTGGTTGAAAACAGCGATGTCATGCTCTCGTCGTCGCATACACGCATAAGATTACCGTATGTATAGCCTGTCATCCAGCCCCAGCCCTCTGCCAGCTGATGCTTCCGGTGGGGTGCCAGACCTCCGTGAGTGAGGAATCTCACCGCCGCCTGCGGCATTATGCGGGTACCGTTATATTCTCCGCCGTTCATAAGCATTTGGGCAAACTTGGCATAATCATCAAGGGTGGAGCACAGACCCGCTCCGCCTGACTGGAACGCTGGGATGTTATCCCTCTCATACGCAAGACCAAGATGATTTGTTTTCATCTCATACAGACCGTTTTCCGAATAGTCATACACCTTTGCAAGACGTGAGGATTTTTCCGCAGGCACATAAAAATCCGTGTCATTCATGCCCAGCGGCTCGAAAAAGCGCTTTTTGAGGAAATCACGGAATGACATTCCGCTGACCCTTTCCACAAGCGCACCCAGAATATCGGCGGAAGCGCCGTACATGAACCGCTCCCCCGGCTCAAAGCAAAGGTCAACGTGGGACATCATCTCCGCAAACTCCCGGGTAGTCACAGGCGAGTCGGAGCGCAGCCGCTGTTCTACTGTCCGGAACACCGTTCCGCTTTGTCTGCCGCCCTCAGTGGCTCCGTCAGGGTATGGGATACCCGAGGTCATGTTCAGCAGGTCACGGACTGTGATGTGATTTTTCGCCCCACGCCTTTCGCCGTCGGCGTTCACATATGAGCAGGCAAATTCGGGCATATAGTCCGACAGCCACGCTCCCATGTCTATCTTCCCCTCGGAGGCCAGCAGCACCACCGCTGCGGCAGTTATCGGCTTTGTCTGGGAATACAGTCGGAAGATAGTATCACGCTCAACAGGCAGGCTGTTTTCAATGTCCCTCATACCGTACTGGCAATACACCTCCCTGCCGTTATGCAGCACAAGCACATTTGCGCCTGATACGTCGCCGTTTTCAACAGCAATTTTCAAAGTTTCGTTTATCTGAGATATCATTTTGCACCTCTCACGGGCTGACCCGTGCCTTATTTTTACTTTACCTGTATTTTAGCACATATCCCTCCTCTTTGCAAGACAATTTGACAGCATAAAACCGCCTGCGTCAACACACTGTAAACAAAAAAACTGTATTTTATCCTTGCAACCTTGGTGATTGTGTGATATAATTATTTGAATAGGGGAATTTCATTACACGAAAGGATCATCAGAATGAACAACGATTTTTATTCCGAGCAGCTTGTGGCAAAAAAGTCAGGCGGCTCCGAAACAGCCAAGAAAATACTCATAGGCGTGCTTACCGCTCTTGTGGCAGCCTTTCTTTTCCTTATAATTATTTTCCCGCTGAGCCTGCTGCTGGTGGGTCTGGTGTTTTACGGCGGATATTATCTTATGACAGGCATCGACACCGAGTATGAATATATCCTCACCAACGGCGACCTTGATATCGACAAGATAACAGGCAAGCGCAAAAGAAAGCGTCTGCTCAGCACAAAGATAGGCGACTTCACCGCCTTCGGCAAGCTGGAGGAAGCTCCCGAGGCAGCCGACAAGGTAACTACCGTCCTTGTTACCGACGGCACAAACGAGGGCGCATATTACGCCGATTTCAGGCACCAGAGCGCAGGAAATGTCCGCCTTATCTTCACTCCCAACGAAAAGACCATGGAGGGCGTAAAGATGTTCCTCCCCAGACAGCTCAAAGCTGAAATGATAAGAAAGAAGTAAGCGAATAAATACTCATTGTATATATTTAATCAGATATATACAATGAGTATTTTTATATGCTATGAAAAAGCCGCCTCAAACGAGACGGCTTTTGATTTTATAGGGTTTTATCAAAGAATTTTGATGTCGCCGATAAGGGGCAGGGGCTTATCGCTTGCCTGGCACGCATTAACAAGGTTAATGATAGCAAAAACAAATACAACAAGACTGATGATACCCGAGATATACTTTATAATGGGTATGTAATTAAGGATCGAGCAGGCAACAGAGCAGCCGAAAATAATCAGCGACTGATTTGCACGGAACTTGAGATATTCGGAATTTTTCTGGCTCTCAACTACCAGAGGAAGGAAGAACAGAAATGGGAAAACCGACATAAGAATACCCATACCCTTGTTTGCGTTTGCGTCTTCCTGGCTGAAATTGTAATTTGCCATTTTTTTACCCCTTTCGTGATAACAATGAAGTTTTATTCCAAAGTAAGAGTTACTTGATAACTCTTACTTTGATTACGTTCTCTGCAGCGGAAAGCTTTGCAGCGATGTCCTCGCTGATGTTGCCTGCTGCGTCAATGAGTGTGTATGCGTAATCCTTCTTGGAAGCATTTATCATGTTGTCGATGTTGATGGAAGCCTTTCCGAGGATAGTTGTGATCTCGGAAATAACAGCGGGAACATTCTTATGCAGAACGCAGATCTTTGTGCCTGCGGCATTCATCTCTGCATTGGGGAAGTTTACGGAATTTCTGATGTTTCCGTTCTCAATGTAGTCGATAAGCTCGGAAGCAGCCATAACTGCGCAGTTGTCCTCGGACTCGGGAGTGGAAGCGCCCAGGTGAGGAACGCAGATAACGTTCTTTACGCCGATAAGCTCATCGGAGGGGAAGTCAGTGATGTAGCAAGCGATCTTGCCGCTTTCAACAGCAGCCAGAACAGCAGCGGTATCAGCCAGCTCGCCTCTTGCGAAGTTGAGTATTCTTACGCCGTCCTTCATAACAGCGATGGACTTTTCACAGATAGTGCCCTTGGTATCAGCATTGTAAGGAACGTGGATAGTGATATAGTCGGAAGCAGCATAGAGGTCGTTAACATCGGTAACGGTCTTTACGCCGGGCTTAAGGGAAAGCGCAGCCTTTACGGAGAGGAAAGGATCGTAGCCGATCACCTTCATGCCAAGGCTCATTGCAGCATTTGCGACCAGAACGCCGATAGCGCCCAGACCGATAACGCCCAGAGTCTTTCCGCTGATCTCGGGACCTGCGAAGTTGGACTTGCCCTTTTCTACCTTCTTGCCGATATCTTCCTGACCCTTGAGGGTGGATACCCAGTCAATAGCGTCAGTTACCTTTCTGGAGGAAAGGAGGAGACCTGCGATAACAAGCTCCTTAACAGCGTTTGCATTGGCACCGGGAGTGTTGAAAACAACGATGCCCTCTTCTGCGCAGCGGTCAACGGGAATGTTGTTTACGCCTGCGCCTGCTCTTGCGATAGCGAGAAGCTTATTGCCGAACTGCATATCGTGCATAGCTGCGGAACGTACCATGATAGCGTCGGGATTTTCCACAGCATCGGCAACTGTATATTTTGCCTTGTCAAATGCGTCTGTGCCGCACTTGGCGATCTTATTGAGTGTAAGAATATCGTACATGGTAAAAGAACCTCCGATCAGGAATTTTCTTCTTCAAACTTCTTCATGAATTCAACCAGCTTTACGCAGCCCTCCATAGGCATTGCGTTGTAAACGGAAGCTCTCATGCCGCCGACGGTTCTGTGACCCTTCAGGTTGATAAAGCCGGCCTTCTTAGCCTCTGCAACGAATTTTGCATCAAGCTCGTCATTGCCTGTAACGAAAGGAATGTTCATAAGAGAACGATCCTTGCCGTGAACGGTAGCCTTGAACATCTTGGAGCTGTCGAGGAAATCATAGATAACAGCAGCCTTCTTCTCGTTGAGAGCCTTCATAGCCTCAAGACCGCCCTGCTCCTTTACCCACTTGAGTACCAGACCAAGGATATAGATGGAGTATGTAGGAGGTGTGTTGTACATAGAACCATTGTCTGCGTGGGTCTTGTAGTTGAGCATTGTAGGAGTGATATCCTTTGCATTGCCGATAAGATCCTCACGGATAATAACAACGGTAAGACCGGCAGGGCCCATATTCTTCTGTGCGCCTGCGTAGATCATAGCGAACTTGCTTACGTCAACAGGTTCGGAAAGAATGCAGGAAGACATATCAGCTACCAGAGGAACGCTTACATCGGGGATCTCAGCCCACTTTGTACCGTAAATGGTGTTGTTGAAGCAGATGTGGAAATAGTCAGCGTCTGCTCTGCACTCGTTCTTGTCGATCTCGGGGATATAAGAGAAGGTCTTATCCTTTGAGGAAGCAACAGCCTTGCAGTCGCCGTAGCGGGAAGCTTCCTGGAATGCCTTTGTAGCCCACTGACCTGTGAGAACGAAATCAGCCTTGCCGGACTTGTTCATAAGGTTGAGGGGGATCATTGCAAACTGTGTGGAAGCGCCGCCCTGAAGGAAAAGCACCTTGTAGTTATCGGGAATGGACATGATCTCTCTGAGGAGAGCCTCAGTCTCGTCGATTATTGCCTGATACTCCTTTGAACGGTGGGACATCTCCATAACGGATTCGCCTGTTCCGTTGTAATCAAGCATTTCAGCAGCAGCTGTGCTGAGTACCTTTTCGGGCAGCATTGCGGGACCTGCCGAGAAGTTGTAAACTCTGGACATTGTAAATTCTTCCTTTCATTGAAAAGCCCTGATACGGCATAGCCGCACATCAAGGTCATTATTAGATGACATAAAAAAATATACTATTCAATATTATAACATTGACGGCAATAAAAGTCAAGGAAAAAAGTTCCGTGACCTACCATAATGACATTTTAAAGCTTTGAAGTGCGGATATATACCGCACACAAAGGTCAGTCTCGGCGCCATTTGTTGTGCAACATCAACAAAGAGCATATCTCAAATTTAAAATTTATATATAATTTGCCGTAAAAGTATTGCAATATATTGGCAAATGATATATAATATCCCTATAGTTGCGATTTCTAATTGTGGATTTCCAACAAAATATTATAAATATACGAAGAAAAGGAGCATCGTCATGAAAGACTATCACGCAGCAGATATAAGAAACATCGCCATCGCAGGACACAGCGGCTCGGGCAAGACCACTCTTGCAGAAGCCCTGATATATAAAGCAGGCGCTTCCGACCGTCTTGGAAAGACTGCCGAAGGCACAACAGTATGCGACTATGACCCCGAAGAGATAAAGCGCAAGGCATCGCTGGGCGCTTCCATAGCTTCATTTGAATACAACGGTCTGAAGCTCAATCTTCTTGACGCTCCCGGCCTTTTCGATTTTGAGGGCGATATGCTTGAAGCCGTAAGAGCTTCCGACACCGTTATGATAACCGTTTCGGGCAAGTCGGGCGTAAAGGTAGGCACTGAAAAGGCATATGCCGCAGCACAGAAGATGAACAAGGCATCTATGTTCGTTATCACCAAGGTAGATGACCCCGATGCAAACTTCTACAACGTGCTCACTGACCTGAAAACAGTTTTCGGCCCCACAGTGTGCCCCGTTATCGTACCTGTTATCAAGGACAGACAGGTGGTATCCTACATAAACCTTATCGAAATGAAATGCTATAAGTACGACGATAAGGGCAACGTTTCCGAAACAGATATGCCCACAGCCGAGATATCCGAAAAGATAGACTACCGTCTCGACGGCCTTGTTGCAGCATTCTCCGAGGCAGTTGCCGAGACCGATGACGCTCTTATGGAGAAGTTCTTCGAGGGCGAGGCATTTACTCAGAAGGAGCTGGTAAAGGGCCTCCACGACGGCATGAACAAGGGTATGATAACCCCCGTTGTATGCTGCTCCGATGTTACCATGGGCTGCATAGATATGCTGCTCAAGGAAATATGCCTGCTGCTCCCCTCCCCCGCAGACTGCCCTCCCGCTATAGCATACACAGCTGACGATATGGAAGAGGTAAGCTGCGACGATTCCGCTCCCGCAAGCGCATTCGTGTTCAAGACAGTTGCCGACCCATTTGTTGGCAAAATGTCCTTTATCCGTGTAATGAGCGGCGTGTTCAAGGCTAACAGCGAATATGTGAACGCCACCACAGGCGAGACTGAAAAGATTGGCAAGCTCTACTCCCTCTGCGGCAAGAAGCAGACCGAGATAACCTCCGCAAATGCAGGCGATATCTGCGCAGCCGTAAAGATAAGCGCTGCCACAAACGACACCCTCTGCGGCGGAAAGATACTGTCCTACGACAAGATAGTATTCCCCAAGCCCTGCTGCAAGATGGCTGTTAAGCCCAAGACACAGGGCGATGAAAGCAAGATAAGCGCAGCATTCGCACGTCTTACTGAAGAAGACCCCACCCTTACCTTCGGTCAGGATAAGGAAACAGGCGAGTTTATCATCAAGGGTCTGGGAGATCAGCACCTTGAAGTTGCCTGCGCAAAGCTCAAAAACAAGTTCGGCACGGAAGTTACCCTTGCGCCCGCAAAGATAGCATACCGTGAGACTATACGCAAGAAGGTCAAGGCAGAGGGCAAGCACAAGAAGCAGTCGGGCGGCCACGGTCAGTACGGTCACGTATGGATCGAGTTCGAGCCTTGCCTTTCCGACGAACTGGTATTTGAAGAAAAGGTATTCGGCGGAGCGGTTCCCAAGAATTTCTTCCCCGCTGTTGAAAAGGGCCTCAGGGACTGCATGGGCAAGGGCGTGCTGGCAGGATGCCCCGTAACAGGCGTAAAGGCTATCCTTGTTGACGGCTCCTACCACCCTGTTGACAGCTCCGAAATGGCGTTCAAGACCGCCGCAGCTCTGGCATTCAAGGAGGGCATCAAGCAGGCAGACCCCGCTATACTAGAACCTGTCGGAACCCTGCGAGCAGTTATCCCCAACGAAAACACAGGCGATGTTATGGGCGACCTTAACAAGCGCAGAGGCAGAGTTCTGGGTATGCACCCCTCCGATGAAAAGGGTATGACCATCATCGAGGCGGAAGTCCCCGAAAGAGAGATGCAGAACTTCACCACTCAGCTCAGGCAGATAACAAGAGGCAAGGGCAGCTTTGAGTTCAATTTTGTAAGATATGAACTTCTCCCCGCAAACCTTGTGGGCGATGTTATCCTCTCACTCAGCACAGGAGAATAAGAAAAACACAGCCTGCCCCTTTCCTAAACGAAGGGGGCAGCTTATTTGCAGGTAATTGCAGAAAATTTAAACGAAATGATATTTTTATCAAAAAATCCTATTGACAAAGCGCTGATTTTATATTAAACTAATAATATTGTAACTTATTTATGCAAGTGGGTACGTCCCTGGGGACGAAAAAATTGCAGTAGATCCATATGGCAAATAATTCGGAGAAAGATGGTCAAAGCATATGAAAAAACTCTTATCACTGATACTCGCCGCTGCTTCCATTTTTACAATGGGTACAGCCGTTTTTGCTGAAACTGAGAAAACAAATTCGTCAACCGACGCTACAATAACCTTTGATACCGATAAGGCACTGGATTATGTCCACACCTTCGGAAATGCTTCCGATACGGGCCTCAAGACCGAGATATCCGAAAAGGAAGTTATCTGGGGCAGATCGCTCCTTATGAGCGAGGATTTCAAGGGAAGCCTTAGCAACCGCTACGGCGGATTTTACCTTGACGCTGCCGACTTCGGCCTTGCAAACTTCGGCGGCTATACCGTTACTTTCAACATCCATGCCACAAAGGAAGCCGCAAAGGCTACCGACAGATTTGAGATATTTGCTGACGGTGACCAGTGGTCATCCACTCCCTTTGCCACCAGCAGCAACGGCACATGGGTAACAGCTTCCATGATAGTTCCCGCCGATTCCAAGAACACAAAGGTGGGCATCTCCATTCCCATCACCGAGACCTTTACAGGAAATGTGTGCTACGTGGATAATATCGACATCACCGATAACTACGGCAAGACCCTTGCAAATATCGGCGACATTGACACTTCCGTTTATACAGGCCCCAGCGGATTTACAAGAGTTATAACAACTATCCTGTTCATCGTGCTGATAATCGCAGCCGTAGGCGGCATCGCGTTCTTCGTGCTGAAGGTAGTAAGAAAGTTCAGATAACACATTTGATACTAATCTTTAATCGTTCTATAGACAAAGCCGACAGATGAAATAAGACCAGTCTAGGAAAGCGACTGCAGGCGGGCTTGTCGCCCGGCAAGGAAGCTTGACGAAGAATGGGCTTATTTCAGCCGAGGATTTGTCTATAGGTTGATTGAGGATTAGTATGAAAATCTTCCAAGACCCGGGACAATGTCTCGGGTCTTTTTATTGTAACCGCATTGATACGGAATTTTTGTTGACTTTTATGACAGCTTTGGTATAATTATATTAGCTGTAATTTTATTCTTTAGGATTGGAGTTTTCATATGAATAAATTCATGACAGTCGTTACAAACAAATGGTTCAGAATGGCAGTCAGCCTGCTGGGCATTGCCTATTCCATCGTGCTGGCGTGCTTTGACTACAATGTTTTCTTCTACGATATAGAATATGTCAGCCGAAAGGAATTTGCTATAATCGGCTCGGTATTTTCTCTGGTCATATGCCTGCTGTTCATGTACACAAGAAAATCGGTGTTCACCTGTATTTTCGGAATGGTGAATATGCTGCTGTTCTTCCCGCTGCTATTGCTTGACTGGGGCAACTGGCCGCTGCTTCTGCCTGCCGCAGTGGTAACACTTTTCGGCTTCTTCTGCTGCCATATGAACGAGACAGCAAAAACGATCTTCGGCACCATATTCCTGCTGATGTACATACTCGGCGGCATCGCATTCTTCCTGATAATGAACGTTTTCAGGGTAACAACGGTAGATACGCTTATCGAGCAGGGAGTTTCACCCTCGGGTGCATTCAGATACTACGTGCTTGACGTGCAGAACAAATCCACGGGCAAGAAGTGCGTGTATGTTCAGCCCAATACACTTGACGTTGACAAGGGCTTTATAAAGCTTGATACCACCATCAAAAAGCTTGTAAAGCAGGCTCCCAAGCCCTGCGAGTTCAGCTGCGAGTGGAGCGGCACAAAAATGATAATCGACGGCGAGGTTTATTTCGACGAAACAGACGCTCTTGCCGAGCAGAACGGTCAGCTGGTGTATGACATTGATGACGGCACATGGAGCTACACATATTTCTCCATCGAATATCCTATCTTTAATACCATCGAGGAAGTAAAGGATAAGCTGGGCAAGCTCAGCGATAAACTTGAAGAGCAGAAAGCTGAACAGACCGCTCAGGCTGAAAGCGATACATCTGCATCGGAAGATAACAACGGAACGGAAAGTCAGCAAAGTTCAGACGAATAACGACAGTGTGGCATAATATAAGATAATTTCATAGCTTCCCGAAAGCTGCCCACGATGAACCGTGCGGCAGCTTTTTTTAGAAAGGTTTTGCTTATGTTAGGCTTTTATCTCTCGCTTATAGACGAACCCGACGATAAGGAAAAATTTGCCGAGATTTTCAGAAGCTACGGCAATATGATGTTTTCAAAGGCAATGTCTGTGCTGCACAACACCGCCCTTGCCGAAGAAGCGGTTCAGGAAAGCTTTCTGAAGATAGCGAAAAATATTTCAAAAATTTCTGACCCGAATTGCAGTAAAACTGCCGCTTTTATCGTTATTATAGTAAGGAACACTGCTCTTGATATGTTGAAGTCTGAGCACATAAATGACACGGAGCCGCTTGATGAAGCAATACCCGATATATCCTCCGATGTTCTGAGCCACATAATAAGCAGTGATGGCTACAGCGCCCTGCTGAACGCCGTCGGTGAACTTGACAGCATTTACAGCGATATACTTATGCTGAAGCTTGTATATGGCTATGACACAGCAAGTATCTCAAAGCTTATGAACATTCCCGTAAAAACCGCAGACTCACGCATATACCGTGGAAAAAAGCTTTTAATGACAAAACTGGAGGAACTGTATGGAACGGAGAAAAGCAGCAAATGACGAGATCTTTGATATACTGCTGAAAAGCGCCCTTATATCCCGATACGAAAACGAAGCATCAGCCGCCATGCTTTCCACCGAGGAGCACATCTATCCCGCAGATTTTCACAGACGGCTCAGGCGGATAAGGAACTCCGCAGGCAGAAGGGAGCGCATATCTGCGGCAGGCAGAGTGTTCAGCCAACTGGCGGTCACGGCAGCGGCGGCAATGGGAATACTTTTCGGCGGACTGCTCACACAGCCTGAGGTATCTGCCGCAGTAGGAAACGTGTTCCGAAGCATTTTCCCCACCCACGACAGCTACAGCTTTTCGACAGGCAGCGATGTGGAGTTCAATAAAAATATACAGCTTGGATATGTGCCTGAAGGATATGAATTAAGGTCGGTGTATTATTCCGAAAGCGATGTGGCATTGACTTATGAAGCGACAAATGACACTTACTTATATTTTGAATATGGTTTGGGAAGTAATTCTCAAATATCATATGACAATGAACGGCATGAGCTTATTGAAATAAACGATAATAATACGGTTTATTATTTCTATAAAGCGGCAAAAGCTGACAGCGAAAGCACACTGATATGGTATCAAAGCGGTTATTATTATAGCATAGATGCACAAATTAGCCAAGATGAATTTATTAAAATAGCCGAAAGTATAATTTTTTGAAAAAAGCCATAATATTTTGCAGTAAAAAAAGGATTTTTGTCGTTTTATAAATGTAAGGCAATGAAAAAGGAGGTTATTTTATAAAGAAAAAAATTTTAGCCATTTTAGCTATTACATTAACGACGATTTTAATTTGTTGTTCATCTGTACTGGTATATGCCGAACCTCGTTATTCAAATAATAACAAAATCACTCTTAGTATCACTTTTTCAGAAAACGAAGCTGTATGCTATGCAAAAATAAAAGGAGATACCGGTACAACGAGCATTACCAACTGCACCATATCCTTAAAAGACAGCAATGGTAATGAAGTTAAGTCTTGGAGTAATTTATCATCAAAAAGTTCAATGCTTGTTTGCTCAAAGACAACTTCAAACATTACAAAGGGCGAAACCTATACATTAAGCGTATCTGCTTATGTAAACCGCAACGGCTCAAGCGAACACGTTACAGATTCTATTTCCAAAAAATATTAAAAATCATAAAAATAATTGCCTTACCGATTATGTCCCGCACCACGTTCAGTGCAAATATGACCGCCAAATTCTATGAACGTAAAAACAGCCTTTAGTGCTGAAAATGAAAGGATTGAATGTTATGAATAAGTGCTTTATACTAATCACCAATAAAACTATAGACAAAAAAATCATCGCATAATCCATATACGCAAGATTATGCTCAATTTTTTGTATAGTTTTTAATTGGTGCTTAGTATTAAAAGAATTATTGCTTCAGCAATGTCCGTTGTTACAGCTCTTTCCGTTACCTGCACACCTATATACGCTTATTCGGAGAAAGCCATATCCGATGAGCAATACGTTATGCTTCAAGCCAACAGACTGATGAATTCCGTAAATATGGACACCTTAAAAGAGGCAACCGAAAACAGTATCATTGATTACTCCATTCCAGCCTCTATCAGAGACGGTATCGGCGCAAATGCAGAATTTATTCCTGTAAGCGGCACCTCCGAAGATACTCTTACAATGGACGTTAATTCCACAGTAAGAAAAATCGGTGAAGTCAAGAATAAAGCAGGCAAAGCCTCAAATATGTATGTAACAGCATCAGTAGTATCAGCAACAGTTAAGGAAAACTGGGATCCAAAATTCCAGTATGATATCAAAGCATGGGCTTTTGTATATTGGATCGATAATTTGGGTCCGAACAACGAACTTGTTGACGCAGCAGCTTCATGGGAAACAGAAAATGTTGCTGTTAACAGCCGCACCGTAACTTACGGTGTATCCGACGCTGCTGCTTTATTCTGGAAAGAAAGCACAACCAAAAGCACTTCGCTGAATGATGTTTATTATGAATCAAACGAGGGTTATGTTGGATACACACTCAGATGCCGGTCATCTATAAACGTAGTCAACAAAGGTACCGTAATATGTAATACATTTAGCAGAATCACAACCTAAGTCAAAAATCCGTCAGGCAATTTCTAATAAAAATTGCCTGACGGAAATAATATACAAAGGAGCATTATAAATATGATTATTTTCGCACTTCCTCCCATACTCGCAGCCGTTTTATGCCTTATCATCAACAGGCAGCGAATAGGAACAAAGCAGATGCCGGAGCTGAAAGCAAAGGAAAATTTAACAAAGCTGATGATAGACCTTATAATTTCCGCAGCAGTTGTTGCAGCGGGACTTCTCCTTGAAAAATTCCGCCACGAGCTTTTCGGAGGCGCAATGGAACAGGCTTTGCTCCTGCTGACCAACGCTTCAATTTACATCTGCATTGCACTTTTCATATTATTCTATGCTCTGGTACGCTTTTTCTTTGTTAAAATCAAATAAGCTTTCAGCTTGTCCCATTTGTGTGATAATCCACTTATATTACGATAATTTTTGTACTAAAGCAACAAGAAAACGATTTCATTATTATAGATAATACTTCTTGTTTTATCCGATAAAATCTGTTATAATTGAATAAATTTAACTGGAACTGTTTTTTGCAAATGCAATTTCATCGACTATTGCAAAAAAGATGATTTTAAGGAGGATAAAACCAATGAAGGAAAACAAATTGCTCAGAGGACTGTGTGTGCTCACCGCCGCACTTATGCTGGGTCTTACAGGCTGCGCAAGCAGCTCTGACGCAAACGGTTCAGATGCACAGTCTCAGGCAGATACCGCAGAGGTACAGTCTGCATGGACTGAGCTTGACCAGACAACCATCACCAAGGAAATGGGCATGGGCTGGAATCTGGGAAATCAGCTGGAAGCATCAAACGCAGGTATTCCGTCAGAAACAACCTGGGGCAATCCCACAATATCCGAGGACCTTATCAAGGCAGTAAAGGAGCAGGGCTTCAAGACAGTCCGTATCCCCGTATCATATCTGGATAAGATCGGCGCTGCACCCGATTATACCATCGACAGCGCATGGCTTGACAGAGTTCAGGAAGTTGTTGATTATGTGGTAGGCAACGACCTTTACGCCATCATCAACATTCACGGCGACGGCTACTATACTGTTGACAAGAGCTGGCTCCGCTGCGTTGACGACAACCAGGACGAGATAAAGGACAAGTACGAAAAGGTCTGGGCACAAATCGCTGACCGCTTCAAGGATTATGACCAGCACCTTATTTTCGAGTCCATGAACGAGGAGTCCGACAACACATACGGAAAGCCCAATGCAATCGGCTATGAGAATATCAACGCCTACAATCAGATCTTTGTTGACACCGTAAGAAAGACAGGCTCCAACAACGAAAAGCGCTGGCTGCTTATTCCCGGCTGGAACACCAACATTGAATACACTGCAGGCAACTACGGCTTTGTTATTCCAACCGACAGCGGCTGCAAGGCAGACGGCAATAGGCTTATGATATCCGTTCACTACTATGACCCCTATAACTTTACTATCGACGAGAACATGGCAACAGCAAAGACTCAGTGGGGCAAATACGCAGTTGAAAATTACGACAACTGGGGTCAGGAGGACTACGTTGACAGCACCATGAAGAAGCTGAACGACGCATTTGTAAGCAAGGGCTATCCCGTTATCATCGGCGAGATGGGCGTTCAGAACAAGGAGCACGTAAGCGACACCTTCGGCGGCTTCAGATGCTACTGGATGGAATATGTTGTAAAGGCTGCCAAGGACAACGGCTGCATTCCCGTTTACTGGGACAACGGCTGGAACGGCGACAAGGGCTTCGGCGTAATAAACCGCTCCACACGTGAGATAACTCAGCCCGACCTCATTGCTGCAATGATGAGAGCTATCAACTCCGACGGAGATTACGAGATCGCAGCTCCAAAGGGATTTGAAAAGTAAGAGGTAATAATATAAAATGCCCATCTGATTGGCTTCAGATGGGCATTTTATATTTTTATATCAATTTAGCACGATGAAAAATGTGCCTTCCAAAAGTTAAAGAAATGACTTGCGAATAAAAAGACAAGCTTACATCATCTATAATAGCTTATAAGGGAGGCATCGTTTGTCTTTGAGCATAAGGTGAGAAAATGTAGAATGTACACTTGACAACGCTGGCTGAAATGGTATAATGAATACAAAAGCCTATCACAAAATTAGTATGCCGCTTCCTGTTGAAAAAATATTATAAAATTAACTTAAACAGACAATGCGCAAATTTTCAAACATTATAAAGCAGCTTTCTGAGGAGATGATTAAACGGATACAAAGCCCATAACCGTTTTGGATGGCTCTGCAGAAGAGCGTGAAGCTTTTATGAAAGAATCCTTTGAACTTTCCCCCGAACAATCTTTTCAGGATATTAAAGTTAATGATGAGGAAATTTCTGACGAATCGCCACACACCAATAGTGTGCTTTTTAACTGCGCAAAGTATCACAAATAAGGAGATGCTTGTATGGTAAGTCTTTTAAATCAAATACAATAGAAGAAAAGGCGGCGCTATATATGAAAGAAGAAAATCTCATTGATAAACTTATAAAAGGTGAAAAGGTCAAGTGTAAGGCTTGCCATAGCGGATACTTTATTCCTTTTAACACAACTGCTGATAAAGCTCATTCGTTTTACTGCTCAAATCCCAAATGTAATTTCATTGTACGCATAGATCCTGTTATCGAGGTTGAATGATTAGTTTAATCGTCTTACATTAAAAATCTCCCACTCTCGGTTGAGGGTGGGAGATTTTTAATACAACATTTTTTATGTTGTAGAATTTGAATGGCAGGGGCAGAAGGATTCGAACCCTCGGCACGTGGTTTTGGAGACCACTGCTCTACCAGCTGAGCTATACCCCTAAAAGTAAAATTGG